>CALEZI010000101.1 GCA_937928755.1 uncultured Rhodanobacteraceae bacterium | reverse complement strand
CACTGGTGGTGACCAGACTGAAGTCACCGGCCTCCGCCGTGCCCAGTGTCAGGTTAACCGTAGCAGTCATGTCGCTGCTGATGACTCCGCCCGGCGCACCGTTGGCGATCAGGTTCAGGCGCACATTGACTGCATGGATGCCGGCAGTCTCGGCCACCGTGCTGCTGGCCGATGCAAAAACGATCTCCTGCACATCGTTTTCGACAATGCTGACCGAGACATCGGTCGGGTTGATCGCTGCATAGATCGGGTCGCTGCTGCTCACCGTTTGCACAATCTGGGTGCTGTGTGGATTGGCCTCGATCAGCGTGTCGTCGATCGCCGCGACCGTGACCGTCTGCGCCTGATTCCAGTTGCTCGTAGTGAAGAGCAAGCTCAGCGCACCGTCGGTGTCGCCATTCAGGATCAACTGCGCCGGATCGAAGGCGATATTGATGCTGACATTGGCGCTCGGCTGGCTGTTCAGCACCACCGTGTAACTGTCGCTGGCGCCGCCTTCAGCCACCATTGTGTTGCCGGCACTTTCGGTGACCGTGATGCCGGGGTTGTCGTTGTCGAGGATGGTCACGACATGGCTGCCCACTGCCGTGCCCGGACCGCTGACGGCACCAAATCCCAGGCTGAAGTTCTCGTCGGCTTCGCTGATCGCATCGTCGACGATGGCGATGTTGATCGGTCGGGTCGCCGCGCTTTGCGTCGCTGCGGCGAAGGCGACGCTGACGGTCGGTACCGTGTAGTCGGCAGGTGTCGCCGCCGTTCCCGGCGTTTGCGTGACCGGCACGGTGATCGGCGAACTCAGCGATGGCGTGCCTGAGCCCACTGCGGTGATCGTCAGCACGGCATTCACGCTGTGCGGTGTGCTCGCCTCACTGACAGAACTGTTCGGGCTCTGGAAACTCACCACCGCGATATCGTTGTCGGTGATGGTGATGGGGACCGGGCCGCCCGATGCGACGGCTGCACCGGTGACCGCGCCCAGGATGGCGCTGAAGGACTCGGTGCCTTCGACCAAGACATCTTCGCGGATATTGACCAACGCACTCTGCGTGGAAGCGTTGGCGGCTCCCGCCGGGAAGTTCACCGTGACCGTGTTGTTCGGCCCATTGAAGAAGTAGTCGCCCGTGCCGCCGGCGTAAGTCGCGGTGCCGTCGGCCAGATCGATGGCCACGCTCACGGCGTTCTCCAGCGTATTGCCGGCGCCGGTGTTCAAGCTCACCGTGAGTCCGGTACTGCCGATCGCCTCGCTCACCGTCGCGCTGCCACTCAAGGTGACGGTGGCGCTGTTGGCGTCGAGGATGGTGCCGGTAAACGGCGTCGCCGATGCCGTGGTTCCCAGCGGCGCTGCGCCCAGCGTGATCGCCAGCGAATACAACTCCGGCCCTTCGACCAGCGTGTCCGTCAGGTGCGCAATGCTGATCGCATTGCTCGCCAGATCACTGACATTGGTAAAGGACAAGGAACCGCTGATGGCGCCGATATCCGCCGCCTCCGCCGTGCCGAAACTCGGCGTCAACGTGTAGCTGATGCTGCCGTCCAGCGTCGGCGTGCCGCCGACCGGATCGGCGGTGATATCGAGGCGCACCGATGTCATATTGCTGCTGCCTTCGCTCGCACTGCCGCTGGTCGGCACCCATTCGAGCACTGCCGATTCATTGTCGCTGATCGCCACCGTCAGACTGTTGCTGGCCGCGCCACCATCGACATTCGCCGTGACGCCGTTGTAAGTCGCGTCGCTGCTGCTGAAGACATGCGTCAGGGTGCCGCTGTGGTCGCCCTCCAGCGCACGGTCGTTGACCGCCGCGAGGGTGATGATCTGCGGCGTAGCCCAGTTCGCGGTGGTGAACGTGGTGTTGTAGGTGCCGTCGGTATCGCCATTGAGGGTCAGTTCGCTGGCCGGGAAGCTGATCGCCAGATTGACCGTGGCCGTCGGCTGACTGCCGAGCACGATGGTGTAGGTGTCAGTGCCGCCAGACTCGCTGACGGCATTGGCACCGCCGGTCTGCGTGATCGCAACGCCAGCCGCGTCGTTGTCGGTGATGTTGGCGTTGACGCTGGTGATCGGAAGGCTGGTGTAGGCGCCGTCACCACTCAACACTTCATGGTCGATATCGGTGTTGTGCGGACCTTCGACCACCGCATCATCCACTGCGCGAACGGTGACGGTGCGCGGCGAATTCCAGTTCGCGCTGGTAAAGGTCAGCAGCACCGGCGAGGTGAAAAAATCGGTGCCATTGGTGCTGA
Organism: uncultured Rhodanobacteraceae bacterium; assembly: GCA_937928755.1. GTDB lineage: Bacteria > Pseudomonadota > Gammaproteobacteria > Xanthomonadales > SZUA-5 > JADKFD01. Next base: position 92,589 of record CALEZI010000101.1, on the reverse strand, counting down.
GCATCACTTGTCCACCAAAGCTCAGCTCAAGCACCGCATCGATCACCGGTTCACTTGCGAGCGCCACGGTATAGGTATCGGTCGCTCCGCCTTCGGTCACATTCACCGTCAACGGGCTGATCAGCAAGGCCGCTGCATCGTCATCGGTGTTGCTGACCGAGACGTTATCCGGGTTGACGCCGCTGTAGTTGGCGTCGGCGCTGGTCGCGGCGTCGGTGATGATCGAGTAGGCGATGTTGCCGTCGTCGATCAGATCATTCACACCGGTGACGGTGACGGTCTGCGGATTGGACCAGTTGCCCGAGGTGAAGGTCAGGCTGCTCGGGGCGACCGTGCCTTCGCTTAGGTCAGAACTGCTCAGCGCAATGCTGACATTGGCTGCGGGCTGACTGTTGAGCACCACCGTGAAAGTGGCGGTGCCGCCGGCTTCGGTCGTGATCAGGCCGGTGGTCGGGCTGACCGTGATCCCGGCGAGATCGTCGTTGGTGATGCTGCCCTGCCCCTGCCCGTCCAGCACACTGGCGCCGACCACATTCGTCACGTTGACGAAGAAGGTCTCGTTCGGCTCCTGCACGGTGTCGCCGTTGACCAGCACCGTGAAGCTGTAGCTGGACTGACCCTGCGCAATCGTCTGACCCGTCAGCGAGCGGCTCTGGTAGTCGCTGCCCGCGATCGCCGTGCCATTAGCCGTTGCGATGTCGAAGCTGACGCCGCCCGCCAGCGCGGGGCTGGACAGGCTCACGATGAACTCGAACTGCGTGGTCCCGCTGTTGCCCTCGTTGGCGCTGACGTCATTGATACTCAACTGTGGCAGGCCGACCAGCGTGCTGGTGTCCGTGGCGCTGTTATTTGTCGGGCTCGGGTCGGTCACCGCCGACGTCACCGTCGCCGTGTTGCTCAAGGTTCCCGTCGCCGAAGCGCTGATCGTGCCGGTCACCGTGAAGCTCACGCTGCCGCCCGCCGGCAGGCCGACCGTCGCGCTGAGGTTGCCGCTGCCCGAGGCCGGGCAGCTGCCACCACCCGCGCCCACGCAGGTCCAGGTCACGCCCGTGATGCTCGCCGGGAAGGTGTCCGCCACCGTTGCGCTGGCCACATTGCTCGGACCCGCATTGCTGGCCACGATGGTGTAGGTGATCGAGGTGCCTGGAATCGCCGTGGTCTGGCCGTCGGTCTTGGTGATGGAGAGATCAGCCTGTGGCGTCAGCGTGGTGGTGTCGGTGGCGCTGTTGTTGCCCGGGTTCGGGTCGGTCACCGCCGAACTCACCGTCGCCGTGTTGCTCAAGGTCCCGGTCGCCGCCGCACTGATCGTACCGGTCACCGTGAAGGTCACTGTGCCGCTCACCGGCAAGTCAACGCTGGCGTTGAGGTTGCCGCTGCCCGAGGCCGGACAGGTGCCGCCACCCGCGCCCACGCAGGTCCAGGTCACACCCGTGATGCTGGCCGGGAAGGTGTCCGCCACCGTCGCACTCGCCACCGCCACCGGGCCGGCATTGCTGGCCACGACGGTGTAGGTGATCGAGGTGCCCGGTACGTCGGAGGTCTGGCCGTCCGTCTTGGTGATGGAGAGATCGGCCTGGAAGGGCGTATCGGTCTGCCGCTCATAAGCGCCCATGTCGACGATCGGCGCCGTGCCAAGCCCGGTGTCCGGAACCCCGGCATCGTTGTAGCGCCGCGGATTGCCGGCACGGTCGGGGGCGTCCTCGCTGGTATTGCTGTTGCCGTTGACGTCAAAGGTGTCGACCGGCACCGCCGCGTTGGCGCCCGCGTCGGTGGCCGGGCTGTAGCTCTGCAAGCGGTAGTCGCCGGCACTGGTCGGGGCCGAGGCAAAGCCGACCGGCGCGACGAACAGCGGATCCGCGTCGAGATTGCCGGTGCCGGCAGCACCGCCCTCGACGATGCTGTAGCTGACTATCGTCCCCGTCAGGGTGTCGGTGGTGCTGTTCCCCCACAAGATGCTGTTGACCAACGACGAGGTGCCGGAGGTGATCGACATGCCGCCGCCGGTGGGCGCGCTGTTGCTGGCGATCGTGCTGTTGCTCACAGTCAGCGAGCCGCCCTGGTTGCGCAGGCCGCCACCGAGATTGCCGGCCGCGTTACCGGTGATCCGGCTGTTGGCAACCGTCATCGTGCCGTTGTTGTTGAGCAGGGCACCACCGAAAGAGCTGGCAGTGTTGCCGGCGAAGGCGCTGTTCGCGATGTGCACGGTTCCGAAGAAGTTGTGGATCGCGCCGCCGCCGCCCCCGGTGCTGTTGCCCGAGAAGGTGCTGCCCAGGACGATGGCCGTCGCCTGGAAGTTGAACAGCACGCCCGCGGAATTGGACGCAAGCGACTGGGTGTTGCCGGACAAGGTACTGTCGATGATCGTGACGGTGCCTTCCCCATTGGTGAGGATGCCGTTCTTTTCGGTGGTGTTCCCCGACAGCACGCTGTCGATGATCGTGAGCTCACCGATCTCATGGTAGATCGCGCCGGAGAATTCGGCATTGCTGCCGATGACCGAGCTGTTGATCAGGGTCAGGTCACCCGACGTGTTTCTGATCGCGCCCGCGGTGCCGGTCGCCAGGTTGCCTCCCTGCAGCGTGATCCCATCGAGGACGAGATCGGCCGCGGCATTCATCGCCAGGAAGCGGAACTGCGGCGCGCCGCTGTCGCGCAGCAGCGTCCCGTTGCGCAGCGTCAGCACGCTGGTGATCTCCGGCAGGGCGGTGCCGCCGGAGTAGTCGGCAAAGGCATTCGTCAGGGTCAAGGTCTGGCCGTTCAGGTCGATGACATCGGCGCTACCGTTGAGGTTCGCGCACTCGATCGCCTGACGCAGGTTGGTCACCCGCGCCGTGTTGTCGGCACCCACCAGTGTGTAGGGGAAGGTAAACGTCGCGCAGGGGTCGTCGTCGTTCTGGATCGTCCCGGTGGCGCTATCCGGGCTGCCCACCGTGTAACCGCTGCCCGGCGCGACGGTCAGAATCACGGTTTCATCCGGCTCCACCGTGCTGTCCGGGGTCGGGTCGATGGTGATCGTCGCAGTCGTGACATTGGCCGGAATCGTCACGGTCGCGACATTGCCGGTGTAGTCGGTGCCGGCGGTCGCGGTACCGCCGGTGGTGATGTTCACGGACGTCGCCGTCGGCAGACTCACGCTGCGCGTGACCGTGAAGACCAGATTGTCAGGACCATCTTCCAGCACCGAGGTCGGTGCCACCGCGATACTGACCAGAATCGGTACCGCGGTCAGCACCACATCGTTGCCGTCGCCACCCACATAGCTGATGACCAGCGGTACGCCGTTGAAAACGCGGGTTGCGCCTTCCGGCAGGCCGGCGAAGGTGCCGGTCACTGCATCGCTGCCGTCATTGTCGATCACGGTGAAGCTCTGGCCGATGCTGGGTACGAAGCTGCCGCCCACGAGCAAGTTGGCGCTGCCGAGGTCGATCGTGCCGTTGACGTCGAGTTGGTCGTACTCGCTGCCCAGCGTGGGGCCAGTGATGTCGAGTAAGACATTGATGGCCGCCGGCGCCAGCACCACATTGGCGGTATGCAGGATCCCGGTGGTCGCGGCCACGCCGGGAGACAAATTGCCATCGCTCATGCTCAAGGGGCCACCTATCGTGCCGGTGCCTGAGAGCGTGCCATTGTTGATGGTCACGGCGCTGGATACCGCGGTGCTCCCGATGAGTCTCAGATTGCCAAGACTGCTCACGATTGGGCCGTTGAAGGTATTGGCCTGCGTCAAGACCAATGTTCCACCGTCCGTCTTGTCGAAACCCTGGCTGCCGCTGATCACGCCACCGAGGGTCAGCGTGCTACTGCCCACGACGCTGAAAATGGCAGAGCTGGTGTTCAGGACAATGGACCCCGGGAAGCTGCTGACGCCAGTGCCTGTCGTCAATGTTCCGCCATTCACTGTCAGCGACTCACTGCCGGCATAGCCCACATTGCGAAAATCGAGCACGCCAGTGGCCGCGACCGTGGTGCCATTGCCGGCACCGGTGGCGCCCAGCGCGTTGATGCCAGTGATGCGGAGCGTGCCAAGCACATTGGTGGTGCCGGTATAGCTGCTGCTGTTGCTGCCGAGGGTCTGGTCGGCGCCTGCGGCGATGGTCAGGTTGATCGGGCCGCTGATTTGGCCGGTGTAATTGGCGGAGCCGAAGCTCGACGCGCTGCCGGCCATCCCGATGCTCAGGTTGGCGGCCACGCCGGTGTTCAGGGTACTACCGCTGCTGGCGTAGAAGTCGACCGTCTGGCTGAAACCATTCAGATCGAAGGAGGAGGAATTGAAAATGTCGATCTGCGGCGGCAGGGTGTTGTTGCCCGCCAACAGCACCGTGCCGGACGTGATCTGCAGACGGGCAAAGGTGCTGGCGGTGCTGGCGAAGCGGTAGTTGCCGGAGCCGAATGTGCGCAGCGTGAAGTCGCCGCTGATGGCGCCCGACAGCGTCATGGTGCCGGCCACGTCGCTGTCGGCCGTCAGCACGATCGGCGCGTTGACGATCGCCGTGGTGCCGGTGGTATTCAGCGTGCCGCCCGCCAGCGTGATCGAACTGGCCGAGGCATAGGTCGAGGCGCCGATGTTGAAGCTGGCACCGCTGGCCACTGAGACGCCGCCCGTCGCATTGACGCTGATGCTGGTGATCCCGGCCAGCGCAAGGTTGCCGGAATTGCCGCTGATCGGGGCGCCGCCGTTGACGCTGAAAGTCCGGCCGGCGGCATCGAAACGCAGGTTGTTGGCCGACGGCTCGCTGGCCTGCAGCGTGCTGCCGTTGCTGCTGCTGTCGGTGACCACGATGCTGTTGGCGGTGGTGGTGACGGTGAAGTCGGCGTCGTCGTTCTGAATCGTGCCGGTGGCGCTGGACGGGCTGCCCACGGTGTAGCCGCTGCCGGGTTCGACTGTCAGGATCACGGTTTCATCCGGCTCAATGGTGGAGTCCGGCGTGGGGTCGATGGTGATCGTCGCGGTCGTGGCATTGGCCAGAATCACCACGGTTGCCACTGCGCCGGTGTAGTCGAGCCCTGAGGTCGCGGTGCCTCCGGTGCTGATGTTGACCGTGGTGGCCGTCGGCAGGCTGGGGCTGCGGGTAACGGTGAAGCTCAGGGTGGTGGCGCCGTCTTCGAGCACGCTGGCGGGAGACACTGCGATGCTGACGGAGGGGTTGGGCACCACGCCGAGCACCACGTCATTGCCGTCGCCGCCGCTGTAGTCAATGGTCAAGTTGACGCCATTGAAGACCAGCGTGGCGCCCTGCGCCAGGCCGGCGAAGGTGCCGCTCACCGCATCGACGCCGTCGTTGTCGATCAGCACGAAGCTCTGCCCGCTGGTGGGCACAAACGCGCCGGACAGCGCCAGAGTGGCACCGCCGAGATTGATCGTGCCGGTGATGTCGAGCTGGTCGTACTGGGTGGCGACCGTGGCGCCGGCGATCTCGGCGGCGAAGGTAGCTCCTGCCACCAGGCTCACACTGGCCGCGTTGAGACGGCCCGGCGCACCCTGACCCGGGGCCAGGGTGCCACCACTGGCCACACTGGTGGCACCACTGAGCGTACCGGTGCCGGCCAGGGTGGCGCCGTTGGCCACGCTGATTGCGCCGGTTCCCAGCGAACTGCCGTTGATCTGCAGTTGGCCGGCCGCCACTGTGGTTGGACCCACGTAGTTGGTGCCGCCGTTCAGCACCAGGGTGCCGGGGCCGCTCTTGGTCAGGCCGCCGCTGACCAGCGAACCGCTGCCGCCGCCGAGGGTCTGCCCTGCTCCCAGTGTCACTGTCTGGCCACTGGGCACCGTCCACGTCAGATTGCCGGCAAGGAACCCAACGGTACCGATCCCCTGACCCGAGACCGCGCCCGTACCGGCGCTGCCGCCGGATACGGCGCCGCCGGTGAAGCCGGTAGCGCCGAGAATCTCAAGCGTCGCCCCCTGCCGCACGAATACCGCGGCGCCCAGACCAGCGCCGCCGCCACCGCCCTGGTAGCCGCCCGCGCCACTGCCACCACCGAAGCCGGCCGTGCCACCACTCGAGCCGCCACCACCGCCACCGCCGAAGCCGCCGTTGCCACCGTCGCCAGCCCCGGCGCCACCGCCGCCACCGCCATAGCCGCCGAAGCCGCCCAACTGGGTGTTATTGCCCCCACCTGCGCCGCCACCACCGCCGAAGGCGCCGTTGCCGCCTTTGCCGGCGCCGCCAGGAGGGCCACCGGTGGTGCCGGCTTCGCCGCCCGGGCCGCCGCCGCCGCCATTTTGATTGGCGTTCGAGCCACCGCCGCCACCACCGTTGCTGCCGCCGGCTCCAAAGCCGGAACCCGAGCCCGCGCCGCCAGCCAGTGCACCAGTCAACAAACCAGCGCTACCGGCGCCGCCAGACCCAACACCGCCATCGGCGCCGAGGCCAAAGCCGCCGCCGCCGCCGGCATTGTAGAAACTGCCATTGCCACCATTGCCGCCCATGCCGCCACCGGCGCCCGAGCCGCCCTCCGCGACAGCCGCGCTGAGGATGCCGCCGTTTCCGCCGGTCGCGCGGTTGTTCAGCAACTGCACGTTGCTCAGCGTGGCACTGCCCTCGTTGACGAGGATCGCCCCGCCGAGGCCGGCCCCGCCGCCGCCACCGCTCCAACCACCCGAAATGCTGCTGCCGGTGCCGCCCGCGCCGCCTCGCGCATTGCCGTTCTGCAGCGTCAGGTTGGAAATCGTCCAGTTGGCGCCGGGTGTGGCGGTGAGTCCGGTGTTGTCGCTGCCACGCACGCCGAGCAAGAAGATGCGGTCGCCGGTGGTCGCGGACGACGAGCCGCCGTCGATCACGATGGCGCCCTGGCCGCCGTTGCTGCCGTCGATGCTGATGCCGTTCGGGTTGCGCAGGATCGGCAACGCGCCCGCCAGGTTGATGGTGCCGCCGCCAGAAATGTTGAAGGTCACCGAGGCTGCGCTGCCCAAAGCGTTGGCGGAATTGAGTACCGCGCGCAGACTGCCGACCGGCGGTGCAGCCACATTATCGGCGAGGGTGGTGACCACCAGGTCGGACCCAGAGAGGGTGTTGGTGAAGTTGCAACTGAAGCTGCCGCTGGCAGCGATCTCGGCACTGGTGATCGTGTACGTGCTGCCGGCGAGGCTGCCGACACTGGTTCCGGATGCATTCGTGCAGGCGACTGAAGTGAGCGACCAGTCGGCCGGGATGCTGCTTTCGGTGATGGCAACGGCAGAAGCCGACGAGACGATGGCGTAGACCTGAGTTCCCGCCGCCGAGGTATTGCCGTCGACCTGGGTCGGCGACGCCGCCGCAGTGGTGCTGACACTGCCGGTGGTCTGCAGTGTGTTCGTGAGGGTGAAGCCGAAGGGTCCGGCAAAGCCGCCCAACGTGGTTTTGCTCAGCGTCAGCGCTCGCGCCAGGCTGAGTTGATAGTCCTCGACTTCTCCACTCTGCACGGTCCCGACCGGCGTGGCGCAGTTGTCCGTTGCGGTGTTGTTGCTGCACACGCGGAAGCGGACAAAGGTAGGGCCGCTGGTCGCAGTCGATGGGACCGCGATGTTGAGGTTCACGGTGCCGACAGCGACGGCCTGGTTGCTGACTACCTGTTCGCCGGTGTCGTTGAAATCGCCATCGGCATTCCAGTCGAACCAGGCATTCAGGAAACCACCAGCGTTCTGGATCGAGACCGGCAACACGGCGGTGTCGCCCACCGGCAGCAGCGGTGGCACGTTCACACCGTTCTCGTCGTCGGTGTTGTTGGTGTCGTCGCCGGTGGCATTCGGGCCGTTCAGCAATGCGCTGTCGGCGTCGACACTGGCGCCGAGGCGGATCCCGGAAAGCGTGTGCGTGGGATTGCCGTAGCTGATCGGCGCATCGCCGACGTCGGCGTTATCCGATTCAAGCAGGAACGAAGCATTGGTCGCACCGTGAGTGAGGGTCGCCGCCGTACCGCCCAACTGCAGCGTGTAAAGGCTGCCAGGCGTGGCGCCCCCGTTGCGGAAGTAGCCAGCGCCGGATAGACCGTTCGGCTCGTTGTTGACGTTATCGACGGGGGCGTCATAGGTGCCACCGGCGTTGGTGACCGACAGTGTCGCCAGCGCGACGTGACCCGCGGGCGTGACGAAACCTTCCGTGCTGGAACTCGTACCCATCACCAGCTTGCCGTCATCGGCTTCATCCGGCGCCTGGCCGGCATCGTAGGCAGCGGGCGCGAGCGAGGAATTTCCCGGCGTGCCGAGTGTGACCTGTGCAGTCGCCGTGGCGTTGCGCACGAAGCCCGTGACCGTCTGTTCGACGTTCTGATAGACCGAGGCGATCAGCAACGCGTCATCGCCCGCATTCGAGGGCGTACTGGTATCCGGCAGACTGATGCTGACCGTGCCCGAGGCGGCACCATCCAGCAAGGTGTTGATCTCGTTCTCGAACAGCACGATGTGAAAGCTGCTGAGACCGAAGTACGCCGTGCCCGCAGGCGACCCACTGGGCGATGAGCTGATATTGATGAAGCGGGTATCGCCGCTGGGCGTGCCACCGATCACCAGTGCGTTCTGCTTGTTGATGGTGCCGCCTGGGCCGACGACCCGGGCGGTGAGCTGGTTGTTGCTGGTGGTGGACGGTGGCGTGCCGGTGCGTGGCTCGGGCCAGTTGTCGCCGAGACCGAAGCCAGCCGTGTTGCCGGAGTTGCAAAAGCCGTTGCTGGCGTCCGTCGGCGAGCAGTGGTCGCGCTCGAAAGTCGGCCAGATGAACAGCACGCGGTTCTTGCCGCTGGGAATATTGAAGGACGCGATGGAGGGCGTGCCGGTGGCACCGGCGCCACTCGCAGTGGCGGTCTGGGTATTCAGATGCTGCACCTGGGCAGCATGCGCCAGTGACATGCCCAACAGAGCGCAGCCAGCTGCCAGAATGGTTCGCCAGCGTTGCCACCCGTGCCGTGCGAAAGCACCTTCCCCGGGACGACCAGCCGACACTCCGCGTGCGTTCACTTGAACAGAAGCACGACCGTGGCTTGAATCAAGGTTGGTGTTTTGCAGTTGCAGCGACATGTTGGCTTACCTTCGCAGGATTGTTCGGTCGTATGCGAGCTGGCGCCAAAATGGCTGACCGGGGCCCGATTCTGGCCATGAAAGCGGAGTTGCACCAGCACCACTTGCGGCGCGTCGCTGCCCGAGACCCGACCGATCAAGGCGGCCGGCAGGCGCTGGAGTCCGCCAGGGCCGGTGATCCCAGCCGACTGAATGGAGCCTCCGGACAAACCCGGTTTGACCATAGCACGGGCCCTGCGTTCTGGAACTTTGCCTGCGCCGAACCGGGCGCGATGAAATTGGTACAGGTCGCTCGGATTGTCGAAACCGCAATGTCGCCGAGCCTCGGCAATCGTCCGGCGCTTGCTGCTGATCAAGTCGCGAACCTTGTTCAGGCGCTGCACGCGCAGCCTGGCGATCGGCGACAATCGGTTACGCGACGGTGGAGTGGGTGCGCCACTTCAGCCCTCGTGTGCGCCGCGTTGCGCCTGGACATTTCGGCGCCGCCGGCGACTCGCATCCACCGCCGGCACGGCATCCACGCGCCGCGGCTATCGGGTTGTCACCGGTTCGAACCGCGAGTCGCCGTCGATCTCGACAAAGTCGCTCTGGAACCACTTCAGGTTGATGCCGATGCGCTTGCTCGCGGGATCGGCCCAGGCGTAGGAGACCGGTAACCCGGTGGCGTCGTTGAGCAGGTTCAAGGTCAGCGCGCGCACGCTGTCGCCCTGGAAACTCAGGCGCGCGATCTGCACCGAGTATCCGCTGCGGCGACCATCGTCCATGACAATCGGGACCACGCGGCCCTCGCTGTGCAGCACCACGTCGCGAAGCGTGTGGAAGCTGCGCTGTTCGGGGCCGGCATCGGCGCCTGCCTTGTTGATCGCGATCCAGCCGCGGAAGTAGCGCACCTTGCGCTGCTTGTGCGGAATGCCCTGCGGATTGCCGTAGATCAGGCGGCCGGCCTCGTCGCGCGCGGTGCTGAGGATCCACAACTTGTCGCGACCGAGTTGCAGCCGATCTTCCACGATCACCGCCTTGGCCAGGCGTTCGGATGCCACCTTGCAGGCACCTTCCAGGGTACTGCCGAGGAATTCTTCGGCCGCCGCGTCGAACCTGAAGTAAACGGCGCAATCGGGCGAATAGCGCAAGTCGCCGCTGCTCAACTGCGCCAGAGTCTGCGGTGCACGGTGCGCATCGCGCCAGGCCTTCTCGTTGTTGAAACTGTACTGGTCGAGGCGGATCGCGTCGGCCTTCGGATCGACCGCAAAGCGATACAGCCGCAGGCGGAACACGCGGGCCGGGTCGTCGTCCAGCGTCTGTCGGGCAAAAAACACGGAGCCGCCGATGGCCGGCACGCTGACCGGCAGAAACAGCGCGTGCACCCGCTCGTGCGGCGACGCGCCGACCCCCTGCGGCTGCTCTCTGGCCGCAACCACCTGCTCGTAGTTGTCCCACTCGCCGGCGAACCACTCGCTCAATCGCGCCAGATTGGCGTCGAGATCGATCGGCGCCGGCGCCACCGCGGCGGGCTCCACCTGGGCAAAGTCGCCGCTGCCGGGCGTGGCGGCGCAGGCCGCAAGCAGCGCCAGCAGCGCCATACAGCCGATCCGCATCAAGCGATTCCTCCGGGTCATGTCAGCTCACGTCCGTTCAGTTCGTATCTCCAGTCTGCGCGAACACCGCCTAAAATAGGGCATCCAGGCGAAAGCCGGCCCAGCATCGGAGTCGACGTGAAGTATCTGCACACCATGGTCCGCGTGCGCGATCTCGCCGCGTCGCTGCGATTCTACGAATTGCTCGGCCTGCGTGAGGTCGCACGCAAGGACAGCCCTCAAGGTCGCTTCACGCTGGTGTACCTGGCTGCCCCAGGCGACGACGACGCCCAACTGGAACTGACCTTCAACTACGACGACGAGGACTACGGCAGCGCGCGCAATTTCGGGCACGTGGCCTACGCCGTCGACGACATTCACGCCCTGTGCCAGAAGCTGATGGATGCCGGCGTGACCATCGCCAGACCGCCACGCGACGGCCGCATGGCCTTCGTGCGCTCACCCGACCTGATCTCGATCGAACTGCTGCAGCGCGGCCCCGCGTTGACGCCGTGCGAGCCATGGATTTCGATGCCCAATGTCGGCAGTTGGTAACCCGGCGACAGCGCTGTGCCGGGTAGCCGTCATCGGCGGCGGTCCGGCCGGACTGATGGCCGCCGAATCCGCGCGCGATGCCGGCGCCGAGGTTTCCCTGTACGAGCAGATGCCATCGGTGGCGCGCAAATTCCTGATTGCCGGCAAGGGCGGGCTGAACCTGACGCACAGCGACCCTCCGGGGGCATTCGTCAGTCGCTATGGCGAGCGCGCCGCGGAAGTCGGACGCTGGCTGGGGCAGTTCGACGCCGGCGCGCTGCGGCAATGGGCGCACGATCTCGGTTATCCGACGGTGGTCGGCAGTTCCGGGCGTGTGTTTCCTGCCGATTTCAAAGCCGGACCGCTGCTGCGGGCGTGGCTGCGCCGAATCCGCGGCAAGGGCGTGGCGCTGCACATGGCTCATCGCTGGTCTGGCTGGTCCGATTCCGGCGCCTTGCGTTTCAACCACGGCGGCGAAATCGTCGATGCGACCGCCGACGCCGTGGTGCTGGCGCTGGGCGGGGGCAGTTGGTCGGCCCTGGGGTCCGACGGTCGCTGGACCGACACCATCGGCGGGCGCGGAGTCGCGATCGCGCCGCTGCGACCGTCCAACTGTGGCTTCGAGTGCGCCTGGTCGGCGCATCTTGTCGAGCGCCATGCGGGCGCGCCGATCAAGTCGGTGCGCCTGCGCCTGGTCGACGATCCGCCCGACAGCGCACTGACCGGCGAGTTCGTGATCACCGCGTATGGCGTCGAGGGCAGCGCGATCTATGCGCTGTCGGCCCGGCTGCGCGATGCCATCGACCGCGACGGCGCCGTCGACCTGATCGCCGACCTCGCGCCCAACCGCAGCGAGGCGCAACTGACGCAGGCGCTGGCCGCGCCGCGCGGCAAACGCACCCGCAGCGAGCATCTGCGGCGCGCCTGCGGACTTGAAGGCGCCAGGGCGGCCCTGCTCCACGAGTGCGCCGACAAAGCCGACTTCGACGCACCCGATCGCCTGGCGCGGGCGATCAAGGCCCTGCCAATTCGCCTGCTGCGCGCACGGCCGCTCGAGGAAGCCATCAGCAGCGCCGGCGGCATCGATTTCGACGAATTGACTGACGATCTGATGCTGCGCCAGTTGCCGAATGTCTGGTGCGCCGGCGAGATGATCGACTGGGAGGCGCCGACTGGCGGTTATCTGCTGACCGCCTGCTTCGCCAGCGGTTACCTCGCCGGACGCGCGGCTGCAGGCGCACGCGCATGAAGTGCGACTATTACGCCAACGCCCGCTGCCGTTCCTGCAGCGAACTGCCGTTGCCCTATGACGATCAATTGGCGCGCAAGCAGTCCATCGCCGAACGGGCGCTGTCGCGATTCTCGCCGGCCCAATGGTGGTCGCCGGTGCGGAGTCCCGAATCGGGCTTTCGCAACAAGGCGAAGATGGCGATTGGCGGCAGCGTCGATGCACCGACGCTGGGTCTGCTGAATGGCCACGGCGCGGGCGTCGATCTGATGCAGTGCCCGTTGTATCCGCCGACGATGCAAGCGGCTCTTGCCGGCATTCGCGCCGCGCTGATCGCCGCCCGCGTACCGCCGTACGACCTCGGCACGCGTCGCGGCGAAGCCAAGTACGCGCTGCTGACCGAAGCGCCGGGCACCGGCGAACTGATGTTGCGTTTCGTGCTGCGTTCGCGCGAATCCGTCGAACGCATAAGCAAGCAGATTGCCGCCTTGCAAGTAGCGCTACCGGCGCTGCGCGTGGTGTCGATCAATCTGCTGCCCGAACACAAGGCGGTGACCGAGGGCGACACCGAAATCCTGCTGACGGCGACCGAAAGCGTGCGCTGCCGTCTCAACGACACCGAATTCCGGTTGACGCCGCGCAGTTTCCTGCAGACCAACAGCGTGGTCGGCGCGGCCCTTTACCAGCAGGCGCGTGAGTGGATCGGCGAACGCCAACCCGTTTCCGTGTGGGATTTGTATTGCGGCGTCGGTGGCTTCGCCTTGCATGCATACAGCCCCGGGCGCCGCGTGGTCGCTGTCGAGAGCACCGCCGAGGCGATCGCGGCGGCGCGGATCAGCAATCCGGCAATCGAATGGATCCGCGCCGACGCCGCCGATTGGGCCTGCGCGCAGCCTGCGGTGGCCGAATGCGTGATCGTCAATCCGCCGCGACGTGGCATCGGCGGGCGACTCGCCGGCTGGCTGAACCAGAGTGCCGCATCGACGCTGGTCTACTCGAGCTGCAACATCGAAACGCTGGCCAACGACCTGGCCTCGATGCCCAACTACCGCATCGTCGCCGCGCGCGTATTCGACATGTTTCCGCACACGACGCACTTCGAGACGCTGGTGCTGCTGCAGCTTCGATGACTGTGGGAGCGGGCTCTGCCTGCGAGCTCCGCGCCAGTCCGAAGCGGAAGCTCGGCGTTGGAACCCGCTCCCATAAAGCAAGCATCTGAAAGAAGAGATTTTTCCGCAAAGGACGCAAAGGAAAGCAAAGCCAACAGAACATCAACATCCTGGTTCTTGGCTCTCTTTGCGTCCTTTGCGTCCTTTGCGGAAAAAAAACGCAGTCCACATGGTCGCCGCCAGTTTGATGCGTTGTTTTTCGTTCGGCTGGTGCGCCCGCACCGACAGGGGCGGCCGTGACTCCTACGGGTTTGCCGCAAGTGCTTGACCTGGCGCATACCGATCAGGTGAATTCCGGTGGTAGCCTCGCGACCCGAACGCGCCACGCGCTCGACTCCATCACTACCGATCGTTGTCATGTTGTCATTCCTGCCAGGTGCCGTGATCCTGCTGTTGGCCTCGATGTTGGCGATGGTCAACACGGTTGTTCTCGTCCCGGTATTGCTGACGCTGGCGCTGTTCAAGCTGATCTTGCCGCTACGCGCGGTCCGCCGGCGACTCAACCGCGCGATCATTCTGGTTGCCGAAACCTGGATCGGCATCAACAACGCCACGATCCGGCTGTTCACCCGCGACCAGCGCTGGGAGATCGAAGGCAGCGAACACCTCAAACGCGACGGCTGGTATCTGGTGCTCAGCAATCACCAGAGCTGGGTCGACATCCTGGTGCTGCAGTACGTCTGCAACCAGCGCATCCCGTTCCTCAAGTTCTTCATCAAGAGCCAGTTGATCTGGGTGCCGTTCCTTGGCCTGGCCTGGTGGGCGCTCGATTTCCCGTTCATGAAGCGCTACTCCAAAGAGCACCTCGAGAAACACCCGGAACTGCGCGGCAAGGATGTGGAGGCCACCCGCCGCGCGTGCCAGAAATTCGCCGAGTTGCCGGTGTCGGTGATGAATTTTGTCGAAGGCACACGCTTCACGCCGGCCAAGCACGCCCGTCAGCAGTCGCCGTTCAAACACCTGCTGAAACCCAAGGCCGGCGGCGTTGCCTTTGTGCTGGAAACCATGGGCAAAACACTGCGCTCGATCATCGACATCACCATCGTCTACCCGGATGGCCGCCCTACCCTGACCGATTTGTTGTCCGGGCGCGTCAGTCGCGTGCGCATCCACGTGCAGCGGCGCGAGATCCCGCGCGAGTTGCTCGGCGGCAACTACGAAAACGACCTCGCCGTGCGTGAACGCTTCCAAACCTGGATCAACGGGATCTGGGCGGAGAAGGACCAACTGATCGAGACCATGTAGGAGTCCCGGTCGCCCCTGGCGGTGCGCTTATTCGCGCATCGAACTGGAGGGCAAGAGGGCACGAGGGCACGTAGAAGCAGTTTCGAAGCAAGCTTGAGCTCTTCCGTGCCCTCGTGCCCTCGTGCCCTCAAACTGCACGCCCTACAAATCAAACTGTTGCGCCATGTTCGGTAGGAGCGACGCTTGCGTCGCGACCGGGGCCACGAATGGCCCCGATGTCTCACTGGTCGCGACGCACACGTCGCTCCTGCAACGGCAGCGTTAACTGAAACTCGGCGCCGGGTTCGCGGTTGATGACGTCGATCTCGCCGCGCATCGCCTGCGCCAACTGGCGCACCAGCGCCAGACCGATGCCGGTGCCAAGCGATTCGCGGGTGAGTTCGCTGCCGCTGCGGTAGAACAACTGGAAGATCTTCTTCATCTGCGATCTGGGAACGCCCGGACCGTAGTCGCGCACGCTGATGACCGCGGCGCTGCTGGTGCACGCGACGGTTATCTCGAGGCGATGTTCGGGCCCGGCGAGGGAAAACTTGATTGCGTTGTCCACCAGGTTGATCAGGATCTGGCTGAAGGCGTCGGCATCCACCCTGACTTCGTTCTCCGCACAGGCCTCGTCGATGCGGTACTCGACCTCGAATCCGGCGCGTTCGATCTGCGTATGGATTTTCGAGCGCAGCAAGTCCATCAGCGTGCCTATGCGCACCGGTTTCAGGTCCAGCCGGAAATCGCTGCGCTCCATGCGCGCCAGTTGCAGCACATTGGCAATCAGTCGCGACAGGCGCTCGCTCTCGTCGAAGATGAATGCGTAGTAGCTGCGCTTCTTGTCTTCGTCGGCCCAACCTTCGCGCAGCATCTCGGCATACATGCGGATCGAGGTCAGCGGCGTCTTCAGTTCGTGGCTGACGGCCGACACGAAGTCCTGTTGCTGGCGCGCCAGCAGGATCTGTCGCAAGCCGAGCCTATAGAGCACGTAGAGGCCGCCGAACAACACGACAAACAGCAGCGCGCTGGCCCAGTAGACGATGCGCGCGCCGGGTCCGGCGGGCAGTCGCTTGATGCTCCAGATCAATTGCAGGCGGTCGAGCGGCGCCGACAACCGGGTCTGGTAGAGCAATTCGCCACTGACTTCGCGCACGCTGCTCAAACGTCGACCCTGGACCGCACCGGGAATCAGGCGCAGCACGTCCTCCTGCCAGGCGATGAGCAGATCGCTCATTTCCCATAGCGCGGTTCCCTGAAAGGACTTGGCCATCACACCGTCGATGAACGCGCCCTGCTCGATCAGTACGCCCTGGATCGTGCGTTGGCCGTCGCGCCAGACCTTGCGGAACAGCACGCCATGACCGCTGTCCAGCAGCGCAAACTCGAACGGGTCGACTTCGCTCTCGAAGATGCGCACGCGACCAGGGTTCAACCTGGCATCCTCAAGCTCATCGACGGCGACCTTCTCCAGCAGCGCGCTTTGCTCGGTCCGCTTGCCGCGGGCGACGGCGTTGGACAACGCCTGCACCTCATCCGCATCGGCCCCGCTCTGATCCTTCTTGCCGGATTCGACATAGGCGCGCCCGAGACGCAGTTCATCGACGCGACCGAGTCGACCGACCTGTTGCCGGTCCCTGGCTTGAGCGACCGTGTTCAACTGGTCGAAGGCCGCCTGTCCCTGGTAGTCGCTCTCGCCTTCCGTGTAGGCCGCCTCGTTTACGCGCGCATCGCTTCCACCGGCCTGCGCGCGCCGGCTGGCGCCTGCCGACTTGTCCGCGGCCAGGCGTTCGCGTACCGGTGCCACCATCTGGTTGCGACTGAGCACCTCGAAAAGTTGCTGGCGCACGGCTGTGCGTTGGGCCAGCTCGCGGTCATCGAGACCCAGACCTTCCTGGTCGCCGACCGACTCGGGCAGCAGTGGCGTCGAAAAGCGGCCTTCGCTGTCGACCTGGAAATGCCCGACCAGCCCCGGGAAACTGCCCGCAACGGGCAACTGCGCGAGCGGCGAGCGCTGCACCAGCTTCGAGGTGTTCGGATCGCCAGCCAGCACCAGGAACTGGTAATCGCCCTCGGCCCGCGCTTCCTCGATGGCGATCAGTCGCTGCAGCTCGATGTCGATGCGCGTCGCGAGTTCCTCGGCCAGCGTGCGGTATTGGTGCAGCGATTCCCAGCGCAACTGCAACTGTGTCTGCCACACCAGCACCGCGCTCGGCACGGCCAGCGCAAGCACCAGCAGGACCAGCACCAGACGCAGGCGCGCCGGGCTGTAGCCGTGGCCGGGTCGCCCACGCATTTCAGGTCTCCAACAACAAGCGGTAGCCGCCGGTACGCACCGTGATCAGGTGCCGCGGCTGGCGCGGATCGGGCTCGATCTTGCGGCGCAACTTGGCGATGTGGATATCGACCGTGCGCGTTTCGATCTCGAGGTAGCGCGCGTAGCCCCACACCTTGTGCAGCAGTTCTTCGCGCGGCACGGGGCGGTCGGCGTGCGCCGCCAGGTACTGCAGGACCTCCATCTCGCGACGGGTGAAAGCGATGTCGCCGCCTGGGGTATGAGCGCACAGATTGCGCGCGTCGACCTGGCAATCGCCGCGCAACGTAATCTGTCCCTCGTTCTCGAGTCCGACATGCGCACGGCGCAACACCGCCTGCACGCGCAGCACCAGTTGCGCGATCGAAAACGGCTTGCCCACGTAGTCGTCGGCGCCCAGTGACAACCCGTGCACGACATCCTCGTCAGTCGACTTGGCAGTCAGCATGATCACCGCCTGCTCGCGATCGGCCTCACGAATCGCCGCGAGCACATCGAAGCCATTGCGGCCCGGCAGCATCACGTCGAGCAGGATCAGATCGAAACGCCCGCTGAGCGCGCGGCTCAGACCCTGGTCGCCATCGACCGCCGCCTCGACCTCGTAGCCGTGGTAAATGAACACGTCGACCAGCCCGGTGCGGATGGCCGGTTCGTCTTCGACAATCAACAGGCGCGGTTTGCGGGTCATGGCTTCTTGGGGCTGTGAGCAAGTTCGGTTGGACGCATGAACGCAAGGTCTGAATCTCGTCATTGCGAGGAGCGTAGCGACGAAGCAATCCAGCGATTTTGCTTCATCCGAGCAACGGGAGAACCAGGAAGAGTCACTGGATTGCTTCGCTGCGCTCGCAATGACGGGTTCATGATCTCGTCATTGCGAGGAGCGTAGCGACCTCACGACCCCGCGCACGTAAACATCATGTAAACCCACGCGCCGAGAGTTTGCACGACGGGTCCTGTTGCGCAAATCGCTCCCTGCCGAAGATGGCCACACCTTCCGCAGCTGGAGTGCCACGATGGCGATCGTCAACCGCATCACCCGATTGTTCGCGGCGGATGTCCACGCCGTGCTGGACCGACTCGAAGAGCCGGACGCGCTGCTGCGCCAGGCGATCCGCGAGATGGAGGCGGCGCTCGCCGAGCAGACGCAGCAGCTCAAGGCACTGGAACTGGAGCGCGAGCTGGTGCTGCGCCGCGGCAGCGAGATCGAGCGCACGCTCAGCGCCATCCGCGAAGAGATCGATCTGTCGTTTGCCGCCGACAACCAGGCGCTGCTGCGCACCTGCCTGCGGCGCCGGCTGGAGGCTGAGCGCCTGCAACGTCTGCTCGAACAGCGCGGCGCACTGCTGACGCAGCAGATCGAGCAGGCCACGCCGTTGCTCGAACAGCAATCCGCTCGGCTCGAATCGATGCGCCAGAAGGCGGCGCTGTTCGATGTCGAGATCGCCTCCGGCGCGGACGTCTACGGCACGCGCTGGAGCGGCGGCGATTGCAGCATCAGCGAAGCCGACATCGACCTCGCACTGCTGCGCGAACGGCAACGGAGGGCCTCATGAAAGCACTCACCTTCTGGCGCGGCGCCTTGCTGGCAGTGGTCATCAGCGTGGTCGGTGCAGTGTTGCACGCGCTACTCACCAAGGTGCTGGGAAGCGGCCATTCGCTGCGCCTCATCGTCCTGGTGTCGGCAATGAGCTATGTGTTGGCCATGCTCGCTTACGATCCGCGGCACAGCGGTCGCGTGGTCGCCGCGCTGGCGTGGCTCGGGCTTGCCGGACTGCTGCTGGTGTTCAATCCACCGCTGAGCCTCTGGATGCTGCTGCAAACCGGGTTCATCTGGCTGCTGCGCTCGCTGCAACGCTACGACAGTCTGATTCCGGCCGGCGCCGATGCCTTGATCAGCGGCTTCGCGCTGGCCGCCGCCATCGCCACCGCGCAACACACGCACAGCCTGTTCCTCACGCTCTGGAGCTTCTTCCTGGTGCAGGCGCTGGTCGCGTTTGTTCCAGTCCGGGCGGTGCGCGCACCTGCCATCGCCCGCGAATCCGATTTCGAATCCTCCTACCGCAATGCCGAAACCGCATTGCGGCGTCTGTCCCTGCGTTCCTGATCCGGAGATACCCCATGAAAACCAAGCTGCT
The DNA here is from genome assembly GCA_937928755.1 of uncultured Rhodanobacteraceae bacterium. Classification (GTDB taxonomy): domain Bacteria; phylum Pseudomonadota; class Gammaproteobacteria; order Xanthomonadales; family SZUA-5; genus JADKFD01. Next base: position 73,422 of record CALEZI010000101.1, on the reverse strand, counting down.
TGTTTCCGCACTGCTGCTCGCGACTGCCGTGGTCGTCTACGCCTACCCGTTGCGGGGAGGCCAGGACACCGAGCCGATGCCCGTCAAGACCCCTGCGATCGCCGCTGCGCAAATGCAGCGCCCGGTCGTCGAGGTGGTGTTCGTGCTGGATACCACGGGCAGCATGAGTGGCCTGATCGACGCCGCCAAGAACAACATCTGGTCGATCGCCCGGACCATGGCATCGGCACATCCGCAGCCGGACATCCGCGTCGGTCTGGTCGCCTACCGCGATCGCGGCGATCACTACGTCACCCGAGTCGTCGATCTCAGCGATGATCTGGACTCGATGTACGCGACACTCATGGACTTCAATGCCGGCGGCGGCGGCGACGGCCCCGAGGCGGTCAACGAAGCGCTGTTCGATGCCGTGCACAAGATCGGCTGGAGTCAGAATCCGGCCGCGTATCAGGTGATCTTCCTGGTCGGCGACGCGCAGGCGCACATGGACTACCCGGACGACGTCAAGTATCCGGACACGGTGCAGGCCGCTGCGGCCCGCGGCATCATCGTCAACACCATCCAGGCTGGCGACGATCCGGCTACCCAAACCGAATGGGTGCAGATCGCGCAGCTCAGCCAGGGCGCGTATTTCAAGGTCGGGCAACAAGGCGATGCAGTCGCCGTAGCGACACCGTACGACGCCGACATGGCACGACTGTCGCGGGAACTCGACGACACGCGCTTGTTCTACGGCGACGAAAAGGCCCGCGAGCGTGGACGCAGCAAGGCTGCCGCGACGGCAAAGCTCAATGAAGGCGGTTCGGTCGGATCGCTGGCGCAACGCGCTGCGTTCAATACCTCGCGATCGGGCGCCAGGAATTTCCTCGGCGACAGCGAACTGGTGGAGGACGTCGCCAGTGGCCGCGTCGATCTCGCCGCCATCGACAAGTCCGAACTGCCGGAACCGTTGCGCGAACTCTCTACCGAGGAACAGCGCAAGCGGGTGATGGACACCAAGGGCAAGCGCGATGCACTGAGCAAGGACATCGCGGCGCTCGCCGAACAGCGCCAGCAGTACATCGAAAGCGAGCTCAGCAAAGACGCCAAGGTCGGACAATCGCTGGACTATCAGATCTTCGGCGCGGTCAAGGAACAGGCGGCCAAGAAGGGCCTGAGCTACGATTCGGCGCCGGCGCATTGAGGCCGATTCTTGTGGGAGCCGAACAGGCCGCAGGTTTCGCTTTTGCTGTGGGAGCGGATTTACTCCGCGAGAGCTTTCGCGGGATGAACCCGCTCCCACATTTCGCGGGATGAACTTGCTCCCAGGCTACTGTCTCAAGCCGCTTCGGCATCCGCCACCGCGGTGGCGACCCGTCGCACGACATCGGCGAGCAAACCCGCCTGCGCTTCCACCATCGCCGCATCCCGCGCCTCGACCGTGACACGGACCAGCGGTTCGGTGCCGGACGCGCGCAGCACCAGCCGGCCGTTCTCGCCCAGCGTACGCTCGACCGATGCGCGCGTCGCCTGGATGCTGCGATCCTGCAGCAGCGCCTTTGCGTTGCGGGTCACTCGCACGTTGATGGTCTTCTGCGGGAATCGGTGCAGGTCGGTGACCAGTTCAGACAGCGGGCGACCGCTCTCGGCCATCACTTCGAGCAACAGCAACGCGGTCATCAAACCGTCGCCGGTGCTCGCCTTGTGGCGGCAGATCACATGCCCCGAAGCTTCGCCGCCGAGAATACCGTTGACCTCGCACAGGCGTTGGTGCACGTACCGGTCGCCGACCGCCGCGCGCTCGAATCCGATGCCGAGATCGCGCAACGCCTGTTCAATGCCGAGATTGGTCATCACCGTGCCGACCACCGGACCACGCAGCACACCGCGCGCGTGCCAATGCCTGGCCAGCACGTAAACGAGATCGTCGCCGTCGACCAGACGACCGTCGGCGGTCATTGCCATCAGCCGGTCGGCATCGCCGTCCAGCGCCAGCCCGATGGCGGCTCCGGTACGCGCCACTTCGGCGCGCAATGCCGTGACGTCGGTGGCGCCATGGCCGTCATTGATGTTGAAGCCATTCGGGCTTATGCCTATCGATCCCACGCGCATGCCCAACTCGTCGAGCAGGCGCGGCGCAACCTGATAAGCCGCGCCATGTGCCGCATCGATGATGACGTGCAATCCGGCAAGCGCCGACAGGTCGCCGTCCAGGCGCGATTTCAGGAATTCGATGTAGCGTCCTGGCGCGTCGGGCAGGCGTGTTGCCTTGCCGAGGTCGCGTGGGGAGGCCGATGGACCGGGAGTCTCCAACTCGGCCTCGATCGCCATTTCCACGGCATCGTCGAGCTTTTCGCCCGACGCCGAGAACAGCTTGATGCCATTGTCCTCGTAGGGATTGTGCGAGGCGCTGATCACGATACCGGCTGTCGCTCGCTGGCTGCGCGTCAGGAAGGCCACAGCGGGTGTCGGCAACGGCCCCAGCAACACCGCGTCAGCCCCCGAAGCGGCGAGCCCGGCCTCCAATGCCGACTCCAGCATGTAGCCCGACAAGCGTGTGTCCTTGCCGATCAACACCTGCGGCCGCACGCCCTCGCGACCCAGTACCGCGCCCAGCGCGCGCCCCAGGCGCAGCGCAAATTCAGCCGTGATCGGCTCTTCGCCGACCCGACCCCGAATGCCGTCCGTTCCGAAATACTTGCGTTCATTCATCCGTGCATGCTCGGTCACTTGGAAGCCGCTAGCAAGGGGATGCAAGCGGGCGAACCGCGCGAGCGGGAGCGCCCCCGAATCGCGAGCCCGAATTGCCATTGATTGCGGAAAAGCCCGCACTCACCAGGCATGTCGCAAGTCATTGATTTTCATGTGGCATCTGATTCAGTCCGCGAGAGCTTTCGCGGGATGAACCCGCTCCCACAGCCTCGATGCGCGAACAGGCGCGGCGTCAGGAGCGACCAGTACTCTCTCCAGACAAACCGTAAGTGACTGAAAGAAATCATTTGTCCGCAAAGGACGCAAAGAAGAGCAAAGCCTGCTTGTGATTCAGCAGGGGGAAATCTGACTTCGGCACTATCACCGCGTCGTGCTCCCTTTGCGTTCTTTGCGTCCTTTGCGTCCTTTGCGGACAAATAACCACGGTCACTGACTGTTTGATGCGCGAAGGTGCGCACCGAAGCAGTGGACTCCCACCCAGAGCCAGTGCTAGTCGTCGTCGAACAGACTTGCCGATACCGATCGCGAATCCGGCGCCACGCGAGTTGGCGTATGCGCCACCACCGCCTGCCATACCGCCAGCGCGTCGCGCGTAGCGGCGACATCGTGTACGCGCACGATGGCCGCGCCGCGTTGCACTGCGAGCAAGGCGGCGGCGACCGAGCCGTGGATGCGTTCACCCACGTGCTCGCGTCCGGTCAGCGCGCCGATCATGCGCTTGCGCGACAAGCCGGCGAGGATCGGGCAACCGAGCACCTTGAACGAATCCAGGCGCGCGAGCAGTTCGACATTGTGCTCCAGCGTCTTGCCGAAGCCGAACCCGGGATCGATGACGATGCGCTTCTTGTCGATGCCGGCGAACTGGCAAGCGAGGATGCGATCGGTCAGGAAGCGCTGGATTTCGCCACAGACATCGTCGTACGCGGGCGCTTGCTGCATGCTGCCGGGCTCGCCGAGCATGTGCATCAGGCAGATCGCTGCGCCGCACTCTGCGGCCGCGTCGAGTGCGCCTGGCTGGCGCAACGCGTGCACATCGTTGATCAGGCCGGCGCCGGCCTGCACCGCAGCGCGCATGACCTCGGGTTTGCTGGTGTCGATCGAGATCGGCAGCGTGGTCGCGGCGGCGAGTGCCTCGACCACCGGAATCACGCGGCGCAATTCTTCGTCGATCGAGACCGGGACAGCGCCCGGACGCGTCGACTCGCCGCCGATGTCGATCACATCGGCGCCGTCGGCGATCAGCGCCAGCGCATGGGCGACCGCCGCCGCAGTGTCGGCGTGTTCGCCGCCATCGGAAAACGAATCGGGGGTGACATTGACCACCCCCATGATCCGCGGCCGATCCAGGATCAGGAGTCGGCCACGGCAATCCAGCGTCGGTTTTGGGGCGTCGAACACGCGCCCTGTCCCGTCAGGTCTGGGCAGCGGGCGTCGCCGTCGGCGTCACCGGCGCCGTCGGCTTGCCCGGATTGCTCGGCGCGCCGCCGTCGCCCTCGTGCCAGTCGGACGGAGGCGGCACATCGCGACCCGCCATGATCGCGTCGATCTGCGTGGCGTCGATGGTCTCGTACTTCATCAACGCATCGGCCATCTTGTGCAGTTTGTCCGTGTTTTCGACGAGGATTCCCTTCGACGTGTTGTAACAGCGGTCGATCAATGCGCGGACTTCGGCGTCGATCAGTTCCGCCGTTTCCGGCGACACCGTCTTGGTCTGCGTGATCGAACGACCGAGGAACAGTTCTTCTTCCTCGTCGCCGTACATCAGCGGCCCGAGCTGGTCCGACATGCCCCACTTGGTGACCATGTTCCGCGCCAGTTGCGTGGCGCGCATGATGTCGTTGGAGGCACCGGTGGTGACCTTGCTGTGGCCGAAGATCAATTCCTCGGCGAGGCGCCCGCCGTACAGCGAGCAGATCTGGCTCTCCAGCCAGGTTCGGCTGTGGCTGTAGCGATCGCCCTCCGGCAGGAACATGGTCACGCCAAGCGCGCGGCCACGCGGAATGATCGACACCTTGTACACCGGGTCGTGTTCGGGAACGACGCGGCCGATGATGGCGTGACCCGCTTCGTGATACGCGGTCAGGCGCTTTTCGTCCTCGCTCATCACCATCGAGCGCCGCTCGGCGCCCATCATGATCTTGTCCTTGGCGCGCTCGAAGTGGGTCATCGTGACATCGCGCGAGTTGTCGCGCGCGGCGAACAGCGCCGCCTCGTTCACCAGGTTGGCCAGATCGGCGCCGGAGAATCCTGGCGTGCCGCGCGCGATGACTGCCGGGCGCACATCGTCGCCGAGCGGCACCTTGCGCATGTGCACCTTGAGGATCTGCTCGCGACCGCGCACGTCCGGCAGGCCAACCACGACCTGCCGATCGAATCGACCCGGCCGCAACAGCGCCGGATCGAGCACGTCCGGGCGATTGGTCGCCGCGATGACGATGGTGCCCTCGGTGCCTTCGAAACCGTCCATCTCGACCAGCAACTGGTTCAGCGTCTGCTCGCGCTCGTCGTGACCGCCGCCAAGGCCGGCGCCGCGATGACGTCCGACAGCATCGATTTCGTCGATGAAGATGATGCACGGCGCATGTTTCTTGGCCTGCTCGAACATGTCGCGCACGCGGCTGGCGCCGACACCGACGAACATCTCGACGAAATCGGATCCGGAAATGATGAAAAACGGCACCTTGGCTTCGCCGGCGATGGCCTTGGCCAGCAGGGTCTTGCCGGTACCCGGCGGCCCGACCATCAGCACGCCGCGCGGAATCTTGCCGCCGAGCTTCTGGAACTTGCCCGGATCGCGCAGGAACTCGACCAGCTCATGCACCTCTTCCTTGGCCTCGTCCACGCCCGCGACGTCGGCAAAAGTCACCTTGACCTGATCTTCGCCCTGCAGGCGCGCCCGACTCTTGCCGAAGCTCATCGCGCCGCGACCGCCGCCGCCGCCCTGCATCTGGCGCATCACGAACACCCAGAAACCGATCAGCAGCAGCACCGGCAGGAGGTTGAGAATCAGACCGAACAAGGAGAACCCGGTGTCTGGCGCCGACTGCACGACCTTGACGTTGTTGGCGATCAGGGTTTCCACAAGGCGCGGATCTTCGGGCACGTACAGCTCGAAGGTCTTGCCGTCCTGCAGCTTGCCGCTGACCTTGCGGTCGGCAGAAATCTTGACCTCCACCACCTGCTCGCGTTCGACTCTCTGCAGGAACTCCGAATAGGACAGCCCGGCGCTCACGCCGGCGGTGGGTCCGAAGCTGCGGAACACGCCCAGCAGAACCAGCGCGATCACCGTCCACAGCAGCAGGTTCTTCATCAAGTCGTTCAAAACACACTCCTTTAGCCTGCGGCGCGACCGATCGCGCCTGCAGTTAACCATGGTCGAATGTACTAGACCTTAAAGCCTGTCGCCAGCGCGTAGATTTCGCGGCTGCGTCCGCGTGAAGCCTTGGGTTTGCGCAGGTTCACCTTGTCGAAACTCGCACGCAGCAGCTTGATGTAAGCATCGAATCCTTCGCCCTGAAACAATTTGACCAGATATGCACCGCCGCGTTTGAGGTGCGCCCGGGCGAATTCGAGCGCCAGTTCAGCCAACAGCATGGATCGCGCCTGGTCGACCGACGCCACACCGCTGATGTTTGGGGCCATGTCGGACAACACAAGATCGACTTTGGTATCGCCCAGGACCTGCTCAAGTTGCGCCAACACCTCGTCGCTGGTGAAGTCGCCCTCGATGAACTCGACGCCCGGCAACTCGTCCATCGGCAGGATGTCGAGCGCGATCACGCGACCGCGACCCTTGAGCCATTCCTGCGCCACCTGGCACCAGCCACCCGGCGCGGCGCCAAGATCGACCACCACCATGCCCGGCCGCAGTACCAGATCGCGTTCCAGCAACTCTTCGAGCTTGTACGCGGCGCGCGAGCGCATGCCCTCCGCGTGCGCCTTGCGCACGAACGGATCGGAAAAGTGCTCGTTGAGCCAACGACCGCTGCTCTTGCTGCGCCCCATCAGGCGTGTTGGTCCGGTACGGAATCTCCGCCATGATAGCCTTCGCGCCCCAAATATCCCCGGAGCACAAGTCATGGCTCTCAACAATGCGCAGCGCCGCTATCTGCGCGGACTGACCCACGGGCTCAATCCGGTCGTCATGGTGGCCGAACGCGGATTGGCGCCGACGGTACTGCAGGAGGTCGAAATCGCCCTCGCCCACCATGAGCTGATCAAGGTGCGCGTCAGCGTCGGCGACCGCGCGGCGCGGGATGCGCTGATTGCCGAGTTGCTGGTCCGCACCGGCGCCGAACTGATCCACAAGATCGGGCATGTGGTGAGCATCTACCGCCGCAATCCGGAACAGCCGCGCATCGAATTGCCCTGAGCCCCAGCGGAGACAGCATCCGATGCAGTTGACCTGGCAACCCGACGAGAATCCGCGCGCGGTGACCGGCATCGACGGAGTGCGCGTTCGCGTCGGCGAGGAATGGCGCGAATCGAGTTTCTGGGTGGATGCCCGGCGTGTTGCGGCGTGGGCCCCACGAACGCTCGCCGAAATCGACGCCGCGGCGCTGGAAACCCTGCTCGCCGCCGACCGCGAGATCATCCTGCTCGGCACCGGTTCGCAGACGGCGCTGCTCCCGCCGCAGTTGCAGGCGCTGGTACTGCGACGCGGCTGCGGCATCGAATGCATGACCAACGCCGCCGCCGCGCGCACCTACAATGTGCTGCTCGGCGAGAACCGCTCGGTGCTCGCGGCGTTTCTGATCGCTCCGCTGTAGGAGCGGCGTGTACGCCGCGACAGCGAAGCTCCACGCGTCGCCAGTCGCGGGGTACACGCCGCTCCTGCATCCGCATCAAGCCAACCGCGCGCGGACCTTGGCGTGTTCGGCGCGCAGCGTCTCCGGGACGCGTTCGCCGAAGCTGTCGAGGTAACTTCCGATCTCGGCGACCTCGTTGCGCCAGCCTTCGGCATCGACCGCCAACAACGTGTCCAGCGCACCGTTCAGCTGTTCGAGACCGCGCAGGTCCAGGTCTTCGCGGCGCGGCAGGAAACCGATCGGCGTGTCTTCCGCACCGGCGCGGCCCGCGCAGCGATCGATGATCCACTGCAGTACGCGCAGGTTGTCGCCGAACCCTGGCCACAGGAACTTGCCGTCGCTGCCTTTGCGGAACCAATTGACATGAAAGATGCGTGGCAGGTGGTCGAGGCGCTGGTTGAACGACAACCAATGTCCGAAGTAGTCGGCAAAGTTGTAGCCGCAGAACGGCTTCATCGCCATCGAGTCGCGGCGCACGACGCCTACCGCGCCAGTTGCTGCCGCCGTGGTTTCCGATGCCATCGAGGCGCCCACCAGCACGCCGTGATTCCAGTCCCGCGCCTCGAACACCAACGGCACCAGTGATTCGCGACGGCCGCCGAAGATGATCGCCGAGATCGGCACACCGGCCGGATTGTCGGCTTGTTCGGTGAAGCTCGGACACTGCCGCATGGACACGGTGAAACGCGAATTCGGATGCGCCGCGGGCCCGTTGGCCGGATCGTAATCGCGACCCTGCCAGTCCTTGGCCGGGCGCTCGTCGGACAGGCCTTCCCACCAGGGCTGGTTGTCATGCGTCACGGCGACATTGGTGAAGATCGCATCATGACCGAGTGTCTCCACCGCATTGCGGTTGGTCTTGCGACTGGTTCCGGGCGCGACGCCAAAGAATCCGGATTCCGGATTGATCGCATACAGGCGGCCGTCCGGGCCCGGATGCAACCAGCAGATATCGTCACCGATCGTCCAGACTTTCCAACCTGAATGCGTTTCCGGCGGAATCAGCATGGCGAGGTTGGTCTTGCCGCAGGCCGAAGGAAATGCCGCGGCGACATAGTGCGTCTCGCCCGCCGGATTCTGGATGCCGACGATCAGCATGTGCTCAGCCAACCATCCCTCTTCGCGAGCCTGCCAACTGGCGATGCGCAACGCGTGGCATTTCTTGCCGAGCAGCGCATTGCCGCCATACCCGGAACCGTAACTCTTGATCAGGAACTCTTCCGGGAAGTGCATGATGAAGCGGCGTTCGGGATCCAGTTCCCCGATCGAATGCAGGCCGCGCACGAAGCGTCCCTCACGTTCGATCCGCGCCAGCGCTGGCGCGCCCATGCGCGTCATGATGCGCATGTTGGCGACCACGTAAGGGCTGTCGGTGATCTCCACGCCGCAGCGCGAATACGGTGAATCGATCGGGCCCATGCAATAAGGCACGACGTACATCGTGCGCCCACGCATGCAGCCATCGAACAGCGCATCCATCTTCTGATGTGCCGCCGCCGGCGCCATCCAGTTGTTGTTCGGGCCGGCGTCATCCTGGTGACGGGTGCAGACAAAGGTCAGGTGCTCGACGCGAGCGACGTCGCTCGGATCCGAGCGATGCAGGAAGCAGTCCGGGTGGGTTTCCTGATTGAGCGGCAGCAGATCGCCGCGATCGACCATCAGCGACTCCAGTGCGCGGCGCTCGGTTTCGCTGCCGTCGCACCAGTGGATCGCGTCCGCTTTGGTCAGCAGCGCAACTTCCTGAACCCAAAGGTTCAATATATCCAGGCGGGACCCCATGGCAAATCCTTTTATTTCAATAACTTATGGTCAAACACTCGACCCTGAGGCGGCGAACATAGCGGGCCGCGGGTTGAAATTCAATGAACAAGGCCGTCTACGCTGCATACGATTGCATATTGCAGACGGACGGCATTGCTCCAGCGCAAACCCTGAGGCGACGACAACGGTCGCACCGGCGCTGTCAGCGGGGAAACTCCGGACGAGGCCAGAACTTGCCGTTGCCGTCGACCCGCAGCGTCTCAGGCGCGTGCTGCAAACGGATTGCGGGATGCAGGCGTCACTGCGCTCGCCGGGCGCGACCGCTGCTCCAATCGCATTACTCTGCCGGGATCAGCGTATCGATCATGTGTCCGACATAAGCGTCGAAAACTTCCGAACTCAGGCGCGATGAGCGCAGTTGCAGCGTCAACTGCAGCAGCCCGACATAGGCCGAGTAAGCCAGCCGCGCCCGATGCTCTGCCGACTCATGATCCATGCCTGCCTGCTGGAACACGCGCGCGAGGTAGGCCATGCGTTCGTGCGACACCCGATCCATCACCGGCGCCACCACCGGATGATCCGCGGCCTTCAACAGCGCCGCGTAAATCTTGTGCGAACGCATTTCGCGACTGGTGAGCCGGAACAGCTCGCGCAGGCGCTTGCCAGGGTTCTCGATCGATTCGACCCGAGCCAGCAGATTGTGCGTGTCGGTGTCTTCCCAGCGCCTGAGCGCCGCTTCGATCAACGCGTCGCGATGGCTGAAGTGCCAGTAGAAGCTGCCTTTGGTAACGCCGAGACGTCGCGCCAGCGACTCCACCGCAACCGCGGCGACGCCCTCCTCGGCCATCAGTTCGAGCGCGGCAAGTTCCCAGTCCTGAGCCGACAGGCGTTGCTTTTCGGTGCGTTCCGGCACCGGCGGGACACTGGTCATTACGTTGGTCATGAGAAAGTCGAAGAAATGTGAAAGTTATCCATACGCAAGCGTATTGACAGCTCAGGCCTGCGTCAACATACTCAAGCGTATGGAGTGCCTTGCCATGTCGTTGTCGAATACCGCTCCCACCGCGCAGGTGCGCATGCATCCCGGTCGAGGCGATCTGTCGCTGGCGATCGAACATTATGGTCGCAATAGCGCGCCGCCAGTGCTGTTTGCGCACGGATTCGGGCAAAACCGCCACGCTTGGCGTGGCACTGCGACTCAGCTGGCCCACGAAGGCTGCCATGCCATGGCGATCGATGGCCGAGGCCATGGCGATTCACAATGGGCAGCGGACGGCGATTACCACCTCGAACATTTCGCGGAGGACCTCGCCGCAATTGCCCGCTCCCTGCCACAAACGCCCATCCTGGTCGGCGCCTCGATGGGCGGATTGCTCGGCTTGCTGATTGAAGGCGAACAGGCGACCAGCGTGTTTCGCGCGATGGTTCTGGTCGACGTGACTCCGCGTTGGGAGACCGAGGGCGTGGGGCGAATTCTGAGCTTCATGGCGCAGCACCCCGAGGGCTTCGACAACCTCGAACATGCGGCCGATGAGGTTGCACGCTATCTGCCGCATCGGGAACGCAAGGATCCGGCGCGCTTGCGCAGCCAATTGCGCCAGAGCAGCGACGGACGCTGGCGCTGGCACTGGGATCCACGCCTGTTGCAGCGCGTGGCCGCGGAGGCCGAGAGCTACATCCCGCGCCTGCAAGCCGCCGCCGCCCGCGTGCAGATTCCGGTGTTGCTGCTCAGCGGCGGCCGCAGCGACGTGGTGTCCGAACACACCATCGCCGAGTTCATGCAACTGGTACCCCACGCCGAACACATCCGCATCGAGGACGCGACGCACATGGTGGTCGGCGACCGCAATGACGTTTTCACCCGCGAAATCTCCCGATTTCTGCAGCGCTTTGAATCCAGTTTGCAATCAAGGGGCCCGTGATCAAGTCCGTCGACCCGCCATTGCGAGCGCAGCGAAGCAATCCAGTGCCCAGCTTCACAAGCCTGTCTGGATTGCCGCGTCGCTACGCTCCTCGCAATGACCACTTGATCTGCGGCAGGTTCTGCATTTACGTACGCCTTCGGGCCGAGTCGAGAATTCTTCAAGGAGTACTCTTATGTCCGGTTTCATTCCCCTGTTGGCACTGATTGCCGTCGGGTTGACCTGTGGTTTCATCCGCGCCGGCCTCAAGACCTGGACCGTGGCCAGCGCCGCCGTGTTGCTGCTGGCCTCGCTCTACAGCGGCGCCTCGTGGGTCACGCTGAGCCTGACCTGGGCGCTGTTCGGCGGCGTGGCTGTGGTGTTCAATCACCGGCCGTTGCGGGTGCAACTGCTGAGTCGGCCGATGCTCGACATCTACCAGCGCATTGCGCCGCAGTTGTCGGAAACCGAGCGCGTCGCGCTGGAAGCCGGCACCGTCGGTTGGGAGGGCGAGCTGTTCTCCGGGCGTCCACGCTGGAATCAGTTGCTGGCACAGCCGGCCCCGCAACTGAGCGGGGAGGAAAAAGCCTTCCTCGATGGCCCGGTCGAAGAAGTCTGTGGACTGATCAACGATTGGGAGATCACCCACGAGCGCAATGATCTGTCTCCGCAGGTGTGGGATTTTCTCAAGCGCAACCGCTTCTTCGGCATGATCATTCCGAAGCAGTACGGTGGCCTCGGTTTTTCCGCCCACGCGCACTCGGTCGTGCTGCAGAAGCTCTCCAGCATCAGCCCGACCGTCAGCTCCACGGTAGCGGTACCCAATTCGCTCGGCCCGGCCGAACTGTTGCTGCATTACGGCACCGACGAGCAGAAGAACCACTATCTGCCGCGCCTGGCGGACGGTCGCGAGATCCCCTGCTTCGGCCTGACCAATCCGTGGGCCGGCTCCGACGCCACCTCGATCCCGGACTTCGGCGTGGTCTGCAAGCAGATCGTCGACGGCAAGGAAGTGCTCGGCCTGCGCCTGACCTTCGAGAAGCGCTACATCACCCTGGCGCCAGTAGCCACGGTCATCGGCCTGGCCTTCCGCCTGCTCGATCCGGAGCGCCTGCTCGGCGACAAGGAAGACATCGGCATCAGCCTGGCGCTGGTCCCGCGCTCGACGCCCGGCCTGGAGATCGGCCGCCGTCACCTGCCGCTGAACATCCCGTTCCAGAACGGCCCGGTGAGCGGCAAGGACATGTTCGTGCCGCTGGATTGCCTGATCGGCGGGCCGACTTACGCCGGCCAGGGCTGGCGCATGCTGGTCGAATGCCTGTCGGTGGGTCGTGCGATCTCGCTGCCGTCCGGCTCCACCGGCAGCGTGCGCATGGCCGCGTTGGCGACCGGCGCCTATGCGCGTATCCGCAAGCAGTTTGGCATGTCGATCGGACGCTTCGAGGGCATCGAAGAAGCGCTGGCGCGCATCGGTGGCCTGACCTACGCGGTCAGCGCGGTGTCGCGCATGACCGCCGCCGCGGTCGACCAGGGCGAAAAGCCGGCGGTCACCTCCGCCATCGCCAAGTACCATGCGACCGAACTGGGCCGCGCGATCATCCAGGACGCGATGGACATCCATGGCGGCAAGACCATCATCCTCGGGCCGAAAAACTATCTTGGCCGGCAGTGGCAGGGCGCGCCGATCAGCATCACCGTGGAAGGCGCCAACATCCTGACGCGCAACATGATCATCTTCGGCCAGGGCGCCGTGCGCTGCCACCCCTACGTGCTCAAGTTGATGCAGGCCGCCGCCATTGCCGACCCGGAGCGCCGCATCGGCGAGTTCGACCGCACGCTGTTCCAGCATGTCGGATTTGCCGTCTCCAACGCCTGCCGCGCCTTCATCCATGGGTTGACCCACAGCCGCATCGGCAGCGCCCCGGGCGATCGTTATCTGCAGCGCTACTATCGCAAGCTGTCGCGCTACAGCGCGGCGCTGGCGCTGGTCGCCGACACCTCGATGCTGATGCTTGGCGGCAAGCTGAAGCAGAAGGAACGTCTGTCGGCGCGCCTTGGCGACGTGCTGAGTTATCTCTACATCGCCTCGGCGATGCTCAAGCGCTTCGAAGATCAGGGCCGGCCGGAGCTCGATCGACCGCTGCTGGCGTGGGCCTTCCATGAATGCGCCTATCGCATCCAGGGCGCCCTCGACGGCGTGCTGCGCAACTTCCCGATCCGACCCGTCGCCTGGGTGTTGCGCGCTTTGGTATTCCCGATCGGTCGACTGGAGGCCGCTCCCGGCGATCGTCTCGGCCGGCGCGTCGCCACCCTGCTGATGTACCCGAACGAGGCCCGCGACCGTCTCGGCGAGTTCTGTTACCTGACTCCGAGCGCCAACAACAGCGTTGGCCAGATGAACGCCGCGCTGGCATCGATCATCGAGGCCGAACCGGTCGAACGCAAAGTCGCCAAGGCGGCCAAGGCCGGCACGCTGACCGCGCCAGAGGCGAACGCGCAATTGGTCGAGGCCGTGCAGTACGGCGTGATCACCGAGGACGAGCGCACTCTGTTGCTGCGAACGCGGGCGGCGATCGCCGAGATCATCGCCGTGGACGACTTCGACACCGCCGATCTGGTTGCCGGACGCCGCGCCGATGGCGGCCGCCCGGCCCTGCGCAGCGCAGCCTGAACACGCCCATGAGTGATTCGACGCCCATCTCCAGCGAGCAACCCGGTGCCGGCAGTCAGGCACTGAAGGCGTTCCGCAAGCTCGGCAACGGCGGCTTCGGCCGCTGGTTGTGTTCGCGCCTGATCTGCCACCAGGCGCCCTATTTCAGCAGCATTTCGCCGCTGCTGGAGACGCTGGAGCCGGGTCGCTGCGTCGCCAGCATTCAGCACCGTCGGCGCATCCAGAACCACATCGGCACGGTACACGCGATTGCGCTGTGCAATCTCGCCGAGTTCATCGGCGGCCTCGCAACCGACGCCGCCATGACGCGCTCGTTGCGCTGGATTCCGAAGGGAATGACGGTGAAATACCTGAAGAAGGCAGTCGGGCCGATGCGCGGCGAAGCGATCCTCGATCCGATCGGCGCCATCGACAGTGGCGCCGAGCGCGTGGCTCGTGTGGTGGTCAAGGACCGTAACGGCGAAGCGGTTTTCAGCGCCGAGATCACCATGTGGGTCAGTCCGAAGCGCAGCGAGACCACCGCGTCCTGACCGGCGCGGCAGATCTCGCCGATCCGCAGGGAGGGTTATTCGACTAACGCAAGGGAAAAAACGACACAAAAAACCGCGACGGCGTCGCCACCGTCGCGGTTGCGAAGGTCATCCGCTGGGGAGTGCACTTGAAGCGGAGGCGCCAGCCGCGGCCATCATCCGGTGGCCAGCGCACTTCCTAGGATGCCACGAAGTCGGGAAAGATTCGCGAAACTTGTATGACTGAGAGCTTGCAAACGTGCAGGAATCACCCTCTGTTGCACAACGGCGAGCCGATGTCGGTCGCCGGCCCGGCCTGCCGGTCGCCGACTTCTGTCGCTACAGGTGGCGCGTCGTCCAGCATCGACACGTGAAAACGCCAGGTATTGCGGCCCTCGCGCTTGGCGCGATACATGGCAACGTCGGCGGCACGAGATAAAGTCTCGAACTCGTCCGCATCGTTCGGGAACACGGCAATTCCGATCGACGTGGTGACCCTGATCACATGACCCTCGATGGTCATCGGCTCGGCGATCAGATCGCGCGCCTTTTCCGCCACATGCGCAGCGCCATCGGCATCGGTACCCGGCAAAGCCAGCACGAACTCATCGCCGCCCTGGCGCGAAACCGTGTCCTGTTCGCGTACCGCCGACAGCAGACGCCGCGCCACCTCGATCAGCAACAAGTCGCCAACGCGATGTCCCAGCGAGTCGTTGATCTCCTTGAAGCGGTCGAGATCCAGAAACATCAGCGTCAAGGGACTCGCGCCGCGACGCGCGAGGCTCAGGGCCTGTCTGGCCCGATCGGCAAGCAACGCGCGATTGGGCAGGCCGGTCAGCGAGTCATGATGCGCCAATCGCTGAATCTGCTCTTCGACGCGCTTGCGCTCGGTGATGTCGCGGATGATGCTGATGTAATGCTGTACCCGACCGTCGGCCGCATTGACCCGCGCAATCGACAGCGCCTCGGCATACACCGTGCCATCCTTGCGCCGGTTCCAGACCTCACCAAACCACGAACCCCTGGTTTCGATTTCCGACCACATGTCGCGATAGAAATCGGCATCGTGTTGTCCGGACGACAGCAAACGGGGATTGCGGCCAATCACCTCGGCTTCGGTGTACCCGGTAATCGTCGTGAATGCCGGATTGACCTTGACGATATTGCGATCGCGATCGGCAATGAGGATGCCCTCGCGACTCTGCTCGAAGACCATTTCCGCAAGGCTCAATTGCGCTTCGTCGCGAGCGCGCGAGCTGATATCGACATCCATCGAGTACATCTCGAGCGCATGCTCGGGCTCATCGAACACCATCTGCGTCGTGAGCACGACCACCATTCGACCATCCTTGGCGCGCCATGTTTGCTCGGTCAGCGGCAACGGCATTCGCTGTGCGCAGGCTCGACGCAGTTCGCCCGCAGCCTCGTCAGTCGCTTCGGGACCGAGCAACAGTACAAACTGGGATTGCCCCAGAGCCTCGTCGGAGCGGTAGCCATAGAGCCGCTCCGCCGCGCCGTTCCAGTACGTCAGCGTGCCATCCACGCGACAGCCACGAACGGCAATATCCGGCATGCGGTCGAACAGCTTGCGGAACTGCGACAACGGCGTGGCGGGTGGCGAATCGACCATCGACAGCTCCAGTCTGGGTGACCCACTTGCGGCACAAGCAAGCCGAACGAGCACGCAAATCTGCCGGCTTGATCAGGACTTGCGTCCGGGAGTGTCGCATTTCAACCCAGGTTCAACGCAACGCCGTGCGCGTCCGGCCGAGGCGTGACCTCAACCGGCGAATCGATCGGTCGCCATGATCAGTTCATGTGTGTTGCCAGCTTCCAGCGCCGAATGCCCGGCGTCGGCAACGATGCGCAGATCGGCCTCCGGCCAGGCCTGGTGCAGATCCCAGGCCGAGCGCATCGGGCAAACGACGTCATAGCGTCCCTGCACGATGACCGCGGGGATCCCCTTCAGGCGGTAGGCGTTGGCCAGCAACTGGTCGTCGCGATCGAAAAAGCCGCCATTGACGAAGTAATGACACTCGATTCGCGCGAACGCCAACGCGAACAGGTCTGCGGCCGAGGCGTCGACGTGCGCCGGATCCTGATACAGAAAACTGGTGCGCGCCTCCCAGATCGACCAGGCCTTTGCTGCCTCCAATTGCACGTTCGGGTCGGGCGAGGTCAGCCGACGGTGGTAGGCGCTGATGAGGTCGCCGCGCTCGACCTCCGGAATGGCCGCAAGATAGTCGTCCCAGGCGTCCGGGAAGATGGCGTCGGCACCGGACTGATAGAACCACTCGAGTTCCCAGCGTCGCAACATGAAGATGCCGCGCAAAACCAGTTGCGTGACTTGCTGCGGATGGGTCTGCGCATAGGCCAGCGCCAGCGTCGATCCCCAGGAACCGCCGAATACCTGCCAGCGATCGATCGAGAGGTGTTTGCGCAGACGCTCGATGTCAGCCACCAGATGCCAGGTCGTGTTGGCCACCAGGCTTGCGTGTGGCGTCGATCGCCCGCAGCCGCGCTGGTCGAACAACACGATCCGGTATTTTTCCGGATTGAAAAAGCGGCGCGCCTTGGCGTTGCAGCCTGCGCCTGGCCCACCGTGCAGGAACACGACCGGCTTGCCGTCCGGGTTTCCGCATTGTTCGAAGTACAACTCGTGGCCGTCGCCGACCGGCAGGCGGCCGGTTT
This sequence comes from uncultured Rhodanobacteraceae bacterium, assembly GCA_937928755.1. Lineage (GTDB taxonomy): Bacteria > Pseudomonadota > Gammaproteobacteria > Xanthomonadales > SZUA-5 > JADKFD01. The sequence goes on along the minus strand of CALEZI010000101.1, from coordinate 56,390 downwards.
CGTAGGGTTCGATTTCGGGATAAAGCTGGCGACGTTCCATGATGGCGCTCCCTTCCTGATCCAGAAACACAAACGGCGACACGGGGTTACCGGTCGCCGTTCGCGTAAATCCTCAAATTGGTCGGGGCGGAGAGATTCGAACTCTCGACCCCTACAACCCCATTGTAGTGCGCTACCAGGCTGCGCTACGCCCCGACCGAAGGAGGCGGAGGCTACAGGATTACAAGCTTGCTGGGTAGGACCGACAGACCTGTGGGAGCGACCTTGTGTCGCGAGCTCTTGTGCCGGGACACGGCAAAGCAAAGTTCGCGACACAAGGTCGCTCCCACACGTCACTCGCAGCTTCAGACGCGCAGGATTTCCAGCACCGCCTCGAGGTCGAGGCGCATCTGGCGCACGAGTTCAGCCGGAATCTTGCCTTCAGGCCGGTCCGACTTGTCCAGCTTGTCGGCCTTGCCGTTGGCTTCGCCATCCAGCCGCTGCCGCGCGCCGCCGATGGTAAAGCCCTGTTCGTAAAGCAGACTGCGGATCTGGCGGATCATCAGCACATCGTGGCGCTGGTAATAGCGACGATTGCCACGGCGCTTGACCGGCTTCAGGCTGGGGAACTCCTGCTCCCAATAGCGCAGCACGTGCGGCTTGACACCACACAATTCGCTGACCTCACCGATGGTGAAGTAGCGCTTGGCCGGGATTGGCGGAAGCTCGCTGTTACTGCCCGGATCCAGCATAAGCCTCTACTCGCGCCTTGAGCTTCTGCCCTGCCCTGAACGTCACCACACGGCGCGCAGAGATCGGAATCTCCTCGCCGGTCTTCGGATTGCGGCCTGGGCGTTGGTTCTTCTCGCGCAGATCGAAATTGCCAAAGCCCGAAAGCTTGACGTTCTCCCCCTTCTCGAGCGCCTCGCGGATGACGTCGAAGAAGATATCGACGAACTCCTTGGCCTCACGCTTGTTGAGTCCAACGTCCTCGAACAAGCGTTGGGCCATCTCGGCCTTGGTCAGCGCCATCCCTTAACTCCGCACCAGAGCCCCAAGTTCCGCGGCTGCACGCTCAACCACAGCGGCCACCAACCGGTCCACATCCGCATCGCTAAGAGTGCGCGAATCGTCTTGCAAAATCAAGCCGATAGCGAAGCTTTTGCAGCCGGTTTCGATACCCGGGCCGCGATAGACGTCGAACAGTCGAAGTTCGCGCAGCAGGCTGCCGGCGGCGGTCGTCACGCAGCGATCGAGGCTGGCGTAATCGATGTGCTCGGGCAACACCAATGCCAGGTCGCGGCGAACCGAAGGAAAGCGGGACAATTCCGCGGGCTTTGGCATCTGTCGCGCGCGGATCACGTCGAGGTTCAGCTCAGCCACCTGCACTTCACCGGTCAGGTCCAACCGGCGCACCAGTTCCGGATGCAGCGCACCGATGAACCCGGCGACCTGTTCACCGATGAGCAACTGCGCCCGGCGCCCGGGATGCAGGCAATCCGGACCACCGGCGACCCAGCGTCCGCGTCCTTCGGTGCATGCCTCGACATCGCCCTTGAGGTCGTGAAAGTCCACCGGACGTGCCTTTTCGCCCCACTGCTCAGGGCGCGCGTCGCCGCTGACGATCAGCGACAGCAGTTCGGTCTCGATCGGTCCGTTGACGCTCGCGCGATAACTGCGCCCGAGTTCGAACAGGCGAATCCGCGCCTGCTGTCGATTCTGGTTGCGCAGCAGCGCCGCAGTCAGACCGGGCAACAAGGAGGTGCGCATGATCGCCAGGTCATTGGAGAGCGGATTGGCCAGCGCCAGTACATCCCGATCGAGACCCCAGCGCTGCAGTTCGTCTTCGCCGAGAAAAGCAAAGGTGATCGCCTCGGAATAACCCCGGGCCACCAGGCGCTCGCGCATGCGGATCAACGGCAATCGCAATTCGCTGACCGGCTCGACATTGAGTTCGCCGCGCGGCGCGACCGTCGGGATCTGATCGTAGCCGTGGATGCGTGCAACCTCCTCGATCAGGTCTTCCTCGATGCTTATGTCGAAGCGCCAGCTGGGGGGCACGACAATCCAATGGTCGACAGCCGGCGTCACCTGCATGCCCAGCGTGAACAGTATGAACTCGACCGTCGCTGCCGGGATCTCGATGCCCAGCACTCGTGCCAATCGCGCGTGCCGCAGTCGCACCGCAGCGCGAACCGGCAATTCGTCGGCGATCAGGGCTTCGCTGACCGGTCCGGCGCTGCCGCCGGCAATTTCCAGAAGCAATGCCGTCGCACGTTCCAGCGCGAGGCGCGGAAGCTCCGGATCGACCCCACGCTCGAAGCGGTGCGAGGCGTCGGTATGCAGACCCAATCGGCGCGCGCGTCCGCTGATCGCGGCGGGCGCAAAGTGCGCGCTCTCCAGAAAGACGCGCCGCGTGGTTTCAGTGATGCGCGAACCGAAGCCGCCCATCACGCCCGCCAGCGCGACAGCACCGACATCATCGGCGATCACCAGAAACTCGGAATCGAGCGCCACCTCGCGACCGTCCAACAAAGTACAGGTTTCGCCGGGGTGGGCGCGGCGCACCTCGATGCTGCCGCGAATGCAGTCCGCGTCGAAGGCATGCAACGGTTGGCCGAGTTCCAGCATCACGTAATTGGTGACGTCCACCAGCGCGCTGATCGGGCGCAGACCGGCACGCCGCAGGCGTTCGATCATCCAGCCCGGCGTCCGCGCTGTGCCGTCGAGACCGCTGATGATGCGCCCGCAGTAGCGTGGGCAGCCTGCATCGGGGACCAGCTCGATCGCCAGTTGTTCGGCATGGCCGGCGGCCACCGGCGTGATCGCCGACAAGCTTGCGGTGGTACCGAACTCCGCCGCCACTTCCAGCGCCAGTCCGCGCATGCCGAGGCAATCGCTGCGATTCGGGGTAAGTCCGAGCTCGATGATCGCGTCCGGAAGTCCCAGCCAGGCCGCAAACGAGACGCCGACCGGGGCATCGGCGGGCAATTCGAGCAGACCGGAGGCATCGGCATCGGTGCCGAGCTCTCTGGCCGAGCACAACATGCCGAAGGAGTCGACACCGCGCAGTTTGGCCGCCTTGATCTCGAGTCCGCCCGGCAGCACCGCACCAACGATGGCCAGCGGCGCCTTCAAGCCCACGCGCGCATTCGGCGCGCCACACACGATCTGCAGCGGCGACTCCAGGCCGGCGTTCACCGTGCACACGCGCAGGCGATCAGCGTTGGGGTGCTGCACGGCGTCGACGATCTCGCCGATCAGCACGCCATCCAGACCCGCACCCAGCACTTCGGTCGATTCGACCTCAAGACCACACATCGTCAATCGATGCGCAAGCGCAGCGCGATCGGCAGGAATATCAACCAGTTCGCGCAACCAATTCTCGGAGAACTTCATTGTGGCTCTCGACAGTGATGACGTTACATAACGGCCCAAGAGCCGTCCGCAAAGGACGCAAAGAACGCAAAGTAGAGCTGAGTGCAAAGGAGGCCTTTCGCTTCTCTTTGCGTACTTTGCGTCCTTTGCGGGCCAAATGCAGTTATCGGATTTCCATGCAGTTCCATGGACGAGCAATCAACTCGCGTCAGGCGAACTGCCCGAGGAAGCGCAAGTCGTTCTCGAAGAACGCGCGCAGGTCGGTGACGCCGTAGCGCAGCATCGCGAAACGTTCGACGCCGAGACCGAAGGCGAAACCGGTATAGCGCTCGGGGTCGACGCCGCAGTTGCGCAGCACGTTCGGGTGCACCATGCCGCAGCCGAGCACTTCCAGCCAGCGCTCGCTGCCGTCCGGCAGTTCCCAGTTCATCAAGACGTCGGCCGACGGCTCGGTGAAAGGGAAGTACGACGGCCGGAACAACAGCTTCGGTTCGCGCTCGAAGAAGGCCCGCACGAAGTTCAGCAGCGTGCCCTTGAGATCGGCGAAATTGATGTCCTCGCCGACCACCAGGCCTTCGACCTGATGGAACATCGGCGAATGCGTCTGGTCGGAATCGCTGCGATAGACCTTGCCGGGGATGATCACGCGTACCGGCGGTTGCTTTTCCAGCATCACGCGGATCTGCACCGGCGAGGTGTGCGTGCGCAGCAAGCGGCCATCGGGGAAATAGAACGTGTCGTGCATGGTCCGCGCCGGATGATCGGGCGGGAAGTTCAACGCTTCGAAGTTGTGCCAGTCATCTTCGATCTCCGGGCCATCGGCCACCGTGTAGCCGAGGTGCTCGAAGATGCCGACGATTCGATCCAGCGCCCGGGTGATCGGATGCAGGCCACCCACGCCGACCTGGCGACCCGGAAGGCTGATGTCGATGCGCTCACGTTCGAGCTTGGCGGCCAGCGCGACCGCATCGAGCGCCGACTTGCGCGAGTTCAGCGCTTCGCTCAGCGCATCGCGCAGGCGATTGACTTCGGCGCCGCGTTGTTTGCGCTCGTCCGGAGACAGGCTGCCGAGCGACTTCAGCAGCGCGGTGACGCTGCCGGACTTGCCGAGGAACTCGACGCGCAAGGCATCGAGCGCGGCCGGATCGGATGCGGAGTCGATGCGCGGCAGCGCATCGCTGAGAACTTGCTCGAGGTTCATGTCTTGCCCGGAAATCGAAGCCCCAGAAACAAGAACGGGGAAAAGCAAGCTTCTCCCCGTTCGGTACCAGCGATGACGTTGGTCGCGCATTTACCGCACATTCGCAGGTCACGTTGCCAGCAGGGCTACGTGACATCCGGCTGCGTGTCACGTAGCCCTGCGGGCAACGTGACCTACGTCCAATGTCTCAAGCCGCCAACTTGGCCTTGGCCTGATCGGCGATCGCCTTGAACGCCACCATGTCGTGCACCGCCAGATCGGCCAGGACCTTGCGGTCGATCTTGATGCCAGCCTTGGTCAGGCCATTGATCAAGCGGCTGTAGCTCATGCCGCACATACGCGCGGCGGCGTTGATGCGGACGATCCACAGCGAACGGTACTCGCGCTTCTTCAGCTTGCGGCCGATATAGGCGTACTGCAGTGCCTTGGTGACCGCCTGCTTGGCGACGCGATAAACCTTGCGGCGGGCGTTGTAATAACCCTTCGCGCGCGACAGCAGCTTCTTGTGGCGCCGACGCGCCGTTACACCACGTTTGACTCGTGCCATTGGAAAGTCCTCCCCTTATGCGTAAGGCAGCATGCGTGCGACGCGACCTGCGTCTTCCGCCCGAACGAGATTCGGAGCGCGCAGACCGCGCTTCTGCTTGGTGGACTTCTTGGTCAGGATGTGGCTCTTGAACGCATGGCCACACTTGAACTTGCCCGAGCCGATCTTGCGGAAGCGCTTGGCCGCCGCTCGGTTGGTTTTCATCTTTGGCATTGTCTTTCCTTCACTCACTTGATTGAGTCAGCGGGTGACCGAGCGACGCCCGGTACTTTCCTGATCCGTACCCGATTGACTGCGAAGATCCGGTTGCCCGGAGGAGTAACCCACCAGATCCCTGGCGGGGGTAAAGCGGACGCAAGACTAGCTTGCGCCCATAGAGCAGACGATCAGGCCTGCACTACCTTCTTCTTGGGCGAGATCATCATGCTCATCACACGACCCTCGACCCGTGACCGCTGTTCGACCACCGCGTCCTCGCCCACTTCCTTGGCGATGCGCGTCAACATCGCGTCGCCGATATCGATGTGCGCCAGTTCGCGACCGCGGAATCGCAAGTTGATCTTGACCTTGTCGCCCTCTTCCAGGAAACGCCGGATCGCCTTCATCTTGACGTTGAAATCGCCATCGTCGGTGCCCGGACGGAACTTCATCTCCTTGATTTCGACCTGCTTCTGCTTCTTCTTGGCCAGATTGGCCTTCTTCTGCAGTTCGAACTTGAACTTGCCGAAATCCATGATCCGGCAGACCGGCGGCTCGGCATTCGGCTGGATCTCGACCAGATCGAGCCCGGCGTCCTGCGCCATGCGCAAGGCATCGAGTCGAGCCAGGATTCCAACCTGTTCGCCATCAGGGCCGATCACGCGAATCTGCGGGACACGGATATCTTCGTTCTTCCGGGTGGGACGTTCCAGGACAGCTATGGCTGCGACTCCTTGATGATCAGACCGATGAAAACGGCATCGGCACCGTCAACGACCGTGGGACAACGCTTCCGCCCGCAGGCGGTCGGCAAACTCCGCGACCGTCATCACGCCGAGGTCCTCGCCCGTACGACGGCGGACCGAGATGCTCCCCAACTCCTTCTCGCGCTCTCCCGCGACCAGCAGGTAGGGAATCTTCTGCAGCGTGTGCTCGCGGATTTTATAGCCGACCTTCTCGTTCCTCAAGTCCGAAACGACCCGGAAGTCTTGATTGGCAAGGGTTTTGGCCACTTCTTCGACATATTTCGCCTGCGCGTCGGTAATTCCCATCACCACAGCCTGCACCGGCGCCAGCCACAGCGGCAAAGCGCCGGCGTGATTTTCGATCAGGATGCCGATGAAACGCTCCAGCGAACCCAGGATCGCACGGTGCAGCATGACCGGCGTCTTGCGGCTGGAATCCTCGGCCACGTATTCGGCGCCGAGGCGCGCCGTCATCGAAAAATCGACCTGGATGGTGCCGCATTGCCACAGGCGGCCGATCGCGTCCTTCAGCGTGAACTCGATCTTCGGGCCATAGAACGCACCCTCGCCCGGCTGCAACTGATACTCGATGCCTTCGGACTCCAGCGCCGTCTGCAGCGCGGACTCGGCCTTGTCCCAGATCTCGTCGGAGCCGACACGCTTTTCCGGCCGCGTCGACAGCTTGTAGAGGATCTCGTCGAAGCCGAAGTCGCGGTAGACCTTGCGCAGCAGCGCGATGAAGGCCGACACCTCGGACTGGATCTGGTCTTCGGTGCAGAAGATGTGGCCGTCGTCCTGGGTGAAGCCGCGCACGCGCATGATGCCGTGCAGCGCGCCGGACGGTTCGTTGCGATGGCAGGCGCCGAACTCGCCGAAGCGGATCGGCAGTTCGCGGTAGCTGTGCAGGCCGTGGTTGTAGATCTGGATATGTCCCGGGCAGTTCATCGGCTTGACCGCGTAGTCGCGGTTCTCCGAGTGCGTCGTGAACATGTTGTCCTTGAAGTTCTCCCAGTGGCCGGACTTCTCCCACAGCGTGCGGTCGAGGATCTGCGGCCCGCGGACTTCCTGGTAGCCGTTGTCGCGATAGACGCGGCGCATGTACTGCTCGACCACCTGCCACAGCGCCCAGCCTTTCGGGTGCCAGAACACCAGGCCCGGCGCCTCATCCTGCATGTGGAACAGATCGAGCTGCCTGGCGAGCTTGCGATGGTCGCGCTTCTCCGCCTCCTCCAGTTGCATCAGGTAGGCGGCGAGATCTTTCTTGTTCAACCAGGCCGTACCGTAGACGCGCTGCAACTGCTGGTTCTTGGAGTCGCCGCGCCAGTAGGCGCCGGCCACCTTCATCAGCTTGAAGCTGCCGAGCCTGGCCGTGTTCGGCACGTGCGGACCGCGGCATAGATCGACCCACTCGCCCTGCCCGTACAGCGAGATGTCCTCGCCCGGCGGAATGATGTCGTCGATGATTTCGGCCTTGAACGCCTCGCCCTTGGCCTTGAAGAAGGCGATGGCGTCGTCCTTGGCCATCAGGCTGCGCTGCACCGGCAGGGCCTCGGCGACGATCTTCGCCATTTCCGCCTCAATGGCGGCGAGATCCTCCGGCGTGAACGCGCGCTCGAAAGCGAAGTCGTAATAGAAGCCGTTGTCGACCACCGGGCCGATGGTGACCTGCGCCTTCGGAAACAGCCGCTGCGTCGCCTGCGCCATCAGATGCGCCGTCGAATGGCGCACGATGTCGAGCGCGTCGGCGTGCTTCTCGGTGACGATTTCTAGCTTGCTGTCGCGCTCGATGCGGAAGCTGGCATCGACGAGCTTGCCATCGACCTTTCCGGCGAGCGTCGCCTTGGCCAGGCCCGGGCCGATGTTGGCGGCGACCTCGGCGATCGTCACCGATTGCTCAAAGGAACGAACGGAACCGTCGGGGAGTTGTACGTTGACCATGGTGATCTCCTTGCGCAACGCCAGCGCTGGATGCGCCATGGCGGTGTGCCAAACGTGGTGCGGCAATCGGGTGGAACTCGCGATGAGGCCGTGGAACTTCGTCATTGCGAGGAGCGAAGCGACGTGGCAATCCAGTGACCTTTCGCTGCTCTGCCGGTTCCAGAAACAACCAAGCAGAGGCACTGGATTGCTTCGCTACGCTCGCAATGACGGCTTGGTGGCCTGGCCAAAAACCCGCGTCATTCGCGATCCAGACACAAAAAAAGGCGCCGAGCGCCTTTGCTTGCCGCAAACGAGGACGCTCTGGCTGTCAGTACTTGATCACCGATGTAGTGCTCATGTGCCACCTCGCTGCATTTTGCCATTGCTGCCGGTCAGCGCAGAGATCCAGGCTGCGACTCGCCGACATCTGGTGTAGATGCCGAACGATAAAGCAACCCTGACCGTGCACGCAAGTTCGCTGCGGACGATGACGCGGGCGCGGTCACCGCGCCGACGCGTATTGCGTCGAGACTTTTCACTGTGCATACTGTGCACATCACACATGCACAGTTGCCCGATCGCACGTGAACGTCCTCCTCCTGTCGGCCAGCGATGCGCGGCCGATGTACCAGCAGATCATCGACCAGATCACCACGCGGGTGATGGCGGGCGACTGGCTGCCTGGACAGGCGCTGCCGTCGATCCGTGAACTGGCCGCATCCAGCGGCGTCAGCGTCATCACGGTCAAGCGCGCCTACGAGGATCTGGAGCGTGCCGGCCTGATCGCAACCCGCCACGGCAAAGGCTCGGTGGTCGCCGAACGCCTGGACCAGGCGCGCGGCCTGTTCGAGGACGCATTGACGCGGAGCCTGGTGGACGCGATCGCGCACGCCACACGCCTTGGCCTCGACCGCGGGCAACTGCACCAGCGACTCGACGTCGAACTCGATGCCGCGGAATCCACCCCCACCCCAACGCAAGGAAACCTCCCATGACGGCCGCTTTTGCCGTGTCCGGCCTGTGCAAGCGCTATCCCCACTTTGCGCTGCAGGATGTTTCGCTGACCCTGGCCGAAGGCGAGGTCATGGGCCTGGTCGGTGTCAACGGCGCCGGCAAGACCACCTTGTTGCGCCTGCTCACCGGCCTGGCGGCGCCCGATGCGGGCAGCATTGACGTGCTCGGGCATCGCCTGCCGCAGGCGCAGGTCGCGGCCAAGCGTGGCATCGGTTTCGCGTCCGAGGACATGCGCCTGTATCGCAGCCAGAGCCTGGATTGGCATATCGCGCTGGTGCGCCAGATCTACCCCGAATGGGACGACAACTACGCCGCCAGCCTGATGCGTCGCTTCGACTTGCGCGCGCAGCAGCCGATCGGCGGCTATTCGCATGGCCAGCGCGTCAAGGCACTGCTGTTGCTGTGCCTCGCACGACGGCCGCGCCTGCTGCTGCTCGACGAACCGACCACCGGTCTGGATCCGGTGGCGCGCGCGGAGGTGCTGGAAGCGCTCGCCGACGTGCTGCGCGACGAGCGCCGCAGCGTGCTGTTCTCCTCGCACAACACGCACGACGTCGAGCAACTGGCCGACCACATCGCTTTCCTGCACGGCGGTCGCCTGTTGGCGCACCGCGACAAAGAAAGCTTCCTCGACGACTGGCGCCGTGTGTTGTGCCTCGGGAGCTTGCCGCCGACATTGGCGAACTGGCCGGAAGTGGCCCAGGTGCGCAGCGCCGGCAGCCAGATCGAGGTCAAGCTGCGCGCCTGGCGCGATGACCTGCCCGAGCGCCTGGCTGCGCAAGGGTTGACCGTGCAGCGCGTCGATCCGATGGCGCTGGAGGACATTTTCGTGACTGCCGTACGCGCCGGAGGTGCCGCATGAACCAGGTCCTCAACCTGCCACTGATCCGCCTGCTGGTGATCAAGGACTGGCAGTTGTTCCAGAAGCAGCTCGCCGCCTATGTGCTGGCCGGCATCGTCGCGCTGGCGCTGCTCGGCCTGGCACGGCCGTGGGCCTTTTACCTTGGATCGTTGCTGCTGATCATTGTGCTGGTCGCCGGGTCGTGCTTTTCGATCTCGAACTCGCTGCTGGTGGAGCGCAAGGAGCAGACGCTGGCTTTCGTCATGAGCTTGCCGCTGTCGCCGCTGGACTTCACGTTGGCCAAGCTGGCCGGCAACCTGTTGACCTTCGGTGTGCCCTTTGGCCTGCTGCTGCTGGGAACCCTGGTGGTGGTCCTGACGACGCCGCTGCCGGACGGCCTGGTGGTGTACTCGTTGTTGATCTACGGCCACATCCTGCTCGCCTACAGCGTTTCGCTGATGGTGGCAATGCAAGTGGAGAGCGAAGGCTGGAACACCTTCGCGATGATTGCCAGCAACCTGCTGGTCAATCCGCTGATCATGCTGCTGGGGCAGATCGACGCCATTTCCATCCCAGCGCGTGCGGATGCCATCGTCTGGAGCCTGCCTGCGGTGCTGATTCTGTCGGCGCAGGTCCTGCTCAGCCTGGCAGCCCTCGGTTTCACCGCCTGGTGGCACGGTCGCAAGCCCGCATTCTACTGAGCAACGCCGATGAACCCGTCTCTGACCGACGCGTCCGCGGACGAGCCGAATGGTACGCGCGTGCACGCGCTGGACCATCTGCGCGCGCTGGCGATGCTGGCCGGCGTACTGTTCCACGCTGCGCTGGCGTACAGCCCGTTGCTGCATCCGTGGTGGCCGGCTGCGGATCGCCAGCATGCACCGCTGATCGACGCGCTGGTATGGCTGCCGCATCTGGTTCGCATGCCGCTGTTCTTTTTGGTCGCCGGCTATTTCAGCGCCTCGCTGTTGCAACGGCGCGGCATGAGCGGCCTGGCGCGGCAGCGCGTGCGGCGCATACTGCTGCCGTTTCTGGTCGCCTGGCCGCTGGTGCACCTGAGCGTGGCCATGGCGACCGGCTGGGCCGCCGAAGCCACACTATATCCATCACCGCTGCTGCAGATGGTGCGCGAGTGGATGGCCATGCCCGATGCGCAAGCGCCACCGCCCGGCACGGGTCATCTGTGGTTCCTGCATTACCTGCTGCTGTTTGGCGTGCTGCATTGGGTGGGGCGTGTACTCGAACTCGGCGGTCTGCTGCAGCGCTGGCTGGCGCTCGGCATGCCCTGGGTGGCGCTCAGCCTGCCGCTGTTGCTGTGGCCCGGCTTCGCCCTGACCTCGGCGCCGCACCCGGCGCCCGAGGGACTGCTGCCGCAGTTCTGGGCGATCGGCGTCTACGGCCCGTTCTACGCGCTGGGTGTGGCGCTGTTCGGCCGCCTCGAATCCCTGGATTCGCTGCGCCGCTGGCTGTTGCCGGCGACCTTCGCGTGCCTGCTCGCATACGCACTTTTTCTGCGCGCGCTGGGTGTGGTACTGGTGCCCGGCAATGCTTCATGGGACGTCGCCGCGCTCCAGGCGCTGATCGCCGGCTGGGCGACACTGGCCTGCCTGGTCTTCGGCCTGCGCGCGCTGGCGCAGCCGCGCGCCTGGCTGCGCTACCTTGCCGCAAGCGCCTATTGGACCTACCTGATGCACCTGCCGCTGTTGTTCGCCATCCAGTACCTGCTGATGGACTTGAACTGGCCGTGGCCCGCAAAGTTCGCCTTCGCGGTGTCTGCAACGCTGGTTTTGTGCGTCGTCAGCTACGAAATACTGGTACGGCGCACGCCGCTGCGGCGTTGGGTTGGGTGAGCCATGCCAGAACTGACGATTGACAAAGGGTCCACGACGGACAAACGCCCTGGGCGACAGCAACTGTCCGCGCCCGGCACTTATCTCAGCATTCGCGACGCGATCTGCGCCGGCACCCATGGGCAGGAGTCCTCGGCCAATCTTCCGGCGAGTCGGTAGCGAATGCGGCCGATCAGATCGTAGCCGCCATCGGCGATCGGCCGCGGGATGGCGCCCAGCAGCGATCCGAGCAGCCACAATTCCCCCAGGCTTCACTATCCTGCGATGCCGCATTTGCAGTGCTGTGGCTTGATGGACCCTCTTCATGCGTGCGTCTGAGTTCCCTGCCCTGCTGACCGCGCTGAAACGCGTCAATGGCGAACTGAATGATCTGGAAGCCTTGGCGGGCGTGGCCGAAGCTCAGGCGCGGCCGTGCCACCTCGAAGTCGACTTCAGCAGTCGCTGCAACTACCGTTGTCCGATGTGTCACCAGTCCAAGCTGGACATGGGTCGCTACTCGCTGAACCGCGATCAGATCGACACTCTGATCAACAGTCTGCCGTACATCGATACAGTGATGATCGCCGGCCTCGGCGAGCCCCTGTTGTACCCGGGTCTGGGCCGCTTCCTGCCCTGGCTGCGTCGTTACGGCTGCCACGCCCATCTGTTCACCAACGGCGAACTGATCGATCGACGCCTGAACTGGCTGCGCGATCTCGACCGAATCAGCGTGAGCCTCGATGGCGCGACTGCGACGACGTTCGAAACGCTGCGCAGCGGCGGCCACTTCGCACGCGTGGTCGACAACATCCGCGCGCTGCGGGCGGCTGCGCCGCACACCCAACTGGTGACCAGTACGGTGGTGTCGCGGCTCAACCTTCGCGAGGTAGCCGATATCGTCGCGCTGGCCGCAGCCCTGGGCATGCAGGAGGTGCATCTGAGTCCGGTCGATCACACGCCGACGCTGGAACTGTGCGAGGACGACGCGCCGGTGTTCCGCGAGCAGCTCGATCTCGCACGGCTTCGCTACCCGCAGGTTCGCATCTTCAACAACCTCGCAGCCCTGCATTTCCTGCCCGGGCGCAACACCGTTGTCGACCCGTCCGACCTGTCGAAGGCCTCCGCCGCGCGCAGCACACCCGAGGCGCAGCCGGAGCCGCTGGAATCCTGGCCCGAGCAGGGCGGTGCGGCATCGGTAGCGTTCATCCACGGTCTTGAGCCCGAGCAGCAGCGGGCGGAACTCGAACGCAGGCTCGAGCGCCATCTGCAGTCTCTGCGAGCGCTCAGGCAACGCGTGCGCGCCGAAAACCTGCAACTCGAACTGCCCTACTGCGCCGCAGCCTGGAAGTACGGATTTGCGCGCAGTCGTGGTGACGCGCGCCTGTGTCCCTATGCCGACGTCGGCCTCGGGCCGGTCGAGTCGGTCATGGCAGGCGCCTATAACGCCGCGCTGCTATCCGAACTACGCGCTTCGATGCGCGCAGGTCAGCCCTGCCTGACGGTCTGTCGCGGCTGCACTGATGACCACCGGCGTTTTCGCATCGATTCCCTGCAGGCCGCGCAAAACCTGGGCGCGCCGTTGCAGCTCCCTTCTTCCAGCGCGCGCCGGGAGACGGACTGCAAACGTCATTGAACTCGATGCGTTACGGAATGCTCGGTGAGCGGCAAGCGCAGCGTCGCACGGGCGCCGCCCCCCGCTCGGTTGTCGAGCGTCGCACTGCCGCCATGCAGATCTGCGACCTGGGCGACGAAACACAGGCCGAGTCCGCTGCCTCGGTGACCGCCCTGCGGGCGCGGCAGCGAATAGAAGCGTTCGAACACCCGCGGCAGGGCGTAATCCGGGATTCCCGGCCCACGATCACTGACGCGGATCTGGACAAATCCATCCTGAGCGTCCGTTTCCACTTCGATGAGCGTGCCTGACGGCGCAAAACTCGACGCGTTGTCGACCAGGTTTTCCAGCGCCTGGCGCAGCAAGAAGGGATCGCCGCGCACGCGTGGCGTGCCGTCCACGCGAAGCGCAAGTTGTAACCCGCGGGTCGCGAGCAGCGAACGACTGTCGCTCGCGACGCTGTCGAGCAGGTCGGCAATATCGACGATCTGCGGCGATTCGAGCTGTTGCCGATGCTCGACCGCCGCCAGCGCCAGCAAACGTTCCACCATCTGCGCCAGGCGCTCGCTCTGGGCGCCGATGGCGCCGGCAAAACGCGCCCGATCTTCCGCCGCCAGGGGTTGTTCGAGCAGCTCAGCGCTGGCGCGGATTGCCGCCAGCGGGCTTTTCATCTCGTGCGTCAGTTCCTGCACATAGCGCTCGACGTATTGTTTGCCTTCGAGCTGCGCACGCATGGAACCCAGCGCCTGCCCGAGTTCGGCGAACTCGCCGGCCGCGCGCGGCAGCGTTGCGCGCTCGCCGGCGGCGACCGCCTGCGCGTAGCGGCGCAGCGCGTCCAACTGGCGCGACAGCCAGCTCGCCGCTGCGACACCGACCAACAAGGCGACGCCCAGCAGCAGCGCACCCCACGCGAGCACGATGTTCTGACTGCGCTCGATGAACGGGGCAATCGCTCGATTCGGCTTGGCCACGGTGAGTGAGCCGACGATGCGACCGGCGTCATCGCGAATCGGCGCGGCGACGTGCATCACGGTGGCGTCCGGGTCGTGCGGATCCTCCGCGGTCGAGCGCGCGCCATAGCGGCCCTGCAGCGTCAGGTGGACGTCGTTCCAGCGCGAATAATCGCGGCCCAGGTCGCGACCGCTACTGTCGAAAACGACCGTGCCGCGGATGTCGGTCACGTAGACCCGGTAGTTGCTCGCGCGTTTGGCGAAGCCCCAGATCTGCGCACCGGGATCGCGTTCGCGAATTGCGCGCAGGCGTTCGGCGAAGCGCCCGTCGCCGATCCGGCCCGCCAGCATGTCGTCGCTGGCCAGTTCGGCCAGCGCGTTTGCCATGTCGACCAGCGAGTCCTCCTGCGCCTGGCGCACGCCCGGCTTCACCTGCGCAACGAACACCTGGGCCAGCAGTAGCGCCGCCAGCGCGACGATGACAAAGGTGCCGATCAGGATGCGCAGCCCGATGCGCATCGGCTAATCCACCTGCAGCGAGTAACCGAGGCCGCGCTGGGTGCGGATCGGGTCGGCGTCGGCATCGACTTCGCGCAGTTTCGCTCGCAGCGTCTTGACGTGGGTGTCGACGGCGCGATCCGACGATTCACTGTCGTGTCCGCAAACACGGTCGAGCAACTGGGCGCGCGTCAGGATCGCACCGGGGCGTTGCAGCAGCGCCGCCAGCAGGCGGTATTCGTAGCGGGTGAGGTCGAGCAGGCGGCCGCGAAAGCGCACGCGTTGGCCATTCGCATCGTGTTCGAAGCCGGTGGGTGTCGGCGTGCCCAGGCTGCGCCGCAGCACCGCGCGCACCCGCGCCACCAGTTCGCGCGGCGAGAAGGGCTTGGCCACATAGTCGTCGGCGCCAAGTTCCAGGCCACGGACGCGTTCGGATTCCGCAGCGCGCGCGGTCAGGAAGATCACCGGCAGGTCGCGGTCGCGCCGGAGCGCCTGGCACACGGCAAAACCGTCGATATCGGGCAGGCCGACATCGACGATGGCGAGGTCGAAGGCGCCGCTCGCGGCGAGCCCCAGCGCAGCCCGACCGGTCATCGCATGCGCGGTTTCAAACCCGTCTGCGCGCAAGGCGAACTCGACGGTTTGCGCGATCGCACCTTCGTCCTCGACCAGCAGCACCCGCGCCATGGTGTCTCCGTACGACTGCCCTCAAGTCAGCCACTGATCATCGGGCAAATTTGCGTCGCCAGCAGCAAGCGCAAGCCACTCGCCCATACTGGGCACACAATGCCAAGCCAGACTCGCTGCCGACATGAACGAACGCAGGCAAGTCATGGCAGAGAACATTCAGATCGGTGGCACACGACGCGGCAATCCGATGCGGATAGTGGTGTGGGGCAGCTCCGCCATGCTGTTGCTGCTGCCCCTGGTGGCGATGCAGTTCACCGCGGAAGTGGATTGGGACGCAACCGATTTCCTCGTCTTCGGCGTCATGTTGCTCGCAGCCTGCGCCGCCTGGGAACTGGCGGCGTGGTTGAGCGACAGTCCGGCGTACCGCGCCGGATTCGGCATGGCCGTGGTCACCACGTTCCTGCTGGTCTGGGTGAATCTCGCCGTAGGCATGATCGGCGCCGAGAACGATCCCGCCAACCTGCTCTTCGGAGGTGTGCTCGGGGTCGGATTCATCGGCGCGGCGATCGCCCGAATGCAACCACCCGGCATGGCTCGCACGTTGGCGGCGATGGCGGCCACCCAGGCGACGATTGCGGCGTACGCGCTGATCGCCGGATGGGACGATCGCGGCGCCATCCTGTGCGGATTCTTTGCGCTGTTGTGGCTTGCGTCCGCAGCGCTGTTCCATGTGGCCGCCGACGTTGCGCTGCCGGTGCGCCTCCAGAAGCTCAAGGTGCACGCGATCCTGTCGATGCTGACCCTGGTCCTCGGCGCGCTGCTGCTCGCCCTGATGATTGTCGCCGAGGGCGAGCCCGGCCTCATTCCAATGCTGATGCTGACGGCCGGCGCGGTCTGGCACGGGCTGGCGCGACGCGCCCAACGGGCCTGAGGGCGGCGGATGCACTTGCCAGGACTTGCTGGTACCGGGCCTCGGTGTCGGTTGTCGTTTACCGAAGCACGACGGGAAGCGCTGTGGTCGCATGCATCGTCGGGTCGCTCAGCGCGCCCAACTGCCGCGAATGCGCGCCGCCCGCACCTCGACCCGGTACCAGTCCTCGATCGAGTTTTCCGGCCCGTCGGTGCCGGTGTTGTTCAGCCATTGTCGCTGCAGGCGGGCCATCACGTGCTCGGGCTGGACCTGCAGCGTCAGGCCCTGGCGACCGTCGGGGTCCTTGATCGGAGCCACCCGTTCGATGTGGTGCAGCACCTTGCCTGCGCCCAGATCGATCAGTACCAGGCTGAGTTGGTCCCAGCCTGGAGGATCCGCAACCGACAGCCACAACAACAGCCGCGGCGGGACCGCCAGGTGAATCTGATCGCGAATCAGATAGGCCCCGAGTTGCGTGCACGCCGAGGCTTGATTGGAGACCACCGATCGCGGCCGGAAAACGCCCGGCGTCAGCGGCAGCGGCAGCGGCAGCGCGGACCGTTGCGGCAACATCAGCGACACGCGCATGTCGTCACTTTCCGGATCGCCGCTGGCCGACGCGAAGTCCACCTGAAAACTCTGCTCACCGAGCCGGCAGTCGGCACGCCAGCCGATCGGCTCGGCAGCAATGGCCTGAGCGCTCGATCCCACGGCGAAGGCGGTGAAGGCCGCAGCCACGCGAAGGCAGCCGTCGAGTTTCCAAGCCAGCAAACGCATCGTCATCGGATCCCTCCATCAGTGGCCAGTGTAAACGCCACCCGGTGGCGCGCACAGCGGCTGTCGAAGGTCCGCCGGGGTGCGGTTGCGCGGCGACGGTAATGGCGTCGCCCGAGACGCCTCGCATTGGGCGAGAATGACGGGCCGAGCGCCGCGTTGCAGGCGGCGCCCCCATTCGCGCTGATCACGCAGGCGGACATGTCGCCAACCAATCCAGGCCCCAACCTCAAGCCCTGCGCGCCAGCGACCGAGCGCAACCGAGAGCCGATCGAACGAGTGCTGCGACAGTATCTGGCTGATCGCCGAAAGGTCATCGAGATCGGCAGCGGCACCGGTCAGCACGCCGTGCATTTCGCCAGCGTATTCCCGCATCTGCTTTGGCAGACCTCGGACCGGGCGGAGAATCTCGCCGGCATCCGCGCATGGCTGCAGGACGCAGGCCTGCCGAACACTCCGGACGCCCTGTCGTTGGACGTGGGCGGCATCTGGCCGGAGGCGCAATTCGATGCAGCCTTCAGCGCAAACACGCTGCACATCATGAGTTGGTCCGAGGTCGAACAGATGTTCGGCGGGCTCGGTCAAGTGCTGACCGACGACGCAGTCCTGATCATCTACGGACCGTTCAACTACGACGGCGCGTTCACCAGCGACAGCAACCGCGACTTCGATCAAGCCTTGAAGGCCGACGCGCCGCACCGGGGAATTCGCGATCAGGCCGCCGTCGATACCCTCGCGGCGTCGATCGGCATGCGGCTGATCGCCGATGTTGCGATGCCGGCCAACAACCGTTGCCTGGTGTGGCAACGGAGCTCGACGTCGAGCCACAGGGCAACTTGCTGAACCCGATCTCGCCGCCGCCCGGATTCTGCACGGGTCCTGCCTAAAAAGCGTCGCGCCAGTGAGTCCACCAACGTTTGGGTTGGCTGGGCAGGCGCTTCCACCAGATCTCGATCGCGGCGGCGTCCGCGCGTTGCCATGCGGCGCGATGTTCAGTGTCGTCGTCCGGCACTTTCAAGGCTTGCGCCAGGCGCGGATAGAGCGCGCCGCCAGCCAGAGCTGGCGCACGCAGCAACAGGTTCATCAAGGTGTATTGATCCTCATCGCGCGCAGCCACTGCGACAGCGCTGGCGAGCCGTTCATGCAAATCTGCATCACCGGAGGTGCGCAGCGCTTGATTCAGTTCCGACACCGCCGAGCGCATGGCCGGTGTTGCGTCGAAGCGCAATGGCGCATCGACGCTGTCAGCGGTGAACTTCAACGCATGACCTGCCGGCACCAGTTGTTTTTGACCGCCGAGATATTGCTGTACCCAGCCACTTTGAACCGCAAGGCTGCCGCTACCATCGGCGCCCCGTTCAAGGGTGAATTCGCAGCCGAGATCGACAACCCGCAACGCACCGCTGCTGATGCCAAAATGACCGGGCGGCGCCCACACGCGCGCGTGCACGCGCCCGGACTCGAGCTCGACGCGATGCTGTCCGCTCCGGCTCTGGATCAAACGCACCACGCTGTTTGCCGCAATGTGCATCTGGCCGATTCGTGCCACTTGTACTTGTGCAGTTTCGCCCGACCCGGTCTGCAGCCGCTCGCCCGGCGCCAGACTATGTTGAGCGTGCGCACTGAGCAGCGGCCACGCTTCACCCTCCGGCCAATACACACGATAGGCATGCAGCGACCACAGCGTCAGCATCAAGGCGGCGGCGACGGCCAATCCACGCATCGGCCACAGCCACCAGCGCAGGCGACCGGGACGCACCGGCAAGGACCGCAAAGCAGGCCGACGCGACGCCGCATAGGGCGCCAACAGGACCTGCAAACGATGCAACTCGGCGTTGGCCGGCAGTTTGGGGTCCCACAACGGATCCTGCTCGTCAGATCGGTGCATTGCTCTCTCCAGCTGCGCCGAGCGACTCGCGCAGCTTCTGCATGCCTCGGTGGAGATTGACCCGCACCGACTCCGGCGTCAGCCCGGTCATCTGCGCAATTTCCGGACCGCTCAAACCTTCGATAAGGCGCAGGGCCAGGGTTTCGGCGTAGGCATCGGGCAAGCTGCGAATGACCGCCAGCACGTGCGCAGCTTCGGCATGCCGAAGCGGATCGGTGGTCCGGTCGACGACATCGAAATGCTCATCCATTGCTACTTCGTGAGCGTGATCCGGACTCCGCAAATGACGCGCAATGGAGGCTATCCAGGCACCAAAACACGTCGCATCGCGCAGTTGCCCGAGGCGTTGAAAGGCCACGGCGAAACACTCCTGAGTCAACTCGTCGGCAATCGCCGGGCGAAAACGCGCCAGCAACAGACCATGCACCAACGGCAAGTAGCGCCGATACAAAGCGCCGCAGGCGTGCTGATCTCCGGCTTTCGCCAATGCAACCGAGTGGGCGAGCGTATCGATAGCGAAACTCAGGTTGAGAAGGTGGTTCGGACCGAGCGTTGTCCAGCAAACATCTGTTGATCGGGATTAGAGACGCGTGCGACGCAAAACGTTAACAGCGCAAGCAACAAATCGCGCGCGGCACCACGCGGTTAACACTTCCCCGTCGTGCGCACTCTGTTGCTGCAGGCCAAGCGACCGGATCGACCATGCGCACCTGGATCTTGCTACCCATTCTTCTGCTCATCGCAGCGCTCAACCCCCACGCCCCCGCACGCGGGCAGGCACTCAATACCTGGGACGGCTTACCCGCTTTTGACCCGATGCATCTGAGTGGCGCGTACGCGGGCAGGCAAGTCTGTCCGATGTGCACACATGGCTACGACGCCGGCCTGATGTTGTTTGTACCGGCCAAAACCGATCTCGCTGCTGCGGCGAGCTTGATCGGACCGATACGCAGACTGCGCGAGCAACTCAGTTCACGGCGTTACCGAGTCTTTGTGATACTCAGCGGCGCCATGCCCTCGCCTGCCTTGGTTGAGGCACTCAGCTCGACTCACCCGCAATGGTATGTGGCGAGCCTCAGTGGCCAGGAATTGCAGCATGCAGAGCGCGATTTTGGCCTGTCACTCGGCGCAACACCACGTGCTTTCGCGTTCGCGCAAAGGCGTTTGCTGCGCCACTATGAGCAGGACGATCTGCTCGGCGCGAGCGATCAGTTGCTCACTGATGCCGAGTACGCCATGCGCCTGCTGCACTGGCTTTACCCGGAAGCGCCCACGACCGACGCGGACCATGACGCTCCACAGGGAGCGCTTTGGTTCGCGCCCACACGCCTGCATGCGCGCCTGCAACTCGCAGACACTGCAGCCGCACCGGCATGTTTTCTTGACGATGGCGGCGCCCCGCTGGATACGGCGCTGGTGTTTTTCACCGATGCCGACGACAACTCGCAAAGGCCGCATTGGGCGCGCAGCGATGAGCAGGGTTGTTTGCAGGTCGCGGTGAAAGCCGGGCGCTATCGCGTTCAGCTCCTAGCCCTGACGCAGCCGCCGCTACAGCGCGAACTGCTCCGCGTGGATCCGGCCCGCACTGCTCCGATCATCGGTGGCTGCGACGGTTGCGAGGCCGCATTCGACGGACGTCCCGAACATCTTATGTCCCACACACGATTGGGCGCTGCCGACGAAGTCGGTGAAGCGATGCGATTGCACGGAAAAATCTTCGCTGCAGATGGCACAGCGGCAGCCGGCATTCAGATCTACGCTCACCAGACCGACCATCACGGCAACTATCCGGCGATCGACGGCATCGGCGCTGCGGCACGTCGGCATGGTCGCTTGCGCGGCTGGGTGATCAGCGACAGCGAAGGCGTTTATCGTATCCACGGCGTGCGACCGGGCGCCTACCCGGATAGTGAAATACCCCGGCATATCCATCTGCAAGTCATTGAAGGCGATCGTTGCACCTATTACCTCGACGATGTCGAGTTTGCCGACGATGCCTTGCGCGCTGGCAAGGTCGAGCCCGCAGCGCCACGCGGTGGTCCCGGCCTGACACAACCAGTCGAAGGCGCCGATGGCGTGTGGGAGGTGCGGCGCGATATTCACCTTGGCCGGAATGTGCCGGGTCATCAGGCGTGCAGCTCGCCTCGATGAGGAAGATCACGCCTGCGGAAGACCGCGAAGACATCCGGTGACTCTCTTGGTGGGCGCAACAGGGATCGAACCTGTGACCCCTACCATGTCAAGGTAGTGCTCTACCGCTGAGCTATGCGCCCAAGAGAGCCGCGGACTATAGCAGCGCTTTGGTGGCTCGCCAATAGGTGTGGCGGTAGTTGGTTGTTGGTGCCTCATCGCGTCGCCGGGGATGCAGAGCGGCGCCGCAGGCGTGGCGCCCTGTAAAGGCAACGACACAGTGGCTCTTGTGGGTCCAGACTTGTCTGGACGCTTCTCCTCAAGAGTTCAGGAGCGACTCGTGCAGGGTCCAGAGCTGTCTGAACGCTCGGGCGAAAGCATCCAGAAAAGTCTGGACCCATCGAAGCCAGGAGCCAAAAGCGTCCAGACAAGTCTGGACCCACAGAAGCCAGGAGCCAGGAGCGTCCGGACAAGCCTGGACCCACAACGGCAAGGTTTCAGGGCAAGCCAATCGCAGGCGTCCGTGTCAGCTGCCGCAAGTTCAAGGTACCGCTGCCGTACTCCGGGATCGTGCTGTTCCAGCGCAACCTCAAGGTGCCGTTGGGTTGAAAGGTGAGCAGCAATTCACCCCACTCAACCAGTTCGACATTCCCCGCCGCATAGAAGGCACCGAATCCGCCGCCGATCGGCCGGAAGACCCGTACGATGCGCAGCACGTCGCCGTCGAATTCGCCGACGCCGACCAGCCAGGTTTGTTCGCGGGGCTCCAGCCCGCGATAACCAAACCAGTACACGCTGGCGCTGCCATCGGGAAGCACTTGTACGATTACCCCTTCGCCATTGCGTGCCGGGTCGTACCATGCGCCAGAGAACAACGAGTGGCGCGCCACCACGGACGCCGATGCCGATTCCGGCGTTTGTCCGCTGCCCAGAGTGGCCAGGTCAGTTGCGGCATCGCCAATGCGCCGCGTGCGATCACAACTCGATGTCCGGCCAGAGGAATCCACATAGACCAGATAGTCGCCTCCTTCGACGAAACTGAACCCGCACAACGTACCGCTGTTGGCGGACGCCACCGAGATCACCGGGCTGACCTCACCCTTCCAGACGTCACTGACCGCAAACCGGTAGCTGTTTTCGAAGGAACTGGGGGACGACGGCCGCTCGATTGCTCTTACCGTCCCGCGAAACACCTGGCTCGCTTCAGCCAATGCCGTTGCAGGCGGTTGGGCTGGCGCACAGGAGCAAGCTTGCGCCGGCTGCGCCGCGCTGAATAGCCACATGCTCATTCCCAGCACCAGGGCTGCACCAAGTCTGACAGGCGTCATGCGATCTCTCCTTGCTCATCAATTCCCACGAAGCAAACCAGGGCCGAGCCCGTTCAACTTCGACGACTTCAGGATCAACGTAGCACTTCGTACTTGGTAACGCAACGTCACCAGCCTTGCCCGTACTGGATCGGCAACGCCCGCAATTTCACCGCGGGCGCCCTGCCCTAGCCTGATGCCGCCATCAATCCGCCACGCGCACACCGGAACATGCATCTACCGCCAATCGGGCGGCTCGACCGGAACCAGAGAACCCCATGAAGCTGCTGCTGATCACCGCCCTGATCGCCACCGCCGTCGCCGCTACCCCCGCTCATGCGCGCAAGGACTGCACCGAGCTGAAGAACGAGATCGCGGCGAAGATCGATGCCAACGGCGTCAACAGCTACACGCTGGAAGTCGTGCCCGCAGATACCGAGTCCACGGCCAAGGTCGTCGGCAGCTGCAATGGCGGGACCGAGCGCATCGTTTACCAGCGCACACCGGTTGCGAACGACGCGATGGTGGCGGGCGAGCCGAGGTAACAGGGGGAGCCAAACAAGAGCTCGCGGAACTAGCCCGCCCTCACCAAACATAACGCAAGTATCTGAAAGAAAAGTTTTTCCGCAAAGGACGCAAAGGAAAGCAAAGTCAGCAGAACATCAACACCTTGGTTCCTGGCTCTCTTTGCGTCCTTTGCGTCCTTTGCGGACAAAAAGGCAGTCCGCATGGTCGCCGCCAGTTTGATGCGAGAATAAGCGCAGGGGCGACCGTGAGTCTCACCGATCATGCCGCAAGGCTTTGATTTTCATGTGGAAGCGGTACTACTCCGCGAGAGTTTTCGCGGGACAAGCCCGCTCCCACAGGTTCGATGCGCCAACGGGACTGGCGGCGAGGCTGTGGGAGCGGGTTCACCCCGCGAGCTTCTTGCTTCGTCCAGACAAGAACTCGCGGGGCAAGCCCGGTCCCACAGCTGCCAAACTACGTCAGCAACCCCTGCGCCTTGATCTTCTTGATTTCGTCGCGCACGCGCGCGGCTTCCTCGAATTCCAGGTTGTGCGCGTGCTGGAACATCTGGTCTTCCAGCTTCTTCAGCTTCTGTCCGAGTTGTTCCGGCGACAGCGCCGCGTAGTCGATGCGCGGTTCGGCGACGCCAATGCGTTTGCGGCCACGGCCGCTGGCTGACGCGCCTGCAGCGCCCTCCTCGTTGGCCGGGGCATCGCGCGCGCCTTCCATGACGTCGGTCACGGACTTGACGATGCTGCGCGGCGTGATGCCATGAGCCAGGTTGTATTCGACCTGCTTCGCCCGGCGGCGGTCGGTCTCTTCGATAGCACGACGCATCGAATCGGTGATGCGGTCCGCATACAGGATGGCTTTGCCGCGCAGATTGCGCGCGGCGCGTCCGATGGTCTGGATCAGTGAGCCGGTCGAACGCAGGAAACCCTCCTTGTCGGCATCGAGGATCGCCACCAGCGATACCTCGGGCATGTCCAGGCCTTCGCGCAGCAGGTTGATGCCGACCAGCACATGGAATTTGCCGAGGCGCAGATCGCGGATGATCTCGACACGCTCGACGGTTTCGATATCCGAATGCAGGTAACGCACCTTGACCCCGTGTTCGCCAAGGTACTCGGTCAGGTTTTCGGCCATGCGCTTGGTCAGCGTGGTAACCAGCACGCGGTCGCCGAGGGCCGTGCGCAAGTTGATTTCCGACAGCAGGTCGTCGACCTGCGTCGCGACCGGCCGGATCTCGGTTTCCGGATCAATGAGGCCGGTCGGGCGCACCACCTGTTCGATCACCTTGCCATCGACCAGGCGCATCTCGTACGGGCCGGGCGTGGCCGACACGAAGATCGTGCGCGGCGCGCGGCGCTCCCACTCCTCGAAACGCAGCGGCCGATTGTCGAGTGCCGACGGCATGCGAAAACCAAACGCGACCAGCGTTTCCTTGCGCGAACGGTCGCCCTTGTACATGGCGCCGAGCTGCGGGATGGTCACATGGCTTTCGTCGACCACCAGCAGCGCATCGGCCGGCAGATAGTCGAAGAGCGTTGGCGGCGCCTCGCCCTCGGCGCGACCGGTCAGATGCCGCGAGTAGTTCTCGATGCCCTGGCAGTAGCCGATCTCGGCCATCATCTCCAGGTCGAACTGGGTGCGCTGTTTCAGCCGCTGCGCTTCCAGCAGCTTGTTCTCCGCGTACAGCACCTCCAGCCGTTCGGCCAGCTCCGCCTTGATCGTGGTCACCGCATCGAGCACATTGCGCCGCGAGGTCACATAGTGCGACTTCGGATAGATGGTGAAGCGCGGCACGCGCCTGATGATCTCGCCGGTGAGCGGATCGAACAGCGAGATGTTCTCGACTTCGCCATCGAACAGTTCGATGCGCACCGCCTCCTTGTCGCTCTCGGCCGGATGCACGTCGATGACCTCGCCGCGCACGCGGTAGCTGCCGCGACGCAGATCGTAATCGCCGCGCGTGTACTGCAACTCGGTCAGGCGGCGGATGATCTCGCGGTCCGGGATGCGGTCGCCGCGCACCAGGTGCAGCACCATGTTGAAGTACTGGTTGGGATCGCCGAGGCCATAGATCGCCGACACCGTGGCGACGATGACCACATCCTTGCGCTCCAGCAGCGCCTTGGTCGCCGACAGCCGCATCTGCTCGATGTGCTCGTTGATGCTGGCGTCCTTCTCGATATAGGTATCGCTGGACGGCACATAGGCTTCAGGCTGGTAGTAGTCGTAGTACGACACGAAGTACTCCACCGCGTTGTGCGGGAAGAACTCCTTGAACTCGCCATACAACTGGGCCGCCAGCGTCTTGTTCGGCGCCAGCACCAGGGTCGGCCGCTGGATCGACTGGATGACGTTGGCGATCGAATAGGTTTTGCCGCTGCCGGTGACGCCGAGCAGCACCTGGTGCGCCTCACCGGCGTGGAAACCCGCAATCAGCTTCGCGATCGCCTGCGGCTGGTCGCCGGCAGGCGCGAACGGGGCGTGCAGAGAGAATGTGTCGGACAACGGAATTCCAGTGATGGTTGTGGGTTGTTGGTTGTCGAGACCGCCCTGCCGGCGGTGGCGGCAAGCGACTCGATCACGGGATCTCGCTCACGACACGCTGTCCACCACTTCCGCGGATCACCGCTGCTGTAGGAAATTTCCTACAAACGAATCAGAACTCTGCCGAAGCCAGCCGGCGGTGTTCAGCCTAGCGTATCCGGCACCCCCTGTCGGAGCCTGAACATGAACAACCATCACCGGTCCCACGCTCAATGCCAGGGCATGACGCTGATCGAACTGATCGCCGTGCTCGCCATCGTTGCCGTCCTGCTGGCGTCCGCGCTGCCAGCGTGGCAGTCGTTGACCGCAAGAGCGCAACTGACCACCGCCAAGAACTCGCTGATCCTCGGTCTGCAGCGCGCACGCGCCGAAGCCGCCAGCCGCGGCCGCGACAGTGTGTTGTGTCCCAGCGACGACGGTCTGCGTTGCCAAGAAAGCAGTGATTGGTCCAAGGGTTGGGTGCTGTTCGTGGATCTGAACCGCAACGGGCGCTTCGATCCCGTCGAACCGCTGCTGCTGAGCCAATCGCTGGATCCGGAACGCGTCAGCGTACGTAGCACCAGCGGCCGGCGTCGCATCACCTATCGTAGTCTTGGAGAATCAGCGGGCTCGAATGTGACCTTCGTGGTCTGCAGTCGGCGCCGCCCGGAACATGCGGGACAGGTTATCGTCGCCAACTCGGGGCGGGTTCGCTCGCTCGATTTCGCGCCGGCGCAGGCGTGTTCCGCCTGACCCGTGCGTTGTCCCATCGTCCTGACCCAGGTCCAGATCGCCATGCCCATACCTGCAAGCAGCAAACAGCAGACCGTTCCCTTCTGGGAACGCATGCGCCCGATGCTGGCCTATCCCTTGCATTCCGAGGCGCTGCTCACCATCTCGCTGCTGGCGGCACTGCGTCTGCTCGGATACGTTCCCGGCGTGGGCTGGTTGCTGAACATCATCATCATCGCCGCCACCTTCAAGTACGCCGCGGAAGTCCTGAGTGCCAGCGCAGACGGCAAATTGGAAGCACCCACCGGCTATTCGACGCCGGATTCGGTCGGTTGGGTCGTGCTCAAGGTTGTCGTGCTGCTGTGGATCATGGCGATCGTGGCAGTGATCGCCCTTGGCTACATGGGCGCCGGCAACCTCGCCTGGATCGCCGCGCTGGCAATAGCGCTCGGCGCCCCGGCCGCGCTGATGTCGGCGGCGATCGACCAGGACACCTTCGGGGCGCTCAACCCTGCGCTGTGGTGGGCGACCATCTCGCGCATCGGCTGGCCCTATGTCGGCGCGTCGTTGCTGTGCCTGATCATCATGTACAGCGAAGCCAATGCGAAGAGCCTGTTGCTGCCGTTCCTGCCGGGCCCGGTGGCGATCGTCGGCCATCATTTCATTGCCAACTATGCGACCGTCGTCACCTTTCACTTGCTCGGTTACCTGGTTTACCAGTACCGCGACGAACTCGGCTACGAAATCAAGACCAACGCGGCGACCCCATTGCCGCGGCCGCAGGATCGCGATCAGGCGATCATCGACGAGAGCGAGCGTCTGGCTGCGGATGGCGCGACCCAGGAAGCCGCACGGGTGCTTGGCAGCCACATCAACGAGCGCGGTGGTACCGATGCGGCCCATCTGCGCTACCGCAAGCTGCTGACCCTGCACGGCGACCAGGCGGGACTCGACAAACATGCGCAGCAATATCTGAACGTGCTGATTGCCCACGACAAATGGCGCGCCGCGCTGGACTTCTGGGCCGAATGTCGCACGACCAACGCGGAATTGTGGCCCAGCGACCCCGACCAGGTGCGCGAACTGGTCGACAAGGCGCATGAACTCGGCAAGCCGGCGTTGTCGTTGAAGTTCGCCAACGGTTTCAGCCGCGCCAACCCGAAACATGCGAGCGTGCCGTGGGTGCATCTGCGCGTGGCGCAAGCGTTGGCCGAAACCCTCGGCCAGACCGATCAAGCGCGCAGCCTGCTCGATGCGACCGCGGCGGCCTACCCGAAGTCGAAGTTCCTGGCGGAGATCGAGGCCTACCGGGCACGAATCTGAACGCGCCAGAGAGGTCTCGCTGGAGAATCTCCGCTTTTTTGGGTCCAGAATTGTCTGGACGCTTGTGACCCGGCTCTTCAACAGCGTCCAGACAAGTCTGGACCTACCAGATCAAGAACATCCGAGTCTGGCTGGAGAATCGTCGCTCTTGTGGGTCCAGACTTGTCTGGACGCTTGTGACACTGCTCTTCAACAGCGTCCAGACAAATCTGGACGTACCAGATCAAGAACATCCGAGTCTGGCTGGAGAATGTCGCTTTTGTGGGTCCAGACTTGTCTGCACGCTTGTGACACTGCTCTTCAGCAGCGTCCAGACAAGTCTGGACGTACCAGATCAAGAACATCCGGGTCTGGCTGGAGAATCGTCGCTTTTGTGGGTCCAGACTTGTCTGCACGCTTGTGACACTGCTCTTCAACAGCGTCCAGACAAGTCTGGACCTACCAGATCAAGAACATCCGGGTCTGGCTGGAGAATCGTCGCTCTTGTGGGTCCAGACTTGTCTGGACGCTTGTGACACTGCTCTTCAGCAGCGTCCAGACAAGTCTGGACCTACCAGATCAAGAACATCCGAGTCTGGCTGGAGAATCGTCGCTCTTGTGGGTCCAGACTTGTCTGGACGCTTGTGACCCTGCTCTTGAGCAGCGTCCGGAGAATGATTGATGGTAACCGGGAAATCCGGCAGCAGCGGTTATTCAGGCACGCCATTGGCGCGCAAGCTTGGAATCAAGCCGGGCGCCCACATCGTTGTCGACAATGCGCCCGCCGACTACCTGCGCTGGCTGGCACCGTTGCCGGATGGCGTGGTTTTCGAGTCCACACCGACGCATTCGACCGGGTTGGCGCATCTCTTCGTCGACCGTCGCGCGCTGCTGGAGAGTACGCTGCCGCGCTGGCGCGAGGAAATGCCGTGCGACGGTGCAATCTGGATATCGTGGCCAAAGAAGGCCTCGAAGGTGCCAACCGACATCACCGAAGACGTGATCCGCGAAGTCGCCCTGCCGCTCGGCCTGGTCGACATCAAGGTGTGCGCCGTCAGCGACGTCTGGTCTGGATTGAAACTGGTGATCCGCAGGGAATTGCGCTGAGCCTCAGGCATATGTGCCGGAATCGTGATTGCGCGCCTTGAACCAGGCGTCCAGCACGCCGGCGGTCACCGCTGCAGCGACGGTCGCCCATAGCAACGGACTGCCGAGCAAGCCCGCCGCCGGCAGCATCGCCATCAACGCACTGACGCGCACCGAATCCAGCAGCATCGGACCGGCGACCAGTAACACGGCGACGAGGCCGGCCAGCCCGGCGATGCGAATCATCCAGCGCTCGATATGCTCGTCGACCTCGGCTTCGCGCACGGCACGCAGTGTTCGCTCGGCAAAGTCGGCCGCAGGCTGCGAGCGCGGCGCCGTCGCCAACGCGTGGAATACAGCGCGATAGGCGTCGATGCGCACATCTCCGCTGGCCGGCGCTGCACGTCGCGTCTGCTCGAGGGCGAGTTCCTGCGCATGCCATTCGCTGGCGTTGTCCGGGCTCGACGAAAACTCATTGTTCATGCGACTACTCCCATGGCCTGTTCGAGGCGTTCGCGCAATCGCTTGCGCGCACGGAACAGGCTGTTCTTCACCGTGCCCTCAGGCTGTCCGGTGATCTGGCTGATCTCGCCGATTCCAAGCTCGTCGAGATGATAAAGACTGATCAGGGTGCGCTGCATCGGCGGCAATGCCTCCATTTCCGCGGCCACGCAGGCCATCAGTTCGGCGTCGGCATAGGCCTCGGCGAGGTCGAAACCGTCGGCAACTCGCGCCAGCGGATCTTCGGCGTCGTCATCGTCGCGCCCGGCGTCGTCGATCGGCAGCCGCTTGCGCTGCAGATGTCGGCTGGCCAACGAGAAGGCGATTCGACCAATCCAGGTCGCCAGCGAACTCTCGTAGCGATACTGTTCGAGCTTCTGGTACACGCGCAGGAACACCTCCTGGCTCAGCTCGCGCGTGTCCTCCGGATGCCGCACCATGCGCTCGACGACGTGCCACACCAGCTTCTGATGACTGCACACCAGGCGCTCGAACGCCCCCGGCGCGTGCGCCAGGACCGCCTCCACCAAGGTCCGGTCGTCGTTCATGGTCAGAGGGATACACGCCAGGCAGATTCGGTTGCAGTCACCCTGGGAACCTGTCGCACTTCATGCTTGGGAGGAGCAAACCAGACAGAAACCGCACTTTTTGCGCACAACCCGTGCAACCGAATTCGCGCTGGCTGTCTCTGTCGCCAACAACGGGCAATCCGACCCGCCTGAGGAGAGAGTCGTCGTGCAACTGGAATCGCTGATCCCGATCGTGCTGTTCATCTGCATCACCGCTGCCGTCAAGTTCATCATGGATGGCCGCGTGCGCCAGCGGCTGGCGCAATCCGGTGCTTCGGAAGACCTGGTTCGCACCATGCTCGCGGCGGACGAGCAGAATCGCAAGGTATCGTCGCTGAAGTGGGGCCTGGTGCTGCTCCTGGTGGGCATCGCCTTCGGCATCATCGATGTCACCAATCTCAACGCCGACGACCCCGCCACGTTTGGCATCGTCATCGCCGCAGCCGGCTTGGGCATGCTTGGTTTTCACGCACTGGCCAATCGCAAGGTCTGAGGCTCTCATCAGGAGCGGCCGCCGCAACGGCGGCCCTCCGGGGACCGCCTCTTGCGCGGCGGCATGGCCTCGCCGGCGCGATAGACTGATTCATTGCGTCTGCGCACACGCCTGCCTTGTCCTCCAGCCATCTCCCTTACTGGCGCCTGTCGGCGTTCTACTTCGCCTATCTGGGTGCGCTCGGCGCCTATGCGCCGTATTTCGCGCCGTACCTGGAAACGCGTGGCCTGAGCGCCTGGCAGATCAGCGTGATCATGAGTCTGTGGTATGCCACGCGCGTGTTCGCGCCATCGCTGTGGGGCTCGGCGACGGCGCGCGCGGCACGACCGATTCGTTGGTTACGCGGCGGTGCGCTGGCCACACTGGCGAGTTTCGCGCTGTTTCTCCTGCCTATCGGCTATGCCGCGTTGCTGCTGGTGATGTTCGTGTTCGCCAGCGTCTACAACGCGATCATGCCGCAGTTCGAAGCGCTGACCCTGGCGCGCCTGGGTGCGCGGAGGTCGCTGTACGGCCGTATCCGCGTATGGGGTTCGGTCGGCTTCGTCGTTGCCAATCTAGGCTTCGGCGCGCTGCTGCAGGCGCTCGGATATCACTGGCTGGCGGTCACGCTGTTGCCGATGTTCGCACTGCTGGTCGCGGCGGCGTGGGTGAACGAGGACTCTCCGGTCGCTGCCGGGGAACCGGCGGCCGGGGGCTTTCGCCAGAACGTGCTGCCGCGCCTGCGCGATCGCCCGCTGTGGATATTCCTGCTGACCGCGCTCGCCATGCAACTCAGCCACGGCGCGTTTTATGTGTTCCTTTCGCTGCACCTCGATCGCAACGGCTATTCGGCGCAAGCCATCGGTGGATTGTGGGCAGTCGGCGTGATCGCCGAAATCGCGATGTTTCTGGTGATTCCGAAGATGATGCGTCGGGTCAGCCCGCGCACGGTGATGGCTGTGTGCTTCGGCGTCGGCGCAGTGCGCTGGCTGGTTACGGCGATGCTGCCGCAGTCGGTGGTCGCCATCACTCTGGCGCAACTGGGACACGCCTTCACCTTCGCCGCCTTCCACAGCGCCAGCATCCAGGCGATCAGCCAGTTTTTCCCCGGCCGCAGCGGCGTGCACGGGCAAGGATTGCTGTACGGATTCAGTTCCGGCCTCGGTGGCGTCGGCGGCGCCCTGCTCGCCGGCGCGCTGTGGGAATTCGGCGGCGGCCAGGCCAGCTTCCTCGGCTCGGCCGTGGTGTCGGTGTTCGGCCTGGCGCTGGCGCTGCGGGTGCGGGTTCCCTCTGACCGCGCAGCATCCCCGTAGGAGCGACGAGCACGTCGCGACTGCCTGATCCGATGTGCGCCGCCACACCGGTCGCGACGTGCACGTCGCTCCTACGGATGCGGCGCCGCCTTCAATGGCAATCCAGCAGCGGCCGCAGCGCCGCCAGCGGCCCGGTTTCCGGCAGCACCCAGGGTGCGACGAAAAAGAACACGCCGAACAGCGCCAGCAGGGTTCCGAGGTTGCGCCGCAGGAGCGGGCTGAATCCGGGCTGTGCGCCACGACCGATGGCGATGCCGAGTCCGAGCAACGCGGGCAGCGTCCCGAGACCGAAAGCACCCATGAACAGCGCGCCCTGCACCGGGCTGGCGAAACCGATGCTCAAAGTCAGCATGCCGTAGACCAGTCCGCACGGCAGCAGTCCCCAGACCGCGCCGAAAGCCAGCGCCTTGGCGAAGCTGTCGATCGGCAACAGCCGGCGACTGATCGGCTGCATGCGGCGCCATAAGGGCGCGGCGACCCCCGCCATGCGGTCGAGCAGGCGGGTCCAGCCGGCGAGTTGCAGGCCCATCAGCACCAGCGTCAGCGCTGCCAGCGCGCGCAGCGCCCAGATACCTGCCGGCTGTTGCAGCAAGCTGCCGAGCCCCGCACCGAAGGCGCCGACCATCGCACCGAGCGTCGCGTAGCCCGCAATGCGGCCGAGACTTGCCGCCAGCGGCACCGCAATCGGCTGCTGCTGCGCGCCGGACACCCCGAAGGCTGCCGCAATGCCGCCGCACATCGCCAGGCAGTGGCCGCTGCCGGCCAGGCCGAGCAGCAAGGCGGCGCCAAGTGTCAACTCACCGATCATGGTCCGATTTGCGCGTCGGCATCGGCGTCTCGTCGTCGGCAAGGATGTCGAGCGCCGGCGTTTCCATGTCTTCGAACTGATCGTTGTCGACCGCCCAGAAGAAGGCGTAGACCGCCGCGATCACCAGCAGCAACGACAATGGGATCAGCACCAGCAGGATGTTCATGCGCACTCTCGCCCGACATTTCGCAATTGACCTTCCAAACAGCACTTGTCCGCAAAGAACGCAAAGAACGCGAAGGAAAGCAAAGTCAACCGACTGGTTGTCACGGACGTGTCAAGTCGAGAGGCTGCATACATTGAACTGGCCTTCTTTGCGTTCTTTGCGTCCTTTGCGGACAAAAATGCAGTCCTCTGGTGCGCCAACAGTCTGATGGGCGATCCAGTGCACCGGCGCAGCGACGTCGACGCTACATCGGTCCAAGTGCGGGCGCCGCGGTTGGTGATTCGGCCGAAACCGGAGGAGGCGCGCCATCGCGCAACAACCGCATCGAATTCCAAACCACCACGATCGAACTCGCCGACATGCCGATCGCCGCCAGCCACGGTGGCACCCAGCCGAGCGCCGCGGCCGGGATTGCCAGTGCGTTGTAGGCGTAGGCCCAGTGGATGTTCTGGCGAATCGTCGCCATCGTTCGCCGTACCAGTCGCATCGCGTCGGGAATCGCCGACAGCCGCGAACCGAGCAGGATCAGGTCGGCGTGTGCCTTGGCGAGGTCGGCGCCCTGCCCCATCGCCGCGGAGACGGCGGCACGTCCGAGCACCGGGGCGTCGTTGACGCCGTCGCCGACCATCAGCGCCGGTCCTGAACTGGATTGCACCTGCTCCAGCACGTCTATCTTGGCGGCTGGCTGCTGGTCCGCGCTCCACTGCGCGATCCCCAGCCGCTGCGCCACGGCGGCCACGCGCGCGGCGGCGTCCCCACTCAAGAGCCGCGTGTGGCAACCGATGCCATGCAGCTCGGCCAGCGCACTGGCGGCGTCGCTGCGCACCTGATCCTCCAGCGCGAATCCGGCGATGGCGCGCCCGTCCAGCGTCAGCAACACGTCGCCGTCCAGCCGCGGCTGACCGGGCCCCAGCGCGTAGTCGGCGCGGCCCAGGCGATAGCGATGGCCGTCGATCAGCGCCTCGACGCCCTGCCCGGCGACCTGGTGCCGTTCGCTGACCTCACCGGGAAGCGGCGCACCGGCGAAGGCGCGCGCTATCGGGTGGGTCGCTTCAAGCTCGAGCGTCGCCGCGATGGCCAGCGCGCGCGCCTCGTCGACGCCGTGCGCCAGCGTCGTGCGCGTGATGCGAATACGGCCATCGGTCAGCGTGCCGGTCTTGTCGAACAACACCTGGCGGACCTGCGCCAGCGTCTCCAACGCTGCAGGGCGCACCACCATGACACCCAGGCGCGCCAGTCCCTGGCTGGCCGCGGCCAGCGCTGTCGGCAGCGCCAGCGACAAGGCGCACGGGCAAGACACCACCAACACCGCCAGCGCAACTTCGAATGCGCGCTCCGGCGCAAACCACAGCCAGGCCAGCGCCACCAGCACCGTCAGTATCAGTACGCGTCCAATGAAGAAGCGTGCCACGCGCTCCGCCATCAGCAGGCTCTCGGGTTTGTCGGCGTGGGCGCTGTCCGCCATGCGCGCGAGCGAGGACAGCAGGGTCGCCGCGCCGGTACGCGCCACGCGCAGGC
This sequence comes from uncultured Rhodanobacteraceae bacterium, assembly GCA_937928755.1. Lineage (GTDB taxonomy): Bacteria > Pseudomonadota > Gammaproteobacteria > Xanthomonadales > SZUA-5 > JADKFD01. Next base: position 22,529 of record CALEZI010000101.1, on the reverse strand, counting down.
GAAGCGGCCGCGAAACGGCGACGCTGCCGGCCAGCAGGCCATCGCCGCAGCGCTTGTCGATCGGCCGTGCCTCGCCGGTCAGGATGGCCTCGTCGACCTCGGCAAAGGCATCGAGCAGCTCGCCGTCGACCGGCACGGTGCAACCGGCGGCGACCCTGATCTGGTCGCCAGGCGCCAGTTCCAGCGTCGCCACTTCAACCTCGCCGGTGGCCTCGATACGCCGCGCCAGCGGCGGCAATCCCGACGAAAGCACTCCGAGACTGACCTGCGCGCGGTGGCGCACGCTCTGTTCGGCGAAGCGGCCAAGCAACAGGAAAAACACGAACATCGTCAACGAGTCGAAATAGACCTCGGCGCCACCTCGCCACGACTCATAGATGCTGGCGGCGAAAGCTAATGCCAGCGCCAGCGCCACCGGAGTGTCCATGCCCAACCGGCGCGCACGCCATTCGCGCCAGGCGCCGCTGAAAAAAGGTTGACCGGCGTAAAAGATCACCGGCGCCGCGACCGCCATGCTGACCCAGCGGAAAAAGTCGCGCACGGTCGGGTCCATGCCCTCGAAAGCGCCAGCGTAGAGCGCCACGCCGTACATCATCGCCTGCATCATGCCGACGCCAGCGACCACCAGGCGCTTCAACGACTCGCGCCGCTCACGTTTGATGCGGTCCAGTGTGTGCGTCGGATCGGCCAGATGCGGCGTGTAGCCGAGCACCGCCAGGCGCGACGCCAGCGTCGACAAGCTGACCTCGGCATCGCGCCAGCGCAGGCTGACGCGTGCGGTCAATGGCTGCACCTTGACGCGCAACACGCCGGCCTCGGCACCGAGCGCACGTTCGATCAACCAGGTGCAGGCGACGCAGCGCATGCCGTCGAGCGCCAGGGTGATTTCGCGCACACCGTCAACGGCATCGCCGGCGTAGTAACGCAGCACCGCCGGACGGTCGAAAACCGCGTAATCGGCAGCGCTGCCGCGGCCCGGACCGGCGCCATCGCTGCGCAGGCGATAGTAGTCGCCGAGTCCCTGGCCATGGATCCACTCCACGGCGGCGCGACATCCGGCGCAGCAGACCGATTGTTCGGCGCCAGCGACCATTACCTGCAGCGTACTGCCGCGGGTCAGCGGCTCCTGGCAGTGGAAGCAGACCGGGTCACGCATGTCACGGCTGGAAGCGCAGCGAACCGGCGCTCATCGTACCTGGCAATTCCCAGCCTGCCTCGGGTGCGCTGAGCAGCAGTTGCAGGCCGGCGGTCGATGTCGGCCAGGCGCCACGGTAACGTCCATCGTCGCCACGCGTGAGCAACACCATCTGGTCATGATCGGCCATGGTCGGGTGCCACAGGCGCAACATCAGGGTTGGCGGCAGGTCGCTGCCCGCCAGTTCGACGATGATGCCGTTACTGGCGGTGTCGATGTGCGCGGTGCCGGATATGCCCAGCTCCCGCGCCTTGCTGACGCCGACGTGCTCGCCATAGAGGACCGGACCGGTGCGCCTGACCGTCTCCGGCAACGGCTTGTCGCCATGGCGGATGGCGATCCCCAGGGTGGTCAATCCGGCGACCACCGAGGCGGCAACCGGCAGGAATATCAACCAGTGCCAGGGAAGGCCATTTTTCGATCCGGCATTCGGCGATTCTGCATCCATGCCCAATTGTGCCACGCTCATTGTGACGATACCGATCAGTTCGACCCGCCTAGTCTGGCAGCTTGCGCTGGCGCCGATGTTGATCGCAGTCAGACCGTCGGATACAGCGCCGGCAGCGCGGAAGTGGATCGGGCACGCTGTTCGCTGCGCCAGCGCGGACCGACCTGGAATGCGGCACGCAGTTGCGCACGGACTTGCGCGTGAGCCTCCGCGGATGCTGCCGGCGACCATTGCACGCGCTGCAATTCGCGCACCGCTTCGCGCTGGCCATGTTCTGCCAGGCCTTCGATGACCGCACCCAGATTCAGGCACGGCGGCGAGGCCGATTGCCGCAACGCATCACCAATCGCCTGCAGATCGCCGTCGGCCAGCGCACGGCGCAATCGCGCGGGGTCCACCGTCGTCGTCGTCGTTGGCAGCGGTGAATCCTCTGCCGGGCGTCGGTCGCCACGCCGCCAGCCCCAGATCAGTGCCAACAGCAGGCCGACGAGCAAAGTGGCGCTCGCCAGTTGCCAGGCATGCAACTGGCGCTGCAGTTCGGAATCGACCGGGCCAGGCACATCGGCGGGCGGCACGATCATGGCAGTCGGTGCTGGCGATTGCGCGATGGCGCCGGCTGCGACTGTCAAGGTGATCGGAGCCAGCAGCGCCGCGTCCGCGCGGTCGTTTTCCAGGTTCCAGTAACGCACGCGCAATTCCGGCAAGGTCAGCTCGCCGGCGCGCGCCGGCACGATGGCGAAGCGCCGCTTGAGCGTGGCCACCGGCTGGCCGTCGACGATGCGGTCCTGGCGTTGCGCCGGCTCGGGAAACACCTGGGCGCCATCGATCGCAGGCAACTCCAGATCAGGCAACTGCGCTGAAGTGGCGCCATCGGCAGTCAGTGTGATCTCCACCAGCAGCGGCTCACCGGCACGCGCCGATGGCGCCAGATCGGCGCGTGTGAGACCCAGGCTGCGCACGGCCAGCCACGGCTGTGGCGCATCCACTGGCTGCGGGCGCACGTTCAGACTGAAGGCCTGGCCGACCGCGCTGACATTCTGTGATCGAGTGAAGAAACCATTGCCCGCCGAGCTCTGTGCAGTACCGCGGAAACGCGCCGCCGGCAATTCCAGTGGTCCGCTCTGCTCCGCCGTCAACAGATAGCGACGCTCGAACACGCCATAGCGGCGTCCGCCGATTTCGACCTGGCTCTGCCGATCCTCGCCGAGTTGCTGCAGGTTGGCGTTTTCGGGCGCTGGCGCAGTGACGTCGCCACCGAGCAGCGGCATGGCGTAGTACAGGCGCACGGTATACGGCACCGCCTGCTGCACATAAGGCGTCGTGGTGCCCAGTTCGCTCTCGATGTAGATCGGGTCGCCGCTGCTGGCCGAACCCTGCTGCGGCGGAGTCACGGTGAGCGTCAGCGGCTGCGTGCTGGAGTTTCCCACCGTGATCGGCGGCACGGTCAGCACTCCCTCGATACGTGGTTCGAGTTCAATCGAGAATGAGGTTTGCGCCGAGTAACTGCCGTTGTTGATGCTGGTCTGCACGCTGCTCGACTGCGCACGGACGATGAAAAACTCGTCGAGCACACTGAAATCCGGCGTCACGTTGATTTCGTCGGTCTGGATCGTCAGCGTGGCGGTATTGCCGAGCGTGATCCGATCAGGCTGCAGGCTTGCCCGCGCTGCCGCGTGCGCCAGCGAAACCCACTGCGACAGCAGCAGCAACAGCAGCACGCCGCCGATGCGCGCTCGAAAGCTCATTGTGGTTCTCCTTCGGCCAATCGGCGCCGGTACTCCATTTCGAATTTTCGCCGCAGCAGTGCGCCAGGATCGTCGGGCACACGGCGCAACCATTGTTCCGTAGCCTGACGCTGCTCGGCCTGCGCGCGTTGTTCCGGCGTCATCGGCGCGCTCTCCGAAGCCGTCGGCTCCTCGTCCTGCTGCGCATCGAGGGCCTGCTGCATGGCCTGTTTCGCCGCCGCTTCGGCAGCCTCGCGTTCGGCAGCATCCTGCGCCTGCTCCTCATGCGCAGGCGCGTCCTCGGCGGCGGCTTGGTCAGGCTTGCCGTCGCTGTCCGGCCGTTCGCCCTCTGAACCGTTCTCTTCACGATCTCCAGCCGGCTGCTCGCCGGATTGCTGCGGGTCGGATTCCTGTTCACCCGGATCGGAGGGTTGCTCGCCGTGCTGACCCTCCTGGTCCTGCTCACCCTGCTGGTCCTGCTGGTCCTGCTCGCCCTGCTCGCCCTGCTCGCCCTGCTCGCCCTGCTCGCCCTGCTCGCCCTGCTCGCCCTGCTGGTCCTGCTGGTCCTGTTTGCCCTGCTGGTCCTGCGGCTTCTGCTGGTCCTGCTGCCCCTTGTCGCCGGGTTGATTCTTCGAATCCTGCGCCTGCTGTTGCTTCAGCGCGTCTTCCACCGCCTTTCGATTGGCAACCGCATCATCCATTCCCGGTGATCGTGCCAGCGCCTCGTCATAAGCCGTGAGCGCGTCTTCGAGCTTGCCGGCGCGCGCCAGTGCGTTGCCGCGGTTGTAGTGGGCATCGGCGCTGTCCGCGCTAGCCCAGGCGTTGGCCGCAGACTCGAAGTCGTCGCCGCGGTAGGCTGCCGCGCCCTTGAGGTCCGGATCTGGCGCCAGTTCGCGCGCGCGCTGGTGCTCGCCCTGCTGCAGCGCGGCCCAGGCACGTTGGTCGGCGCGCCGCCACAAGGCATCCCAGCCAAAGCCGGATTCGCGTGGGGTGGACTCGACCTTGCCTTGATCAGCGGCCGCGCAGGCGCGCGGCGCGACTGCGGCAAACGCCTGCTCTGGCGCGACCGACATGGCCACGCCGACGACAAGCACCAGCGGCAGTATGGCCAGCCAACCGCGCCGGAAACCGAGCAAGACCAGCGGCAACAACAGCAACAGCAGCCAATATCCATCGTCGCTGCGGATGACGCCGGCCGCGTCGCCTGAAGCCGATTGCCGCTCACTGGTGGTCGCCGCGTTACCAACCGGTTCGAGTACCCCCAGCGCGCGTAGATCGGAGTCATCGGCGCTCAGCGCGACATAGTTGCCGCCACCCGCCGCGGCCAATGCGGCGAGGCTGACTGGGTCCAGGCGCGCGAGCAGTGCCTGGCCATCAGCGCCGGTGATGAAACCGTCGGCGCCGCTCAACGGCGCGCCGCTCAGCGTACCGACCCCCAGCACTGAAACCGGCACACCGTCGGCATGGGCGCGCGCCGCAGCGCGCTCGGCCATCGGGTCGGCGCGGTCGCTGATCAGCAGGATCTCGCCGCCGCTGGTGCCGTTGTCGCGCAACATCTTCAGCGCACGCTCGATCGCACGGTCGCCGCGCTGCCCCTGCACCGGCATGATGTCCGGCGACAGACTGTCGAGCAATGCGATCACCGTGCGCGCGTCGCGCGTGATCGGCGCCACGGTGAAAGCATCACCGGCGTACACCAGCAAACCAACCTGCCCGCCGCGGCGTTGCTCCAGCAGTTGTTTCAACTTGGCGCGCGCCTGCACCAGCCGCGAGGGCGGCAGATCGGCGGCGCGCATCGCGGCCGATAGATCGAGCGCGATCACCAGCGGTGCTTCCATCTGCCACAGCGGCGCCGGCTGTTGGCGCAGCGACGGACCGGCCAGAGCGACGATGGCGAGAGTCGCCGCGGTCAGCCACAGCCCGCTCGCGCCCCAGGCACCGCGCACTTCGACGTGTTGCAGCAGGTGCGGCAACAGATGCGGGTCGATGGCGCGCTGCCACACGCCCTCGCGCCCCGGCCGACGCCGCCACAGCCACCCGATGGCCGGCAACAGCAGCAAGGCCAACAGCCACAGCGGCCGCAACCAACTGAATTCCATGCCGCTCAGGTCCATGCCTGCCCCCGACCCGGCAGCCATCGCAACAGCAGCGCCAGCCCTGCCAGCAGCAGCGCCAGCGCGAGCGGCCAGACATAACGCTCGATGCGCGGTTGCACCACATCGCCGGCGCGGGCGGTCGGCTCGATGCGATCGAGTTCGGCATAGATGCCGACCAGTTCCTGGGTGTCGCGCGCGCGGAAGTAACGTCCGCCGGTGCGCTCGGCCACCCGCCGCAACGTCGCTTCGTCGATCTGCGCTGGCTGCTGCATGCGGATGCCGAAGAAATTCTGTTCGCCGCTGCCGCCGAAGCCGATGGTGTGCACGCGCACCGCGGCGGACTGCGCCAACTGCGTGGCCCGATCCGGGTTGATGCTGCCGGCAGTGCTGACGCCATCGGTGAGCAGGATCACCACGCGCTCGCCCTCGTTCCCGGCGTTTTCTGCAGGGTCGCCGAGGCGTTTGACGGCCAGTGCGATGGCATCGCCGATCGCCGTCTCCTGCCCGGCAAGACCGACCACGCTGTCGAGCAACTGCTGGCGCACGCTGTTGCGATCGAGCGTCAACGGGGTCACCGCATACGCGCGCTCGCCGAACAGCAGCAGACCCACACGATCGCCAACGCGCCGATCGAGAAAATCGGCCAGTACCGCCTTCACTGCCGTCAAACGGTCGACCAGACGACCTCCCAGGCGCATGTCCTCAGCCGCCATGCTGCCGGACAGATCCACTGCCAGCAGCAGATCGCGGCCCTGCGCCGGCGGCTGTTGCGCGGGCCCCAGTTCCTGCGGTCGCGCTGCTGCAATGCACAGAAGGGCCCAGACCAGCCACCACAGGACGCTGAAACGCGCCTGCCTGGACCTGCCGCTGGCAGCACCCAGCGCATCGACCTCCGCCGCAAACGGCACCCGCAGTGCCGAATCCAGTGCCGACGGCGCCGGCGGCAGCCAGCGCGCGGCCAACCACGGCAACGGCAATGCGGCCAACAACCACGGCCACGCCCATTGCCAATGCAGCAGGGCATCGATCATGACCGGGTCGCCAGCTTCAGGTAACAACGCCGCGCCGGCTCGCGCAAAGCGGCCACCTTGTCGGCATCGGCGGCAGGCCGATAGGGTCCATGGAGCAGCACCCGACCATCGCCCTGCGCGAAGAAAGCGGCAGTCGGATCGTGGGCCTGATCCAGGAATTCCAGCCAGGCGCTGCCCGCCAGGGTTGCCGATGCCGGATCGCGCAGGCGTGCGGCGCGCCGCAACAACTGCGAGATCAGCGCCAGTTGCGCGGCAGGCTCGGCCAACGCAAGCGTGCGGTCGAACTCGACCAGCAATGCCGATCGTCGCCGCCGCTCGCGCAAGCGGCGCAACAGCACACGGCCGAGCAGGTAGCCGATCACGACCAGCGCAAGCGCCAGCAGCCACCAGCCCGGCGCCGGTGGCCACCAGGACGGTTCCGGCGGCAGGTGGATATCGCGCAGTTGCAGCTCCGGGCTCATGCGGCCTCGCGGCGATATGGCAACAACACCGCCAGCACCCGATCCGGCGGCTCGTCGGTGCGCAGCACCAACACGCGCCAGCCGAGGCGCGTCAGGCGCTCCGCGGAGTGCTCGAAACGAGTTGCAAAGGCCTGCGTCCAATCCTTGCGTACGTGCGCATCGGCGAGGTCCAGTTCCACCCGACCGCTGACGCCGGCAAAAGCGACCCGCGCCTGCGGCGGTCCGAGTTCCAGCGGATCGACCAGCAGTACGGCAAAGGCATCATGGTGCGCCGCCAGCGCGGTGAGACGCGCATCGGCCACGCCTTCGACGCTGCGCGGATCGATCAATGCGAGCAGGCGCGTGCCGGGCTTGCTCACCCGGCCGGCCGATTGCAGTGCCGTATCCAGCCCGAGATCGTCGGCCGGCGGCGCCTGGTACCAGCGATTCAGCGCATCCAGCACGCGCAGCGCGCCGCGCGCGCCGCCAGCCGGCGGCAATGGCGGTTCAGCGTGGGTGCCGCGCAAGGCGCTGATGCGATCGCCGCTGCGCTGCGCCGCCCAGGCGGTCAAGGCCCCAACCTCGGCGGCGAGCACCGATTTGAAACAGCGTCGCGTGCCGAAGTACAGCGACGGCGCGGTGTCGACGATCAGCAAGGTCACCCGATCGCGCTCGGCATGGAATACCTTGGTGTGCGTGCGCCCGGTGCGCGCGGTCACCCGCCAGTCGATATGCCGCGCGTCGTCGCCCTGCGCGTACAGCCTCGATTCGGCGTAATCCATGCCACGCCCACGCACCGGAGACGTCGCCGGCCCCGCCCCACCACCCTGCGCCCGCTGCGGCGGCGGCCACGCCAGCACCCGCGAACGCAGAGCGATCAGCTCGGCAAGCGAGGGGCGGATTCCTTGGAGCGCGCTGGGTGGGTTCGGAGACATCGTTCTGGGGGTTTGGGGCTATCTGGGAGCAGTGAGTAGCGAGTAGTGAGTAAAACCCGCCGAGATTGGAACTATCGGCATCACCGGCCTTCTCACTCGCCCATCAACCACCTACCGCACGCTCTTACTCACTACTCACTATTCACTACTCACTGCTGTTCACGGCAACGGCACCCTCTGCAACAACTCGCCGACCAGTCGCCCACCGTCCCAACCCTCGGCGGTGGCTTCGTAGCTGGGCAGCACGCGGTGGCGCAGCACGTCGGGGGCGATCGCGTGGATGTCTTCGGGGGTGACGAAGTCGCGGCCGTCGAGCCAGGCGCGGGCGCGGGCGCAGCGTTCCAGCGCTATCGAGCCGCGCGGGCTGGCACCCCAGGCGATGCGCCGCGCCAGCGCGGTGTCGTAAGCGCGCGCGTCGCGCGAGGCGAGTACCAGCTCGACCAGATAGCGCTCCAGCGCTGGGGCGAAATGCAGATCGAGCACCGCTTCGCGCGCGTCGAAGATGTCGCCCTGCGAGATCCTCTGCAACGGCGCGGGCTGTTGACGCAGTGCGTTGCGGGCCTGATCGCGCACCAGACGCAGGATTTCGGTTTCGGCGCCGGCCTCGGGGTAACCCACGCGCACATGCATCAAGAACCGATCGAGCTGTGCTTCGGGCAGCGGATAGGTGCCTTCCTGTTCGATCGGATTCTGCGTCGCCATCACCAGGAACAACTGCGGCAGCGCGTAGGTCTTGCCGCCCACGGTGATCTGGCGTTCGCCCATGGCTTCGAGCAGCGCCGATTGCACCTTGGCCGGCGCGCGGTTGATTTCGTCCGCCAGCAGCAGGTTGTGGAACAGCGGCCCCGGCTGGAACTCGAAACGGCCATCCTGCTGGCGCCAGATGTCGGTGCCGGTGAGGTCGGATGGCAGCAGGTCCGGGGTGAACTGCACGCGCTGGAAATTGGCTTCGACGCGCGTCGCCAGCGCCTTCACCGCGGTGGTCTTGGCCAGCCCCGGTGCGCCCTCGACCAGAAGATGGCCGTCGGCCAGCAGCGCGATCAGCAGGCGTTCCACCAGCGCCGCCTGGCCGATTACTTGCGTCGTCAGCGCTTCGCGCAACTCGCGGAAGCGCCCGTGCAGCGCCGAAACGTCGCTCGCGGGTACGGTTTCTGCAGTCAGTTCTGAAGCATCCATGCGGGCTCGCGGGTGGCTCGGGGGCGGCCGTAAGACCACGAAGCGCGGGAAAAGTTCTGTGCTCTCCGCGGCTGTGGGAGCGACCTTGTGTCGCGAGCTCTGGCTTGGGTGACAACCACACAGCTCGCGACACAAGGTCGCTCCCACAGGCACGTCGCTCCTACGCCAGCGCAAACGGGAATCCGATCACCTCATCGATCGACGGCGCCTGGGTGAGCCACTGCTGCAGTCGCTCGATTCCGAGTGCCACGCCGGCGCAGGCGGGCATCTGCGGCAGCGCCGCCAGCAGGTGCTCGTCGATGGCCGGCAGCGCACAACTACGCGCCGCGCGCACCGCCAGATCGTGCTCGAAGCGCCGCCGCTGCTCGTTTGCGTCAGCCAGTTCGTGATAGCCGTTGGCGACCTCGAAGCGACCCAGGTAAAGCTCGAAACGCTCGGCCACCCGCGGGTCGTCGGCGCTGATCCGAGCCAGCGCCGCCTGGCTGGCCGGAAAATCGTAGACAAACAGCAGGTCCGATGCCTCCAGCAAGGGTTCGATGCGGTGCGTGCGGAGCAAATCGAGCAGATCGTCGCGGCCGAGCCCCGCAGGATCGACACCCTGCCCTTCCAGCGCCTTCACCAGTTCTGCGGTCGCCGCGCTCAGTGGATCGACCCCGGCATGACGCAGGTAGCACTCACGATAACTCAAACGCTCGCAGCCGCCGATCTCGCGTCCGAATGCCGCCGCGGCGGCGCGCACCAGCGCCTCGACTTCGTCCATCAGCCGGTGATGGTCTAAGCCGACGCGATACCACTCCAGCAGCGTGAACTCGGGATTGTGACGCGGCCCGCATTCACCATCGCGAAACACCGATGCGATCTCGTAAATGTCGCCGCTGCCGGCCGCCAGCAGGCGCTTGTGAAAGAACTCCGGCGAAGTTCGCAGCCAGCGCTGCGCAGGGCCACCACGCTGCGGACCGCTGTAACGGGTCACGAAGCTGTCGATGTTGGGATCCGTGTTGCCGGCTTGCGACAGCACTGGCGTGGTCACCTCGAGCACGTCGCGCGCCGCGAAGAAGCGACGCACTTCGGCGAGCAGCAGGGCGCGTTGTTGCAGACGGTCGCGGAGGGTCATCAGGCAGATCAAGGGCTATGTTTGTCCGCAAAGGACGCAAAGAACGCAAAGGGAAGCAGGGAATTTCAGCCTGCGCTGTACCTGCCAGTTTCTGACAAATCGCTGTCCACGCGACGACAGCAGCAAGTTCGATCCACGTACCTGATTTCTCCTGCTCTACTTTGCGTCCTTTGCGTCCTTTGCGGACAAATCTGCTTCTTCATCCACCTGGCTCATGCCGCACCAGCAACTCCAGCAATCCCGCCTCATCCAGCACCGGCACGCCGAGTTCCTGCGCCTTCGTCAGCTTGGAGCCGGCGTCGCTGCCAGCGACGACGAAGCTGGTCTTCTTCGACACGCTGCCCGAGACCTTGGCGCCGAGTGCTTCCAGCCGCGCGCTGGCCTGGTCGCGGGTCAAACTGTCGAGGCCGCCGGTGAGCACGACTGTCTGGCCGTTCAGCGGACCAAGGCTGCGCTGCGCCGGATCGGTTTCGTCCCAGCGCACGCCAGCGGCGCGCATCTCGGCGATGATGCGCAGGTTGCGTTCGTCGCTGAAGAAGCTGCACAGGCGCTCGGCGACCACCGGGCCGATGTCCGGCACCGCGATCAGCGGCTCGGCGGCAAACGCTTTCTTCGTTTCCGACTGTTTCAGCGCCGCCGGATCGGCGAAGTACGGCGCGAGTCGCTGGCTGGCTTCGACGATCCGATCGAGGCTGCCGAAGTGCCTGGCCAACGCCTTGGCCGTGGATTCGCCGACATCGCGGATACCGAGGGCGTAGAGGAAGCGTTCGAGCGTGGTCGACTTGCTGCGCTCGAGTTCGGCGAGGATGTTCGCCGCGGAGCGCTCGCCCATGCGGTCGAGTCCGGCCAGCGTCGCCAGATCGAGTTTGTAGAGGTCGGAGATATCGGTCACCAGACCGGCGTCGATCAACTGCTCTGCGAGTTTGTCGCCGATGCCCTCGATGTTCATCACCCTCCGCGAGGCAAAAAAACGCAGCGCCTCCTTGCGTTGCGCCGGGCATACCAGGCCACCGGTGCAGCGGATCGCCGCCTCGCCCTCCTCGCGGCGTGCCGGTGAACCGCAATCGGGACAGCGATCGGGCAACGCCACCGGCTCGGCGCCCGCCGGTCGGCGGTCCAGCACGGGGCCGACGACTTCGGGAATGACGTCGCCGGCGCGGCGCACGATGACCGTGTCGCCGGGACGGAGATCCTTGCGCGCGACCTCGTCGAAGTTGTGCAGCGTTGAGTTGGACACCGTGGTGCCGCCGACGAACACCGGCTCCAGGCGCGCCACCGGCGTCAGTGCACCGGTGCGACCGACCTGCAATTCGATCGCCAGCAGCGTGGTCAACGCCTCCTCGGCGGGAAACTTGTGCGCGATCGCCCAGCGCGGCGCGCGCGAGACGAAACCGAGCTCACGCTGCCAGTCGAGTCGATCGACCTTGTAGACCACGCCGTCGATCTCGTACGGCAGTTGCGGGCGCAACTGCCCGATCTTCGCGAAATAGGCGAGACAGCCCTCGGCACCGACGGCGCTGGAGACCTGCGAACTCACCGGAAGGCCAAAATCGCGCAGCCGCGCCAGTATTCCAGTGTGTCGATCGGCCAGCGGGCCACCGCTGACTTCACCGAGGCCGTAGGCATAGAACGCCAGCGGGCGCACCGCAGCTAGTCGCGGGTCCTTCTGGCGCACGCTGCCGGCCGCGGCATTGCGCGGATTGACCAGTTCCTTGTCGCCACGTTCGCGCGCCCGACGATTGAACTCGTGGAAACCCGCGCGCGGCATGTACACCTCGCCGCGCACCTCGAGCACCTGCGGCCAGTCGTGCCCGGCAAGCGTCAGCGGCACCGCCTTGATCGTGCGCACGCTGTGGCTGACGTCTTCGCCGGCGACGCCGTCGCCGCGCGTCGCCGCGTGCACCAGCCGGCCCGCCTCGTAGCGCAGGTTGATCGCCAAGCCATCCAGTTTGGGTTCCACCGAGAATTCGATGTCGCCATGGCCGAGCATTTCTTCGATGCGCGCCACGAATTCGAGCACATCCTCGCGACTGAAGGCATTGCCGAGTGACAACATCGGCACGGCGTGGGTGATCGCCGGAAAATCGCCGTCCACCGGCGCCGCGCCGACACGCTGCGTCGGCGAATCGGCGCTCGCCAATTCCGGGTGCGCCGCTTCCAGCGCGCGCAGTTGGTGGAACAGCTTGTCGTACTCGGCGTCCGGAATCGTCGGCGCGTCGAGCACGTGATAGCGGTAATCGTGCGCGCGGATCTCCTGGCGCAACCAGGTGATGCGGTCGGAGACTTCGGTGCTCGCCATGACTGTCACCGTGAAAGGCATTTGTCCGCAAAGGACGCAAAGAAAGGCGAAGGCATCGGAGACGCCTCGCGGGACACGAATACTCGCCGAACCTTCCCGGGCATTCTTGCTCTCTTGGCGTCCTTTGCGTCCTTTGCGGACAAAAAACAGCCGTCAAAATCGCCGCCAGCGACAATCGCCCGATCAAGCTGCCGAGCGCGCCAGGAACTACCAGCCCGGCTTGATCTGCAACTGCTCGCGCTTGCGATCGATCGCGCGCAGTTCGTCGCGCAGGGCGGCGATGCGCTGGCGACCGAGCGGCGTGCGCTGATCGTCGAGCAGTTGCGCACCGAGCAGTTCCGAGAAGCGCTGCGCCGCCGGCAACATCGTGTCCCAGGCATCCAGCGCCGAGAGTGGGCCCGGCAAGGTGAGGAACAACACCACGCCCGGGGTACTGAATTGATCCATCTGGCTGAGGTCGAAGACGCCCGGCCTGACCATGTTGGCCATGCTGAAGATCGGCCCGAGCTCCGGCTTGCTGTCGACCAGACGGTGGAAGATGCCAAGATCGCCGTGCACCAGACCGGCCTTTTCCGCGGCAACGACGAGTTCCGGGCCATCCAGCGTGTAGCCGTCCTGGGCCACCACGTACAAGCTGATGATGCGCTCGTGCTGAGCGCCGTCGCGCTGCCCGAGTCGCTGCTGCATGGCTTCATGGCGGTCCTCCTGCTCGCTCAGACCGTCGATGCGCAATTCCGGCAATTCGCCCGCAACAGGGTCGCGGTGCCAGGGCTCGTCAGGCAACGCCGTGAACGGAGGATCGCCGGTTGTGTCGCTGTCCAGCACCGGTTCGCGCCGCGCCAGCTCATGCCGCAGGTCGCTGCGACTGCGGCGCCCCGGTCGGCCGTACCAATAAATCACACCCAGAACGACAAGGCCAAGCAACAACAGGACAATGCGCAATTCAGTGGAGGACATGGCGTATTTCAGATCGTTTCCAGGCTGCAGCATACGCAACCATCGTACACAGGCGAAACGCATGTTTCCGATGGCGCTCGGGCGGCATATTGCTTGTTGCCAGTGTCTGCGCTGCCGTTATCATCAGGGCTGGATCAATGCCCGGCGACTGCGCGTGTCCTTTCTAGATCGACTCAAGCGCGAAGCGGACCAGCAGCGGCTGCAAGCCGAGCAAGCGGCAGCGGAGCGGGATCAGCGCGAGTCGCGCTATCGAACGCAGATCGAGCCGAAGATGAAGGCGCTCACCGCCTACCTCGAAGGGCTGGCGTCCACGCTGCGTGAGGTCAAGCCGCCGATCGTCATCCGCATGGCAATCCAGGGGTATGGGGAACTTTGCCTGGTGCCCTACTGGGACTACAAGGTCGAACACGAGCGCCGCCATCGCAGCTTTGCGGCGACCATGACCTGGAGCCTCAAGGTCGATGGCGAACGCACGCCGGTGGTGCGCGCCGACGGCGTCACCCGGGTCAAGACGCTGACCAGCATCTTTCGCCAATACCATCTGGGTGGCATCAAGGAAGAAAAGCGCACACCGCAGGGCGAGTTGTCGTGCGCCACTTTCCACGCACGCGGCTTCGTCAAGGCGCGCATGGAAGCCACCGTTTCCGCCGAGGACCCGATCCTGCGGCTGATGTTCGAAAACGCCAGCTGGCTGGGCGCAAGCCGGCGTCAGGTGCCGGTCGAACAACTCGACGACGATCTCTTCGACCAGATCGCCCGATTTGTCGTACGCGAAGACGATTCGCTGTTCACCGAGGAACTGCCCGACGCGCTGCGCCAGCGGCTGCGTCGGGATCCGGCGCCAGCGGCAGCGTCCGCCGCGACTGAGGTTCAGCCGCCGGCCGGAGCTTTCAGCGAGCGCGAAACTGCGCCGGCGCCGCGGTCGCCGGCAAGCGCGCCGGTGCCGACACCTCAGCCGTCGATGGATGCCTGGGCGACAGCGGTCACCCCACCTGCGCCAACGCCGGCGCCAACGCCTGTGCCGGCACCAGCGCCGTTCGAGCCGGTCTTCCAGATCGACGAAAGCAAGCTCGGACTCGCGAATTTCGAGGCATCCGAGCAGTCGCCGAGCGTGTTCTCGTCCGATGCGCTGCAACGCGCCCGGCCGGCACCGCAACTGGATCAGCCGTCGACCCTGTCGGGCTCGATCGGCGTGATTCCGGCACCGCCTCCGGTCAGTGGCGGCGAAGTCATCGAGATCGATGAGAGCAAACTCGGCCTTTCGGGCGAAACTGCGCCGATCGTGATCGAGCGCATTTCGGTGCCGGGTTCGGCGCCTGCCCCAACGCCACGCACCGTGCCCTCCGACACGTTGTCGGCGGTGCCCGCGGTTGCCACGACCGCGCCGGTAGCGCCGCGGCCGGCGGCGCCAGCAGCGGCAACCACGGCATCGCCGCCATCACCGGCCGCGACGGCACCCGCGCCGGCCAACAGTGCAGGCCCGACGGCTGTTTCAATAGCAACCGCAACTGCTGGCCCGGCAGATTTGCCGACCGGCGCCAGCGACGAGAGCGACGACAGCAAGGAACGCGATGCAGCGCTGTTCCGCCTGCGCATGCGCGCGATGCTGGCGCGACTGCGCAGCGACGAGTCCGACGAGGGCAAAGGCTGAAGTCAGGCCGGCCCGAGTGGCCACTCGAGCGACCCACCGCGGACGCGGGGTGGCGGCGTCAGATCAAGCGGATTTCGCGCAGGCGCTCGAGTAGATACTCGTTTGCGGTGACCGCCTGCGGATAGCGATTCGGATTGTCCGCCGAAACGCACTGCGGCAGCACATCGATCAGAAAATCCGGATTCGGGTGCAGGAAGAACGGCACCGAATATCGCGGCTCGCGCGCGCGGTCGCCGGGTGGATTGACCACCCGGTGCGATGTCGATGGGTAAACGTGATTGCTCAGGCGTTGCAGCATGTCGCCGATGTTGACGACGATGGCTTCGCCCTGGGTGGTCACCGGCAGCCAGTCGCCCTGGCGTGTCAGGACCTGCAGCCCCTCGGCGCTGGCACCGACCAGCAAGGTGATCAAGTTGATGTCCTCGTGCGCGCCGGCGCGCTCGTTGGGTACTTCATCCTGGGTGATCGGCGGATAGTGGATCGGGCGCAGGACCGAGTTGCCGAATTGGGTCTTGTCGTCGAAATAGTGCTCCGCCAACCCGATGTGCAAGGCCAGTGCCCGCAGCACGCGCGATCCGAGTTGATCCAGCGCCTGGTACAGCGCATATCCGTGCTCGCGGAAACCGTCGATTTCCTCTGGCCAGAGATTTTCCGGCATCACATCGGCGTAGACCGAATCGCGCGGTATCTCGCGACCGATGTGCCAGAACTCCTTGAGATCGGGATGCTCCGAGTCCTTGGCCGTTTCGATCATGAACGGCGTGTAGCCGCGCGCCCCACCGCCACCGGCGACGTGATAACGGCGCTTCACGGCGTCCGGCAGGTCGAAGAACCGCCTGAACGCATCGTAGGCGTTGTCGATCAGCGCCGCCGGAATTCCATGGCCACTGATGCAGCAGAATCCGAACTCACGATAGGCGCGACCGAGTTCTTCCACGAACTCCGCGCGATCGGTTGCGAAACGACGAATGTCGAGCGTCGGTACTCCACCCATGGCTGGTGACTCGGCAGTCTGCGATGGGCGGCGAGTCTAGCCGGCAATTCCCGACTACTCACTCGCGACCAAAGCGAGATCGAATCCTGACCTTGTTCTGCAGCCCCCGGCCCGGCTTTCCAAAGGGCTTGGCTGTCGGCAAACAACGCATGCGAAGGCGACAGCGGCGACCGAGGCCTAACCTCCCGATGCACGCACGCCGGCGACCAGCGCATAGGCGATCGACGCGGTAACCGGAATGGTGAACACCCACGCCCACAGGATGCGTTCGACCACCGTCCAGCGCAGCGCGTTGGCGCGTTTGGCGAAGCCGACGCCCATGATCGCGGTGGAAATGCTGTGGGTGGTCGAGACCGGCATGCCGAGCATCGCAGCACCGGAAAGAATCGTCGCCGACGCCGTTTCGGCAGCAAAACCATGGATCGGATGCAGTTTGACCATCTTGTGACCGAGCGTCTTGATGATGCGCCAGCCGCCGGCGGCGGTGCCCGCGGCCATCACCAGCGCGCAAGTGACCTTGATCCAGGTATCGATGCCTCCGGCTTCGGTACCGGGGTGCAGGAAAGCGAGGAATTCGGGCAAGTCGTCCAGCGTGCCCGCCACCTGTGCCCCGAACAATGCCAGGGCAATGATTCCCATGGTCTTCTGCGCGTCATTGAGCCCATGCGCGAAACCCATGTAGGCGGCGGAAATCAGCTGCGCCTTGCCGAAGAATGCGTTCACCCAGCGTGGCCGCGCCAAAGTGGCCAGCCATCCGCCTGATCGAGCCAGCGCCGCGACCATCGCGAACAACAGCCCCATGAGCATGACGCCGAGCAGAAATCCAATGACCGGCGAACTCACCATCGGCACCACGACCTTGTAGAACAGGCCACCACCCTTGTACCAGGGATCCGCTTCCTGAGCCCAGATCAGCGCGTCGAGATTGCCGTCGGCCGCTGCCACCGCTGCGCCACACAGACCGCCGATCAACGCATGGCTGGAACTCGATGGCAATCCCCACCACCAGGTGATCAGGTTCCAGATGATGGCCCCGAGCAGCGCACACATCAGCACACCGGAAGTGATCGTCACCACGCTGGTGTCGACCAGTCCGCTGGAGATCGTCTTGGCCACGGCATCGCCGGCCAGCGCACCGATCAGGTTCATCGACGCCGCCAGGCTGACTGCCTGAACCGGCGTCAGCACCTTGGTGGCCACCACCGTGGCGATCGAATTGGCGGTGTCGTGGAAGCCGTTGATGAACTCGAACGTCAGCGCGACCAGAATCAGCAGCAACAGCAGGGTCAGGGCCATGGTTGGTGTGGTTGCCCATTGATTCGATGAAGAAATTTCTGATGCATTTTGGCCCGAGGCCAGACGAAAGGAGGCTGAGAGCCGGCTTCGTGCGCGGCATGGGCAACCACACTCATCCTCAATTGTTCTTGAGCACGATCTGGTAGGCCACCACGCCCGCTTCGCGACAGCGGTCGATGGCCTTTTCGAGAATCTCGTAGAAGTCGTGCACCATGAAGGTCTGGATCGGATCGTATTTGCCGGCATACAGCTCGCGGTACAGTTCGAGCATCAGCCGATCGGCCTCGACCTCGATCGCGCGCAGGCGATCGGACAATGCCTTCATGGGCTCGATCTTCATCGTGCGCAGTTCGTGCACCATCTTGCCGACCACTTCGGCGGCATCGACCAGCATGTGCGCGCGCGGCACGAAATCGATGCCGTGAATGCGCTCGCCGGCCAGGGCATAACGTTCGGCAAACTTTTCGACCGTTTTTGGAATGCGGTAGAGCGCGTTGCCCAGCGCCTCGATGTCTTCGCGTTCGAGCGCGGTGATGAAGGTCTTCACCAATTCGCTGCGAATGGCATCGGCGACGCGGCGTTCCCGCTCGCGAGCCAGCCGGAACTCCTCCAGCGAGGGCTGGGTGGACTTGCGCTCGACCAGCGCCAGCAGGGCCCGCGTCGCATCGAGCGCGGCAGCGGCGCTGTCCTCGAGCAATCCGAAGAAGCGGTCGCCCTTGCCGAAGATGGTCTGCAACGAAAACATGTCAGCCCCGCGACGATCGCAATCATGAAGGTTTTGTGACGCCGCGCATGCTCGCTCAATCGGAGGTGTCGGCGCCAGTAGGCAAATCGCCGGCGACATCGATCAATTCGCGGATCAGTGCTGTGGCGTAGGCACCCGGCGGCAGACCAAAACGCAGACGCAGTACACGATCGGGCATCTCGGCGTCATCCTGCCAGCGCCATTCCAGGCGATCGGGAATGGCGCGCAATGGCCGTCGCTCCGATTCCACCCCAGCCCCGATCAAACCCGCAGCCAGATCGCCGAAGGCCTCTGCGCACTGCTGCTCGAGCGCTGCGCAGGCGCTGGCCGTCGGTGCCGGCGGCGTCCCCCAGAGCGGTCCGGTGGGATGGATATCGCCTTCATCGCAGCGTTGTTCGAGCACGCCATCGGGCTCGACCGGGCCGAACCAGGCGCGGCGGCCGGCGAGGTTGCACAGGTCACCCTCGATGACCCGATTCCAGGTGCCGTCGCGAACGCGGCGATCGAGCACGCCGTTGAAGATGGCGCTGCGCGCGGCCGACAGCGCGAACGCACGCTCGCTGCGCTCCAACTGCGCACCGGCAAACAATCGTCGCGCCAGATCGAGGTTGCCGCCACCGAGGCCAAAACGCTGCTCGCCGAAGTAATTGGGGGCACCTCGCGCACGCAGATTCTCGAGCAGAATGCGAGCGCGCCCGGTGTCGCCGCTCACTTCGCGCAGCATCAGTTCGAAGCCATTGCCGACCAATGCTCCGCGCTTCAGCTTTCGCGAGTGCCGCTGCACGTTCAGCACCTGCACACCGGCCAGTTCCAGCGTCGACCAATCGACGCTGCGGCCAGGCAACTGCACCGTGAAGTGCTGCCGGGCGACGGCATGGCGATCCTTGAGGCCAGCAAAGCCGATCGCCACTTGCGGCACCTTGGCGAAGCGTGCCAGACCACGGGCCACCCATTCGGTATTCGCACCGCGCTTCTCGATCCACAGCAGATCGTGCTCGCCCAGCCCGTCGGCAGCGAAGCTCAAGGTCTCCTCGACGACGAAATCCTCGGGGGCCGACTTCAGCAGGCCACGCAGCGGAGGCCCGCCCCAGGCGTAGGCGAGGCTCATCGCGGGTCGCCGGACGGATACAGCAGCACCACCGCCTGGGCGGCGATGCCCTCCTCGCGCCCGGTGAATCCGAGACGCTCGGAGGTGGTCGCCTTGACGCTGACTGCATCGACCTCGGTGCCGAGATCTGCCGCGATGCACTCGCGCATCGCCGTCACATGCGGCCCGAGGCGCGGTCTCTCGCAGACCACCACCAGGTCGCAGTTGCCCACGGCATATCCACGCGCGGCAACCAGTTGGCGGCAGTGACGCAGCAACGTGCGGCTATCGGCACCGCGCCAACGTTCATCGCCGGGCGGAAAATGCTTGCCGATGTCGCCCAGCGCAAGTGCGCCGAGCAGCGCATCGCATAGTGCATGCAGGGCAACGTCGCCATCCGAGTGGGCGACGATGCCGTGGCCATGGTGAATGCGCACGCCGCCGAGCATCACGTGATCGCCCGGCCCGAAGGCGTGCACATCGTAGCCGATGCCGATACGCGGCCAGCGGTTCATGGGGATTGTTCGCGCAACAGAAAGCGCGCCAGCGCCAGATCGTGGATCGTGGTCACCTTGATGTTGTCCTCCGCGCCTTCGACCAGGATCGGCTGCACGCCGTTCCATTCCATCGCTTGTGCTTCGTCGGTCGGAACCTGCTGCTGGGCGAGCGCGCACTCGAGCGCCCGCCGCAACGCCCCGCGGCGGAACGCCTGCGGTGTCAATGCACGCCACAATCCCGCACGCGCAACGGTTGCTTCGACTTCCGCGCAATCGCCGGGGCGATCGGACTGACGCTTCAAGGTGTCGCGTACCGGCGCCGCCAGCAGTCCACCGTCGCGCTCGCCGATGGCGTCGATCAGGCGGTCGATGTCGCTGCTGCGCACGCAAGGTCGCGCCGCATCGTGCACCAGCACCAGATCGCGTTCATCGACCGCTTGCGGCAGTTCGCGCAATCCAGCCAGGACCGAATCGACGCGTTCGGCGCCGCCGACAGCAGTGCGCACCGGCTTGCCGTCGATCGCTGGCCAACCCGGCCAGAACGGATCGTCAGCCGCCAGTGCCACCACCAATCCTTCGATCCGCTGCACCGACGCCAGCCGCGTCAGGGTCCAATGCAAAAGTGGCTGGCCGTCGATCGGCGCATATTGTTTCGGCATCCCGGCACCGAAGCGCCGCCCGCTGCCCGCTGCGGGGACCACGGCCCAGATCATTCCCGGATCATCCTGGCTCTTGCGCCCGGTCCGGTGGCGCAGCCGCCAGTCGAATCCCGATGCACCGAATTCTCCAGGATCATTGTTCGGGATCCGCCGCGCGCTCTGCGGCAGCCTCCGCAGCGCGCTTGGGCTCGGCGACCTGGATCAGCTTCTCGCCCGCCTTGATCATGCCGAGTTCGGATCGAGCACGTTCTTCGATGGCGTCGCGGCCAGTCTTGAGATCTTCCACCTCGGCGGCAAGGGCTTCGTTGCGCTTGCGCAGGGCGGCGTTCTCGGCACGTTGGTCGTCGAGCGCCTTTTCCAGTACCCAGACATCGTTCATGCCACCACGGAACCACAACTGGTACTGCAGCGAGACCAGCAGCAACAACAGCAGCAGCAGCAGCCAGCGCATGGACGGGGTACGGCCTCAGCGACCGAATCTGAAAGCGTCGCGTCCCGCGTAGCGCGCCGCGCCGCCGAGCGCTTCCTCGATGCGCAGCAACTGGTTGTACTTGGCTACCCGGTCGGAGCGACACAGTGAGCCGGTCTTGATCTGCGTGGCCGTGGTGGCCACCGACAGGTCGGCAATGGTGGTGTCCTCGGTTTCGCCTGAGCGATGCGAAACCACCGCCGTATATCCGGCTTGCTCGGCAAGCGCGATGGCCGCCAACGTCTCACTCAGGGTGCCGATCTGGTTCAGCTTGATCAGGATCGAGTTGGCGATACCCTGATCGATCCCCTCCTGGAAGATCCGGGTATTGGTGACAAACAGGTCATCGCCGACCAGTTGCACGCGTTTGCCGATGCGCTCGGTCAGCAGCTTCCAGCCGGTCCAATCGTCCTCCGCCATGCCGTCCTCGACGGTGATGATCGGGAATTGGCGCACCCACGATTCCAGGTAATCGACCATCTGCTCGCTGGTCAGCCAGCGCCCTTCCGAGGCCAGGTGGTAGCGGCCGTCCTTGAAGAACTCGCTGCTGGCGGTGTCCAGGCCGAGCATGACGTCCTCGCCGGCACGGTAGCCGGCCTTGCCGATGGCTTCGAGAATGACCTCGATCGCTTCTTCGTTGGAGCTCAGGTCGGGCGCAAATCCGCCCTCGTCGCCGACGGCAGTCGCCAATCCGCGGCCCTTGAGCACGCTCTTGAGCGCGTGGAAGATCTCGGTTCCAGCACGCAAGCCTTCGGAAAAGCTGCCCAGGCCGACCGGCAACACCATGAACTCCTGCATGTCGACGCTGTTGTCGGCGTGCGCGCCGCCGTTGATGATGTTCATCATCGGCACCGGCAGCATCGGCGTGCGGGCACCCGCGAGGTACTGCCACAGGCCCTGGCCACGGCTCGCTGCGACTGCATGCGCGTTGGCCAGCGATACGCCGAGCAGCGCGTTGGCGCCCAGCCTGCCCTTGTTATCGGTGCCATCGAGTGCGATCAGTTTGTCGTCGAGGCCGCGCTGATCGGCGCCATCCATGCCGACCACAGTTTCGGCGATCGCTCCGTTGACATGGCCGACGGCCTTGCGCACACCCTTGCCGAGATAACGCGTCTTGTCGCCATCTCGCAGTTCGATCGCCTCGCGCGAACCGGTCGATGCGCCGCTGGGCACCGCTGCACGGCCGCGATGGCCGCTTGCCAGGGTGACTTCGGCTTCAAGCGTCGGGTTGCCGCGCGAGTCGAGGATCTCGCGGGCGAGGACTTTGGCGATAGTGGTCATGAGGAGAAGGAAAAGAGAATAGGGAAAAGGAAAAACGGGAAGGCGCTACCCACCCGGCCGAAGCACAAGGATAGCGGCATGTGGGTATCCAGCGGGGCGGGCATTCTGCGGGCGTCTCGCGCTGGTCGACGGCAAGCTCTCGGGCACAGGCGCACCGGCGCCATCACAGCCCGTCTTCGTCGAATGGCCGCGCCTTGACCGCGCGGTCGAGCAGCACCAGCGTTTCCAGCAGCGCCGCCATACGTGGCAGCGGCCAGGCATTGGGTCCGTCGGAAAGCGCCTTGTCTGGATCGGGATGGGTTTCCATGAACAACCCGGATACGCCAACCGCCACGGCGGCACGCGCCAGCGCCGGCACAAATTCGCGCTGACCGCCGGAACTGCTGCCCTGCCCGCCCGGCAACTGCACCGAATGGGTGGCGTCGAACACCACCG
>CALEZI010000100.1 GCA_937928755.1 uncultured Rhodanobacteraceae bacterium | reverse complement strand
GCGTACATCGACTCATTCAAGCCGCACCTCATGCCCGCGCCCCAGCCCCCAGTCCCCAGCCCCGCATTTGCTGTTTCCCCAACGAAGCCCGCTCGCCGCAACCATCTTCGCAGCACCTTGGCACCCCCAGTGAGCAATCCAAGCGAAAACATGGTGGAATCCACGCGGCACCTTTGGGCTCCGCAGACCATGTCGACGATTCTGATTGCTGATGACCATCCCTTGTTTCGTGAAGCGATGCGCCGTGCGGTCGAGCGCGCGCAGCCCGGGGCGTCGATCGCCGAGGCGGAGAACGTTGCGCAACTGCTGACGCTGGTCGAAGCGCATCCGGAAGCGGATCTGTTGCTGCTCGACCTGACCATGCCCGGCGCGCATGGCTTCTCGGCGTTGGCGCATATCCGGGCGACACTGCCGGCGCTGCCGGTGATCATCGTCTCGGCGCGCGAGGAACCGATGGTGATCCGCCGCGCGCTGGCGCACGGCGCGTCAGGCTTCATTCCGAAATCGGCCGACAGCGACATGATCCAGCGCGCGCTGCGCACCGTGCTCGAAGGCGAGACCTTCGATCCTTTCGCGCACGGCGCGGTGCGCCTCGACGAAGCCGAGCGCGACCTCGCCAAGCGCCTCGCCGAACTCACGCCGCAGCAGTTCCGCGTGCTGACCATGCTCTGCGAGGGCAAGCTCAACAAGCAGATCGCCTACGACCTCGACATCACCGAAGCCACCATCAAAGCGCACGTCACCGCCATCCTGCGCAAGCTCGGCGCGCACAACCGCACCATGGCCGTCACCATCGCCAGCCGCCTCGCGCTCGATCCGGATTCAGCGCGGCAGATCAAGGTGGTGGAGGAGTAGCTGTTGGGTGTTGGTGTTGGTGTTGGAAGATGCATCGACGTAGGTCACGTTGTCCGCGCAGCGGACTACGTGACACCGGACCCTGTCACGTAGGCCCTTCGGGCCAACATGACCTACATCCCGCAAGGGACCTGTGGGAGCGGATTTACTCCGCGAGAGCATTCGCGGGATAAACCCGCTCCCACAGAAGAAAGGCTCGCGACACAAGGTCGCTCCCACAGGGACCCTCCCGGCGCCGTTGCAGGAGCGACGTGTACGTCGCGACGGCGGGGCCGCGGTCGCGACGTACACGTCGCTCCTACAAACGGGCCGCAACGCCGTAGACTGCGGCTCCCCAAGCCCGCCGCCCCGAGCGGGCCGTTGCCGCGACCATGAATCCAGAACTCGCCCTGCTGCGTGACGCTCCTTCCGACGCCGATCCGGCGCTGTTGCGCCTGGCGGAACACTATTCGCGCGAAGAGGCCGAGGCGGTGGCCGACCTGTTGCGCATCGGCGAGATGGACGCCGAACTGAAGACGCGCATCCACGACACCGCGGCGGATCTGGTCAAGCGCGTGCGCGCACGCAAGGCCGAGCAGAGCGCGGTTGAATCCTTCATGCGCGAGTACGACCTCTCCAGCGAAGAAGGCGTGCTCCTCATGTGCGTCGCCGAGGCGCTGCTGCGGATTCCGGATGCCGAGACCGCCGACAAGCTGATCTCCGACAAGCTCGGCGAGGCCAATTTCACCGCGCATGCCGGCAAGAGCGACAGCCTGCTGGTCAACGCCGGCACCTGGGGCCTGATGCTGACCGGCAAGCTGGTGCGCATCGCCGAGGACACCAAGCGCAATTTCTTCGGCGCCTTCAAGCGCCTGATCGGGCGTTCCGGCGAACCGGTGATCCGCCTGGCCACGCGCCAGGCGATGCGCATCATGGGCCACCAGTTCGTCATGGGGCGCACCATCGAGGAAGCGCTGGAGCGCTCGCGCGAGAAGGACCAGCGCGGCTACCGACACTCCTTCGACATGCTCGGCGAGTCGGCGCTGACCGCCGAGGACGTCGAGCGCTACATGCAGAGCTACCGCGCGGGCATCCTCGCCATCGGCAAGGGCGGCCCGTATCCGGACATCATCTCGGCACCGAGCATCTCGGTGAAGCTGTCCGCGCTGCACCCGCGCTACGAGCGCGGCAAGCGCGCGCGGGTGCTCGCCGAACTGACGCCGCGCGTGCTCGAACTGGCGCAGCTGGCGAAAGCGCAGGGCATCCCGATGACCCTCGATGCCGAAGAGGCCGATCGCCTGGAGCTGTCGCTGGAACTGATCGCACGCGTGCACGGCGACCCGTCGCTCGAAGGCTGGCAGGGCTTCGGGCTCGCGCTGCAGTCCTATCTCAAGCGCGCGATCGGCGCCATCGACTGGCTGGCCAATGTCGCGCGCGCCAACGGCCGCCGCCTCAACGTGCGCCTGGTCAAGGGCGCCTACTGGGACGCCGAGATCAAGCGCGCGCAGATCGATGGCCACGCTGGCTATCCGGTGTACACGCGCAAGCCGAATACCGATCTGTCCTACCTCGCCTGCGCGCGCCGCATCCTCGCGCATGGCGAGGTGTTCTATCCGCAGTTCGCCACGCATAACGCGCACACCATCGCGGCGATTCACCATCTGGCGCAGGGTCGACCGTTCGAATACCAGCGCCTGCACGGCATGGGCGGCGATCTCTATGGCGAGGTGATCCCGGCCGAGCGCCTGAACGCGGCGTGCCGCATCTACGCGCCGGTCGGCAGCCACGAGGACCTGCTGCCGTACCTGGTGCGACGACTGCTGGAGAACGGTGCGAACAGTTCCTTCGTCAACCGCATCGTCGATGCCGACGTCCCCATCGATGATCTGATTCATCACCCGGGCGACGTCGTCGCCGCGATCGAACCCAAGGCGCATCCGCGCATTCCGTTGCCGATCAACCTCTACGGCAGCGACCGGCAGAACTCGCGCGGGATCAATCTGGCGCAGGAGCGCGAACTGCGCGCACTGATCGAGGAAACCCGCACCGTACGCTTCGGCGAACTCCGTGCCGTACCCTTGGTGCCGGGTTCCTCCAGCTCCGCCGCGCCGATTGCGATCACCGATCCTGCCGACCGCCGTCGTCTGGTCGGCCACTGGGTGCCGGCCGATGCCGCGCTGGTCGAGAAAGCGCTGGAAAACGCCAAGGCCGCGCAACCCGGCTGGGACGCGACGCCGGTCGAACTGCGCGCGCAGATGCTCGAACGAGCCGCCGATTTGATGGAAGCCCAACGCGGCGAATTGATCGCGCTGTGCACGCGCGAAGCCGGCAAGACCATCAGCGATGGCATCGCCGAAGTTCGCGAGGCGGTCGATTTCTGCCGCTACTACGCGCAGCAGGCGCGCCGCGATTTTGCGCCGAAGACGCTGCCCGGCCCGACCGGCGAATCGAACCAGTTGCATCTGCACGGCCGCGGCGTGTTCGTCTGCATCAGCCCGTGGAACTTCCCGCTGGCGATCTTCGCCGGCCAGGTCGCGGCGGCGCTGGTTGCCGGCAACACGGTCATCGCCAAGCCGGCCGAGCAGACCAACCTCGTCGCCCATCGCGCCACGCAATTGCTGCACGAAGCCGGCGTGCCCGCCGCGGTGCTGCAATTGCTGCCCGGCGACGGCGCCACCGTCGGCGCACGGCTCACATCGGATCCGCGCGTGGCCGGCGTCGCTTTCACCGGCTCGACCGAAACCGCGCGCCTGATCAACCGCGCGCTGGCCGGCCGCGACGCGCCGATCGCCACGCTGATCGCCGAAACCGGCGGCCAGAACGCGCTGATCGCCGACTCCTCCGCGCTGCCCGAACAACTGGTCAAGGACGCGATGAGTGGCGCCTTCGGCTCGGCCGGCCAGCGCTGCTCGGCCACGCGCATCCTGTTCGTGCAGGAAGACGTCGCCGACCGCACGCTGAAGCTCTTGGCCGGCGCGATGGACGAATGGGTGGTCGGCGATCCGGGGATGTTTGCCACCGATATCGGCCCGGTGATCGACGAGGACGCGCGCAAGATCCTGAACGACCACATCGAGCGCATGCGCACCGATGGCAAGCTGATCAAGGCGATGAAACTGACCGAGGCGCACGCCAACGGCTGCTTCGTCGCTCCGCACGCCTTCGAGATCGATTCATTGAAGCGCTTGCCGCGCGAAGTGTTCGGCCCGGTGCTGCACGTGATCCGCTACAAGGCGAAGGATCTGGACAGCATCATCGACCAGATCAACGCCACCGGTTACGGTCTGACGCTCGGTATCCACAGCCGCATCGACAGCACCATCGAGCACATCCAGCAACGCATCCGCGCCGGCAACTGCTACGTCAACCGCAACATGATCGGCGCCGTGGTCGGCGTGCAACCCTTCGGCGGCGAAGGCCTGTCCGGCACCGGTCCCAAAGCCGGAGGGCCGCACTACCTGCACCGCTTCACCACCGAGCGCACGTTGACCATCAATACATCGGCGGTTGGAGGCAATGCGACCTTGCTGGCGCAGGCGGTGTGAGGGGAAACGGGAGTCGATTTCGTAGGTCACGTTGGCCGCGCAGCGGCCTACGTGACAAGGGCCGCGTTGTCACGTAGCTCGCATCGCGAGCAACGTGACCTACAAAGGCGGTCTCGCGTGCCCCGCCTCAATCCGGCCTCAACACATCCACCGCAAACTCGCCCTCATACGGCGGCACGCTGCATTCGACGACGTCACCCGGCGCGATCTGCAGGCGCACGCCGATGACGTCGGCGAGGATCGGCACGCGCGCGCAGCAGCGGTCGGCGAGCACCGCCGAGCGGATCGTGCTGGCGCCCTCGGCGCGCAGGAATTCGAACACGCGGAAGAACGAGTAACCCTGGTAGAGCACGTCGTCGACGACCAGCACCTGGCGGTCGCGGATGGTCGGCGCATCGATGGGCTTGTCCAGCCGGGTTTCCGGGTGCAGCAGCTTGAGGTCGTCGGAATAACGCTTGACCAGCAGGTCCAGGCGGTCCACCGCAAACCCTGGATTCATCGCCGCAATCGCCGCGACCAGCCGGTCCGCCAGCGGCGCCCCGCGGCGCAGCACACCGACCACCACCGGGCGCTGCGTCGGATCCAGCAGCGCCAACGTCTGCCGCGCCATGCGCGCGATCACCGCTTCAAGGTCCTGCGTGGTGTAGAGGCGAAAGCGCTGGCCGGCAACTTCGGTCATGAGGGGGACTCGATCAGGCGGGGCCCTGATGATAAAGGGGGGATCAGTCAGAGACATGGGGCACGATCAAGATTTGCGACGGGCCGCCTTCGTGGCGCGGCTCCGGCGCGCACAGTGTTGGCACGTGCCTGAAGGGTGTTCGCGCCGGCGGCCGCGGCTGTTTGCGCGCACGCCGGAAAGCGCCGGGTGCCTCGCGTATCAGCACTCGCCCACGTCCGACCCTGGTCGACGCGAGTACCCGGACTACCAGGGCCGGGCTCATGGCCAGGTGGGCATTTCCAGGCCGGAAAAGGGGACTCTCCATGAACCGACCGGCGTAGGTTGGGCAAAGGCGCAGCCGTGCCCAACAATCGCGGCGTTGGGCACGCTGCGCTTAGCCCAACCTACGGTTCATGGCCGGAGTGCATTTTCGGGCCGGGAAAAGGGAACTCGCAATGACGCATGTCGGCAGTGTTAGGCTGCGCGGCAACCCCTCGAAGGCAAGCCAGCTCTTGCGAACCTCGCTGTGACCACCCGCATCCTCGGCATCGATCCCGGATCGCGCCGCACCGGAATCGGCCTGATCGCTGCCACGCGCGGGCAGCTCAAGCACATCCACCACGGCATCGTGCAGACCTCCGACGAGGCCTTTCCATTGCGCCTGAAGGATATTTTCGACGGCGTCACGGCAGCCATCGCGCAGTTCAAGCCCGACGAAGCTGCGGTGGAAACCGTATTCCTGTCGAAAAACCCGCAATCCGCGCTGAAACTCGGCCAGGCCCGCGGCGCCGCGATCTGCGCCTGCGTCAACGCCGGCCTGCCGGTCAGCGAATACGCCCCGCGCCACATCAAGAACGCCGTGGTCGGTTCGGGCGGCGCCGACAAGACCCAGGTGCAGTTCATGGTCGGCATCCTGCTCACGCTGCAGGGCCAGTTGCAGGCCGACGCCGCGGACGCGCTGGCGGTGGCGATCACCCACGCGCACATGCGCGAGGCGGCGACAAGGCTGGGCTTGCCGCCGAAACTGTTCCGGTAGTCCGCTGTCGTAGGCCGGTGTGCGCAGCTTCATCGCGCTCACCGGCGCTTTTGGTCGGATCGGCAGCAGAGCGCCGGGGAACGCGCCTCGAGCATCGCGCATGACCGGGAACCATGGCGGCGCGTACCCACGGCCTACGCCCTGCCGCTACCACGCTGGCAGCCCTTTATCCCAGGTTGACTTCGACCGCCTCACGCGGCCGGATAATCCCCAGATGCCCCTGACCCACTTCCACCCCGCCGTCTCCGAATGGTTCGCCAGCCAGTTCGCCGCGCCGACGCCGGCGCAGCAGGCGGCGTGGGCCGGCATCCGCCGCGGGCGCCATACGCTGGTCGCCGCGCCGACCGGGTCGGGCAAGACGCTGGCGGCTTTCCTGCAGGCGATCGACGGCCTGGTGCGCGCGGGGCTGGATGGCACCTTGGTCGAGCAGACCACGGTGCTCTACGTGTCGCCGCTGAAGGCGCTGTCCAACGACATCAGTCTGAACCTGCTGGCGCCGCTGGACGGCATCGCACGGGCGCTCGACGCGCGCGGGCTGCCGGCGATCGAGTTGCGCTCGATGGTGCGCACCGGCGACACGCCGCAATCCGAGCGCGTGGCGATGCGCAAGCGGCCGCCGCATATCCTGGTGACCACGCCGGAATCGCTGTACATCCTGCTCGGCTCGGAATCCGGTCGGCGCATGCTGGCGAGCGTACGCAGCGTGATCGTCGACGAGATCCACGCCGTGATCGAATCCAAGCGCGGCGCCCATCTGGCGCTGTCGCTGGCGCGGCTGGAAGCGCTGACCGCATCGCGCCTGCTGCGCATCGGTCTGTCGGCGACGCAAAGTCCGATTGTCGAAGTCGCGCGCTTCCTCGTCGGCAGTGGTGCGGTCGCCGACGACGGCAGCCCCGACTGCGAAATCGTCGATACCGGCCATATCCGCCCGCGCGATCTGGCGCTGGAACTGGGGCCGCAACCGCTGGCGCCGGTCATGTCCGCTTCGGCGTGGGAGCAGATCCACGATCGACTGGCCGTGCTCGGCCGCGAACACCGCACCACGCTGGTGTTCGTCAACACGCGGCGCATGGTCGAACGCGTCGCGCGCCAACTGAGTGAGCGTTTGGGTCGCGATGCGGTGGCGGCGCACCACGGCAGTCTGTCGAAGGAGTTGCGCCTGGATGCCGAGCAGCGGCTCAAGGCGGGTCAGCTCAAGGTGCTGGTGGCCACCTCGTCGCTGGAGCTGGGCATCGATATCGGCGATGTCGACCTCGTCTGCCAGCTCGGTTCGCCCGGCTCGATTTCGGCCTTCCTGCAACGTGTCGGGCGCTCCGGACACGCGGTCGGCGCGCTGCCCAAGGGTCGGCTGTTCCCGCTGTCGCGCGACGATCTGGTCGAGTGCGCGGCGCTGCTCGATTGCGTGCGCCGCGGCGAGCTGGATCAGCTGAAAACCATCGACGCGGCGCTGGATGTGCTCGCGCAGCAGATGGTCGCCGAAGTCGCCGCCCAGGAGTGCAGCGAGGATGCGCTGTACACGATGATGCGCAGCGCCTGGCCCTATGCGCGCCTGCCGCGCGACGATTTCGATGCGGTGCTGCGCATGCTCAGCGCCGGCTACACGCCGCGCCGCGGGCCGCGCGCGGCGTACATCCATCGCGACGCGGTGAACTCGCAACTGCGCGCCCGCCGCGGCGCGCGACTGACCGCGATCAGCTCGGGTGGCGCGATTCCCGACAACGCCGACTATCAGGTCGTGCTGGAACCGGACGCATTGATGGTCGGCAGCGTGCACGAGGATTTCGCCGTCGAGAGCATGGCCGGCGACATCTTCCAGCTCGGCAATGTCAGCTACCGCGTGCTGCGCGTCGAGCAGGGCAAGTTGCGCGTGGAAAGCGCCGCCGGGCTACCGCCGACGGTGCCGTTCTGGCTCGGCGAGGCGCCCGGGCGCAGCGATGCGCTGTCGCTGGCGATTTCGCGTCTGCGCGAACAGGCGCAGGCGCAACTTGAGCAGGCCCAGCAGGCCGGACTGCAGCGCTGGCTGATCGACGAGTTGCAACTGGACGCCGAAGCAGCCAGCCAGTTGGCCGACTATCTGGCACGCACGCATCTGGCGCTGGGCCTGTTGCCGACCCAATCGACGCTGGTCATGGAGCGCTTTTTCGACGAGTCCGGCGGCACCCAGCTGGTGATCCATTCGCCCCATGGCAGCCGCTTCAACCGCGCCTGGGGCCTGGCCCTGCGCAAGCGCTTCTGTCGCCGCTTCAATTTCGAATTGCAGGCGGCGGCGACCGAGGACGCGATCGTCATTTCGCTGTCGACCAGCCACAGCTTCCCGCTGGAGGACGTCGGTCATTATCTGCATTCGGCGAGCGTCGCCCAGGTGCTCACCCAGGCGTTGCTGGACGCGCCGATGTTCGGCGTGCGCTGGCGCTGGAACGCGACCACCGCGCTGGCGCTGCCGCGCATGAGTGGCGGCAAGAAGATCGCGCCGCCGCTGCAGCGCATGCGCGCCGAGGATCTGGTGGCGGCGGTGTTCCCCGACCAGATCGCCTGCGCCGAAAACCTGGCCGGCGAACGCGAGATCCCCGACCATCCGCTGGTGCGCCAGACCCTGCACGATTGCCTGCACGAGGCGATGGATCTCTCCGCGCTGATTGCCCTGCTCAAGCGGCTGGAGCGTGGCGAAGCGCAGATCGTCTGCCGCGAACTGACCACGCCCTCGCCGCTCGCCGCCGAAGTGCTCAGCGCCCGCCCCTACGCCTTCCTCGACGACGCGCCACTGGAAGAACGCCGCACCCAGGCGGTGCAGCAGCGGCGCTGGAACGATGTCGGCAATGACAACGACTACGCGCAGTTGGACGAAGCCGCAATCGACGCGGTGCGCGAGGAAGCCTGGCCACAGGCGCGCGATGCGGACGAGATGCACGATGCACTGTTTGCGTTGGGCTGGCTCGGTGTCGCTGAAGTCGATCATTACCCAGGTTGGTCCACGCACCTGGAGTCCCTGGCGCAATCTCGCCGCGCCACGCAGCTGCTTTGCGTGGGTCCAGACTTGTCTGGAGGCCCTAGCAGTCTCAATGGCAAAAGCGTCCAGACAAGTCTGGACCCACAACAGCAGGAGCGGCTCTTGGTAGGTCCAGACTTGTCTGGACGCTCCTCCCTGCAAGGTCCAGCCCAGCCCGAACCCCCCGCTCTTGTAGGTCCAGACTTGTCTGGACGCTCCTCCCTGCAAGGTCCGGCCCAGCCCGAACCCCCCGCTCTTGTAGGTCCGGACTTGTCTGGACGCTCTTGCAGTCTCAATGGCAAAAGCGTCCAGACAAGTCTGGACCCACAACAGCAGGAGCG
>CALEZI010000099.1 GCA_937928755.1 uncultured Rhodanobacteraceae bacterium | reverse complement strand
ACCACACTAGTGTGGTTTGCCATTAATTCGTTGAATAATTTCCGCGCCTTTTGACCCGAATGCGTCGTTGTTCGTCGTCGCCATAGCCCTGCTATGACTCCTCCTCTCGCCTAGCCTCGAGCCAAAATGCATCGGAAATTTCTTCAGCCAATTAATGGCAAACCACACTAGAACTGCGGCGGGGATATCAGTCCCTGGAGGGTGCCGAGTGGCACTGCGGTGCTGGTGCCGTAGCCGAAGCTGCCGTTGACGCCATTGCTGCTCTGGATGAAGTACCAGGTTTGATCGGATCGGCGATAAACGGCGATGTCGTTCTGGCCATCGCCGTCGATGTCGATCGATACCGGCACGTCGCTGTTCGGCAGTCCCCAAATCACCGGGGTCGGGTCGGGGAAACGGTACCACTCGTATTGATTGCTGGCAGTGTTGGCGCGCACCACCATCAAACCCAGCTGGTTGCCGCTGGGACTGGTCGACCAGCGGCCGCGCACCAGCTGATCGCCAAAGATGCCCCAGCTTGGGCCGTCAAAAGCAGCGAAGGTGGAAGCGGGCGTCGCCGGGACGATCTGCGCCATGCGCATCTGCGGGCCGGCATCGGCGACCCTGGCGTAGGCGACGATTTCATCGCGACCATCACCATCGCTGTCCTGGGCACCGAAGCCGATCCGCGGCGAGCTGAATGAAGCCGGAAATATCACACGCGGATCAATGATCTGGTCGTTCAATACATCGGTCCTGGAGAACCGGATGCGCGCCAGCCAAAGATTGTCCTGATCGCGAAACGCCATCGCCAGATCGGTCACGCCATCGCCGTCGTAGTCGCCGGGGATCGGGTAGTGCTCGGTGGTCAGCCAGTCGCCGGGCAATTCCAGGGAACGCCCACCGGCGCCGGTGGTGAAGTTCAGCGCACCACTGGCCGGGTCCCAGAAGCCGAAGTTCAACCGACTGCGGCCACCAAATCGTCCGGCATAGGTCGGGGTGTCGGCAAACCCGAGTTCGACCGGCCCGAACAACATGAATGGCAACAACTGGCGCGTGGCCCAGGTCATCACCGGCGTCGTGTGTGTGGTGAAATCGAGCACGCTCAGCGGGCTGCGAGCGGATTCAACGCCGCCATTGAAGACCAGATCGAGCGGCGGTCGGCGGCACTGGACAATCCCCTCGGCGGGTCCCTCGAAGCCGCTGGCGAACAGTTCCTCGGGTTCGGCGGTATCGATGATCAGGCGCGCATTGCTGATGCTGCCGCTGCCACCACCGCCGACGCCGGCGGTGCGCTGGATGGCCAACGTCAATGGCCCGTTGCGACCACGATCGAACTCGAGAAAACGCGCGATCAGATTGAGGCACTGGCCGCCGGTCGCGCCGAACTGGAACGCGCGCATCGGCAGCCGCGGGATCGGTCCGGCTGCAGCACCGAGTTGCGTGATCGTGGTCGGCGCCCGGTCGCTCAAGCTGTAGGTCCCGGCAAACGAGGCGCCGCTGAGGCCGCCGCCCGGCAACAGCGGCAACTCGACGGCGTCGGCCACTTCCACCAGGCGCAGCGAAAGTTCGCCGGCGCGATCGTAGTTCAGGGTGAACTCGATGCGCGCGGCGCGGATCTCGCTGTCGACGCCCTGGATATCGAAGACCAGGTCGCGGCCGGTCCCGCTGATGGCGCCGGGATTGCTGGCGGTAAAGGTGAAGCGCGCGGCCTGCAGCGGTGCGCCCGCTGCGGCGGCCAGCACCAGCAATCCTGTCGTGAGCCCGGTTTTCATCGCTTGCAGTGCCTGCAGTGAGTTGGTTGCCCGACATACGTCGTGCACTCGGCAAAGCTGACATCGGTGCTGCCATCGCGATGACTGTCAGCCGCCGCGGGCATCCAGCGTATGTGCCAACTGTGCCCAATCGGAGAAACTGCAGATGCGCTCGACCACGACGCCTTCCCGCCGCGCCGCATTCCCGTTGGGCGTCGCGTTGCTGGGCTGCCTGGCTCTGTCGCCGCTGGGCCCGCGAGCGGATGCGGCGACGTTTGTCGTCGACACCACCAGCGATCTGGCGCTGGGCGCGTGTGCTGCCCTGGTCGCGGCAGACTGCTCCCTGCGTGGCGCAATCATCGCCGCCAATCTGTCGCCCGATCAGGACACCATCGAGTTCGCCATTCCGCCAAGCGATCCCGGTTTCGTACCCGCCACCGGCCACTGGCGGATCAGCGTGCCCGATCCGGGCCTGCTTCCCGGAATCACCCAGCCGCTGATGATCGACGGTTACAGCCAGCCCGGTGCCGTGCCCAACAGCAATACCCCGGCGCAAGGTGGCTTGAACGGCACCCTGAAGATCGAGATTCACGGCAGCAATCCGCTCGGCAATGCCAACTACGGATTGCAGCTCGACAGCGCGCAGACCAGCGCGATCCGCGGTCTGGCGATCAACAACTTCCGCGATGGTCAGGTTTTCGTGCGCGGCGCGGCGCCGCATCGCATCGAGGGCTGTTATCTCGGCACCGACATCACCGGCAATCTGGCGCAAGTGCTGAGCAACGGCATTCTGCTGGCCGGCAATGGCCCGTACATCATTGGCGGATTGTTGCCCGAACAACGCAATCTGCTCAGTGGATTGAACAACGCGCTACTGACCAGCCAGCAGGCGGCCAACGGCGTACTCATTCAGGGCAACCTGATCGGCACCAACGCCGCCGGCAACGCGGTGATCGGCAACCAGTTCGGCTTGCTGTTGTTTCGCATGAGCAACAGCCTGGTCGGCGGCACCGTTCCTGCGGCGCGCAATGTGTTTTCAGGCCATCGTGGCCAGGCGATCATCCTGCAGGTCAACAATCCCGGCGTCTTCGACGGCTTGCAGATCGAAGGCAACTATTTTGGCACCGACGTCAGCGGCCGCTTGCCGCTGGGCAATGCGCTGGTCAGTCTGGATTCCACCATCCAGATCAACGGCGCCGGTGGCGATTGCGGAGCCAGTATCGGCGGCAGCGCGCCAGGTCAGGCCAATCTGATCGCCTACAGTGCCGGCGTGGGTATCCGCAACGCCAATTGCCTCGGCGTGCGCAATACGCTGAATCGATTCCTCGGCAATGCGGACATCGCTTTCGACAACATTTTTGGCAGCAGCGGTTCCCAGGGCGCCACCGCCAATGATCCCGGCGATGCCGACAGCGGAGGCAATCGGCTGCAGAACCATCCGGATCTGGTCGTGCCCGGCAGCGCGGGCAGCAGCGTGGCACTGCAGTACCGCGTCGACAGCACCATCGCCAATTCGAGCTATCCGATCACGGTGAACTTCTATCGCGGCGACTGCGGCGGCGGCAGCCGCGCATTGCTGGGTTCCGACACCATCCAGTCGGCGCAGGCGCAACAGTCGATCGACTACACCCTGACCAGTGCCGATGGCGGCAACATCCTGCCCCTGACCGCCACCGCCGTGGACGCCGCGGGCAATACCAGCGAATTCGCGCCGATGCTCGGCGATGCGGTCTTTCGCAGCGGTTTCGAGGACACCGCGGGAGCGCCGACAGCAGGGAGCTGCGATCATTGAATGCAGATCCCGCCAGAGCTGAGCCATGATTCCGGCCGAAGCCGCCGGCCATCGTCGTGCCGGAGATGACGGGCATCGATGACCGAAAGGAAAGCGTCATGACCATCCTGACCCGCCGTTTCACCGATGCCGTCGACTACGCGCGCATCGCCCACGCACCGCAGTTCCGCAAGGGAAGCGGCATTCCGTACATCTACCATCTGCTCGGTGTCGCCAGCCTGGTGCTGCAATACGGCGGCAGCGAAGACCAGGCGATCGCCGGATTGCTGCACGACGTGCTCGAGGACTGCGGTGCCGGCCACGAGGG
This sequence comes from uncultured Rhodanobacteraceae bacterium, assembly GCA_937928755.1. GTDB lineage: Bacteria > Pseudomonadota > Gammaproteobacteria > Xanthomonadales > SZUA-5 > JADKFD01. The sequence goes on along the minus strand of CALEZI010000099.1, from coordinate 41,022 downwards.
CAGCATCCGCGCACAGTTTGGCGATCACGTGGCGGACATCGTGGTGGCCTGCACCGATGGCACGGTCGAAGGCAAGGCCGCTGCGCAAGCAGCCGGAAGCCCATACGACCACTGGCGCGAGCGCAAGCTCGCCTATCTCGAGCACCTGCGGCAGGTGCCGGAAACGGTGCTGCTGGTGTCCGGCTGCGACAAGCTGCACAACGCCCGCGCGATCCTCGGCGACCTGGAAAACCCCGAAGTGGGCGTTGCCGTCTTCGACCGCTTCACCGCCAAACGCGACGGCACGCTGGGTTATTACCAGGCGCTGGCCGAGATCCTGACCGCGCGCAATGCGCCGATGGCGCGCGCCTTCGATGACACCGTGGCGCGCATTCATCAGCTAGCGCGAGCCGATGAACGGCGTGCGCTGTCTTGAGCTGCGACCGGTTCGTCGAGGTACACGACACCTTCCGCGTCCACCAACCGGGTGCCAGCGCCACGGCTTGACCTGACACCGGATCCAGCGCGCCGGCCGACAACGGGAGGCAGACCGGATTTGCCTGGCACCAACGCAGTGGCGGAAATCATGACCCGCTCTGGCATCCTCGGGTATCACATCAGCATCCGGGCGGCCCACGCCATGAAGATTGCTCCGATCACCGAAGGCTGGAACGAGGGCGAGCGGGACTGGTCGTATGTCAGGGATCCGACTGCCGCGATCGAGGCATGGGAGGAACGTGAAGCGCTCGCGCTTCCGGAGACCTATCGCGCCTTCATGCTTCGCTACAACGGCGGGCGCATCTACCCACGCCTGTTCCGTACGCCGGCGGCGCTGCTGGGCATGCTGGGGCCCCATGTGCCACGCTCCGATCTGACTTGCGTCGATCCAATCCATGACTGGGCGACCGTGGAAGCTCACTGGCGTGGGCAGGTATACGGTCAGGGCGTGCCTCCCGGTCATCTGTTGATCGCCGGAACGCCCGGCGCGATTCAACTATTGATGGCGCTGATTACGCCGACCAGCGGACGGATCTGCGCATGGTGCATTCCACCGACGCCTGGGGCACCGGCCGGAATCGCAAGGTCTGGCCACTCGCTGCGGGCTTCGGCGAATTCCTGGACGGTCTCTTCGATGACCCAGAGCACAACGACTACCAACGCTGGCGCAGGCCGATCTACGACAGGCTGGCGCAGGAACTTCTGCGTTGATGCAATCAGCGCCTCGGCGATGACGCCGACGTCAGGCATTGCTGAACGTGTGGCACGCCTCAGATCCCCTGCCAAGCGTGTCACCCTCAGGATTGTCGAGCTTTCGCGACCGCTGTTGCGCGACTTTGCACTTCGCGCGCGGTGACGGGGCACTTTTGCGGGGTCGTATTGCATGCGCTGCCGTGCACACCGGACCCGGCGACGATCAACGCACGTTGTCGCTCGAACAACTCACCGCAAGCGACCTCAAATTCGTCATCGCCGTCGACATTTCACCGAGGGCGTCCACGTCCCCGCCGTCGCCTTTGGAGGGCCGCGCGCCCGCGCGGCCGCTCTTGCTTTCGGAGGGCCATGCCCCTGCGTTGCCCATCCCGCCAGCCGAAGCCGAGCTCCGCCCCGCCAGCCCCCGACGGCACTTTGCCGACGTTGATCCAGTTATTGTCGTAGCTGTCTCAATCGCACCACATCAATCCCTTCCGATCACGATATTCGATCGCCCCACGCTCCAGTGCCGCGAGCAACGACTGGAAGTAGATCGTCAACGACGGCGCGATGACGCGCCGTATTCCAGGTTCACGGTCAGGCTGCATCTCCACCGCATCGACAACCACTTGTCCCGCGACCCCACCGGGAGCCGGATCGTAGTCGACGAACAGATGAACCTTTGCCGCCGCATGATCAAGGCGGCTGCGCGCGAAAGGGAACCAGTGCTTTCGCCAGAATGCATGCTTGATGCCGTCGCCCGTGTCGTAGCAGCGACGGTCCGGCATAAGTTTGTACAAATGCCAGCTACCCAACTGATTGCTGTGCGAGTCGCATGCCTCGTCCAACGAATGCAATAACAAACCGGGACAGGCCCGCAATGGACATGGCAAGAGGGGTTCGCGCCTACCCGCTTGGCCGTTGATCGTCCAGAACAACGGATACATGGCTTCGGGCAGAAAGCACCCCTCGTTGCTGAGATACTGCCGAATCTTCAGCAGCGTCAGGCCGCGCTTGAAGCGCTTGCTGTCAAGCGGCGCATGCGCCTGCAGCCATTCATCCATGCCGAGCAGCGCCGCACCTAGCTCATCGCCAGCTGGCTTGTGCTTCTTGATGACCCTTTCAACGGGCTGGGAGGGCGCTCTGGCGATTGGCGGCAGCAGCGACTCGTCCATTTGCGGTATCACGATGTCGCCGCCCACAAGTGCTGCGCCCGGAGCCGGCGACCATTGCTCGGGATAGCCTCCCAGCAATTGCTCCTTGATGCACTGCAAACCGCGGATCAGGAACGCTTCAAACGACTCGGCGACCTTCTTGACGGTGCCCTCTTCGACATCGACCGCAAGAACCTGCCCGGGACGGCCACCCGCCGCCGGATCCTCGTCAATCTGAAATCGGAAATAGTCCGAGTACGCGAAGGTGATGCGCAGTGGTGAGTAGTAGAGCGCCTTGACGCCCGTCGACTCGGACAGGTCCACATCGATGCGGGACGCGGCGTCCGCAGGCCGTTTCGTCTCGCGGACGATCTCGGCGGGGGGCAGGAAAACAACCGCGTCGTAGTCTGGCTCACGCCAGAGCCAGGCGCGCGATCGCCGCAACATCGCAACAAGCGAAGCGGGCAAGGGGCGCTTCAGGCGTCGCTCCGCGTTCGCAATGGATGCATCCGTTGCGCCCTGCGCTGGCCGCGCCATGTCCGGACGATCCCGTCCAGCTTCAGTCAGCCTCTGCCAAACCTCCAGTAGTTCTTCCATGGCGTCCTCGTTTAACGGCCACCAGTTTCGGGGCAGCCGTCGGAATCTCGCAGCGTATTCAATCTTCTCGGCTGAAACCAACCACGAGACCCCAACACCACCTTCCACATTGCATCCCACCCCCAAACCCCCGAAGATCAAACCTCTCCAAATCACCTTCACACGCCCCTTTGTTCAACCTGTTCGACATCCTCGGCCCCAGCGCACGCGATCCGGCGATCGCCGCCGCGGTCTCGGTGCTGGCCGGCAATGACGAGACCGAGCGCGGTGCAGTGTTCACGCGGCCGGATGTGGTCGCGGCCATCCTCGATCTGTCGGGTTATTCCGCTACCCAACCACTGCACCGCATGCGCCTGCTCGAACCCTCGTTCGGCGGCGGCGAATTCCTGCTGGCCGCAGTGGATCGCTTGCTGGCAGCCTATCGCCATGCCGGCGGCAAGCTCGCCGACGCCGGGCGCGAGTTGGTCGATGCGATTCGCGCGGTTGAACTACATCGCGACAGTTTCGAAACCACCACCGCGCACCTGCGCGCGCGCCTGATCGCGCAAGGCGTAACGCCCGCCGATGCCGGCGAGCTGTGCCGACACTGGCTGCTGTGCGACGACTTCCTGCTGTGCGGGCTTTCCGGCGAGTTCGATTTTGTCGTCGGCAACCCGCCCTACGTGCGCCAGGAGCGCATCCCCGAAGCGCTGCTGCGCGAATACCGTGCGCGCTTTCGCACCATGTTCGATCGCGCCGACATCTACATCGCCTTCTACGAGCGCGCGCTCGACCTGCTGGCGCCCGGCGGGCGGCTCGGTTTCATCTGCGCCAATCGCTGGTTGAAGAACAAATACGGCGGCCCGCTGCGCGCCAAGATCGTGCGCGGGTTTGCGTTGCAGCACTACATCGATATGGAAGGCATCGACGCCTTCCACTCCGAGGTCATCGCCTATCCGGCGATCACCGTGATTGCGCGCCCGACGCACACCACCAACCCCGCCGCGTCAACGCGGGTCGCTCGTCCGGGCGTGATCACCGATGAGCACAGCCTGCCGCAGTTGGTGGCGGCGATGCTCGCCGCACATGCCGACACCACCATCGTCGGCGAGATTTCGCTGGCCGGCTCAAACGAGGCGCCCTGGCTGCTCGATGACCTGACGCGCCTGGATCTGGTGCGCCGACTGGAACAACAGTTCCCGACGCTGGAACAAGTCGGCTGCAAGGTCGGCATCGGCGTCGCCACCGGCTGCGATCGCGTCTACATCGGCGAACTCGAAGCGCTACCGGTCGAGGCCAGCCGCAAGCTGCCGCTGGTCATGGCGCGCGATCTGGTCGACGGCCAGATTCGCTGGGGCGGCAAGGGCGTGGTCAACCCTTTCCAGGCCGAAGGCCGCGTGGTCGATCTGGCCGACTACCCGCAGCTGTCCGCCTATCTCCATCAGCACTACGAGGCCGTCGCCGGCCGCCACGTGGCGACCAAGAATGGCGACGCCTGGTACCGCACCATCGATCGCATCTATCCCGAGTTGCAGCAGCAACCGAAACTGCTGGTGCCGGACATCAAGGGCGAAGCCACCTTCGTGCTCGACGAAGGCCACTACTACCCGCACCACAATCTGTACTTCGTGACCTCGACCCAATGGGACCTGCGTGCGCTGCAGGCGGTGCTGCGCTCCTCCGTCACCGTGCTGCTCGTCGCCACCTACTGCACCCGCATGTCCGGCGGCTTCCTGCGCTTCCAGGCCCAGTACCTGCGCCGCATCCGCATCCCGCGCTGGCAGGACGTGCCGCATGCATTGCGCGATGAACTGACGCAGGTCGCCTGCGCCAAGGATCAGCGGCTGATTGATGAACCGGTGTTTCGGCTCTATGGCCTATCAGCTAACGATGCGGAGCGCACGCGACAGATGGCCGCAGACGCGCAAGTAACCGCTAAGCGCAGGAACCGACGCGAATGACGATCAGCTTGCTGCCCGATGAATTCGACGAACGCGTCAACGCTGCCGTTCGGGCGTTTTGGGCAGGCCGTTCAGGCGCATTGGGCGAGCGAAAGCAGGGCGGCGCGCGGGACAACGTGGTCGGCGGCCAGAACATGAACGGCTTCATCCATCTGGTCGAACGCGTCGCCACCCATTGCGGCCTGCCAGCCGATGCGGTTCATCGCAACAAGGGCAAAGTGGCTTTGCCGGGGTTCTTTCGCGCGACCAAGGACTGGGATGCCATCGTCATCCACAAACAGCGCCTGCTCGGCGTGTTCGAATTCAAGTCGCAGGTCGGCTCTTTCGGCAATAACTTCAACAACCGCAGCGAAGAAGTCATCGGCTCCGCCGCCGATCTCTGGGTCGCCCATCACCAAGGCGCCTACGGCCACCGGCCAGCGCAACGGACCGACATCGGCGAAGAGTCGCCCGCGATGCTCAACCCAATCTACCAAGCCGACCCACGGCCGCCCTTCGTCGGTTGGTTGATGCTGCTCGAAGAGAGCGAGCGCTCCCTGACCCCAGTCCGCTGCGCCGAACCGCACTTCCCCGTGTTCCCCGAGTTCAACGGCGCATCCTATGCGCGCCGCTACCAACTCCTTTGCGAACGCTTGGTTGAGCGGCGCCTCTACAGCGCGGCCGCGCTCGAACTGAGCGTCGCCGGCACAGAGTCGTGTCGACCGCTGTCGGCGGCAACCAGCATTCGGAACTTGTTTGCGGAGTTTGCGGGGAGGGTGTTGGCGGCGAGGGAGACATGACTATCAAAAGCGCAAGGCTTTCCTCGTCCCGCAGAATCCTCATAATGCATCGCCCAGTAGCCGTCATGCCCCAATGAGCCTGGATAAAAACTAACGCCTTAAATTCAAACCGAAGAGGTGGAGCACGATTCGTGACGATGTCACGACGGCGCTTCAGTCTCCCATGGAAGAGTTCGGCGTAGGCAATTTGCATTTTCGAATCCAAACAAGCGTGACTTTAATTGGTCTCCTGCCACACGCACTTTTGGGGTTCACTGGTTACTTTAATTTCTCGTGCAACTTTTTGACTCCTGACAACAACTGGAAGACTTGAATCCTGGAAAACGCGATGGCGTCATTTATTGTGCGTGACGCGTCTGCTGAAGTTGTGTTGGATTCAGAAACTCTTGCCAAGCAATTCGCGAGCTTGTCTTCAATCTCGTCCATTCTTTTGCAGGCTTCTAAATAGGCCTCTTCGGAGAACAATTTCAAGCAAATCATATTCTCCGTGACTGCCTGCTTTTCGCGGCGCATCTTGTCCAGTTCTGTGCGAAGCTCCTTTTTCTTATTTGCGAGGTTTATCAGCAGGTCTCTCCTTGAAGTCAATTCCGAAGAAAATGCGAGGACCTTTTCGAGCACGTTTGGACCGACTACGTCTCGGAACCAAAAGCCGTCTGTGCGCGACATTCGATCTTGTCGAATGGAATTTCTAGCGCTCCAAATGAGCGCGAAAGTGCTGATTATAAAAGACAAGAAAGCGGCCATTGCCTGCCACGCGCGAACATCCTCTAAATAGCTCATAATGGTGCGGCCTCCTGCATCGCGCGATCGATCCCAGAGTAAACTGATTCCATAATGAACTCTGGCGCCTCAAAGGCATACTTTTTTGTGAAGCCTTCGCGACCTCCTAATGCTCGTACGCTCGGGCCGAATAGTCCCAGAAAGAACGAACTATTGAGACTAAAGGCATCGTCTGGAATCACAACCCGCACGACTCCGCCAGCACCATCCTCCTTATCTAGTTCAAATTGCTCACGAGCTTTTTCCCCTTTTGGGCGCCCCGCGTATACCGGCCCCCCAAGTTGCTCAAAATTTATTATCTGCGCCATTTCATACCTCCCTTGATGCGATAGCCCCCCTTGCGAGGGGAAATCTGATGGCTAGTATAGTTCCCGGAAAAGACGCCCCAGGCAAAACCTGGACGAACTTTTCATCGGGGGGCTTGAATAGCGACCCCTGTTTATTGAAGGCAATGATTTTTCTGCCGTGCCCATCCATCACCATTCTGTAGGTACCATCGAACTTAATAAACGTCGATCCTGAGAGAATGCACATATTCGGATTCTTTCGCTCGCTTCCTTGGCATTCGGCCAGAACCTGCTGAAAGAACTCAATAGCTTCAACAGTTCCTTGACCTCGGTCACTCCGTTCGTCGGAATTCTTAGAGCTAATTCGACTTTGGAGAGCGGCCACAGTTATCAACTTATCCCTCTCGACTTGATTAGCTCCAGTCCTTGCGATTCTCGACACATACGAATCTACTTGGCGAAAAGCGTAACTTTCTCGGGGCAGTTCCTTAAACGTATCCGCTATTGTTTTGCCAAAGTTAATTATTGCGACTTCAAACCAGCTAAGTTCGACATCTAAATAGCCGACAATGGTCCAATCAACAATTCCTGGGTGCTCTTCAGCGTTGGTTAGAATCTCACCGACATAGACACAGAGCTCTTGTCGTCCTTTGGAAGTGAGTTTCTTGCCGATTACTGCGAGGCAATCGTCCACATGGATAGCAAACCGAGACGTCTGATCTTGAGCGGGATATCGGGCTTCGAGTGGCTCTTCGATCCTCAGCCCAACCTGACGATGACGGAACACTTTTAGGTCCGGATTTAAATCTACCGACCAAGATTCCTCAGAAGAAAACAGGGCCTTTGTCACACCAATTTCATCCATTTCCCTTCGAAGTGCGGGATCTCTCGGATAATGCCCTCGAATTTGCATCTTCTTGACGCCTTGACATTCCTTTTTTGTCTCCTTGAGCGTGATACCGAGTAACGTATCCGCAGCAAGGTCCATTTCAATCGTGGCGCGATGGTCTAAACTTATTTTTGGTCGGGCATAGGATGTGGCACATTTCGCGATTCGGCAAATGACGCTCAGTGTTTCATGTGGGTTATCGATAATAGAGAACCGGCTCGGCATCAGAATCTTGCCGGCTCGAACGGGATCAGCCCCGAGCGGCTCGACACACCGGTTCGCCAATAATCGCAATGCAGTGGACCGATAACTCGCCCGAACACCTGTGCGTACGGGCATTATCTGTGTCAGTCGGCGCTTCAGGCGCTTTAGCTTGCGTCTGTGAACGGAGTTTTCCCATCTCCTGCGGTCCAAACTCTTCTTCACTTCGATCGCATACGCTTTCTTGGTCATGAGTTTTCGGTTTTCAACCACAGGGCTTGCTGCAGGGTCAGGTGCCGCTCGGCTTGTTTAGTGACATAGGTACGAACTGTGGCGCAATCGGGATGCTGTCAGCAAACCAGATGGCTGGTGCGTCGCCGCAAGGATTAGGCACAGAGTACGTTAGCAGTTCTCACGATGGCGGGTCGGGTACATGCCTCCTTGGGCGTGGGGAAGCAGGAGGACTGATTGTGCGTAGCGCGTGGTCAAGTTTCCAAGGGAGCGGGTCCCGCGCCGAGCCTGAGTTCGCGTTCCGCCGGGTTGTCGGCTCTGCAATGACGTCAAGTGGCGCAGTCCAAATATAGCTCACGCTCAGTGAGGTACTTGTCGCCAGGACGGAATCCACCGCGGTGTCGGCCAGCATTTCCCATAGCTCTCACGCGTTCCTCGCCGCGCTTGGCAACTCATTGGTCCTGCGCAATGTTGCCGTCCGCACTACAACACCCCCACCCCCGTCGCCCCCAAAAACTCAAACGTCGCGTCATATAGTTCAGGCCGCCGTGTGGGATCGTTGAGGTCCCCCTCCGGCACAACAATGACCATGCCTTGTCGCGCGCGGGTCAGCAGCACGCGGTAGGCGTTTTCGAGGTAGCGCTGGCGCGGGGCCTTGTGGATGCGGTTCCAGCGGGTGCCGACGAATTCGCCGTGGTGCCAGCCGGTTTTGCCATGGCGCAGGTCGGCATCCCAGACGACGCAGGCCCAATCGAGTTCCAGGCCTTGGACCAGGAACTCGGTGCCGACGTCTTCCAGGTGCCAGGACGAGCGGACGTCGTCTTTGTTGTGCAGGAACCAGTGCACGGGGTCGACTTTGGGGCGCACGTCAATGGCGTGGGGTTTGAGTCGCTGGGCTTGGGAGGACACGACGATGCCGTAGCGCTCCTGTCCGCGGGCGTGCTCGCGCAGCCATTGCTTCGCTCGCGGCAGGCTGCGGGTGAGGACGATGGGATAACGGCCTGCAAACTCGCGGTGGACTTCGCGCGCGGCGATCACTTCGCGCTCCAGCACCAGTCGCACGAACTCGCTGAGGCGCTCGGCGCGGAAGGAGCGCATCGAGGTGGCCAGATGCAGGGCCTCGTGATCGAACACGGCATGGCTGGTGCGTAGCTGGGCGATGCCGGCCTCCGCGCGGTACTCGCTGCCGTGCAGTTTGGGCGACAGGTGCACGTCCCAGTGGGGGAAACTGCGCAGCAACGCGGCGATCCACTCGCTGACGCCGGCCTCGCCGGTGTTGATTTCCTGGCCGCCGCCGACCAGACAAACGACCACCGCCCAATCCGGGTGGCGGTCGAGGCACGAGATCAGGAATTCGGGTTCGGACTGGTCGAAATCCGGCTGGTTCTTCTTGCGACGCATGAAGAAACTGGTTTGCGCGCGATCCCAGGCGCGCTGGGCTTCGTCGAACAGCGTCACGTGATCGACCGGCGGCTGGCTGGGGTCGATCAGGCACTCGTCGCGAAAGTGGTGCACGTTCTGGATGAATGCGCTGACCAGCGAGCGCGCTTTACCCTTCCTCATCGGGCGACCGGCCGCCGCCTCGCGCTGCACGTGATCGCGCGCCAGGGCTTCGCGCAGGACGGCGACAAGCGGCCCGTTGCCGGACAGGAACACGCAGTGCAGGGCGTTCTTGTCGCGGTGCTTGGTGGCGACATCCAGGCCGACCAGCGTCTTGCCGGCGCCCGGCACGCCTGTGACGAAGCAGATCGCCTTGCGTCCTTCGACACGCGCGTCGCGGATGATGCGATCAATCACCGCCGAGGTGCGTGTCAGATTCACCGCGCCGGCGTCGCTGCGGGAAATGTCGTCGACCGAATGACCGGCGTACAGCGCACGTGCGGCCTCGATGATCGTCGGCGTCGGCTGATAACGCCCGCGCTCCCAGGCATCGGGATCGAGCGTCGGGCCGTTGAGCAGTTCGAGCACGTTCTCGATGGCCGCGCGGATCTGCGTGGCGCCGGCACACACCGGCTCCGGCATCAGCGCGTCATTGGCGCGCAGCACGACGCCGAGCATCACCGGTTTGGCCTTGGTGGCGACCAGCATCGGTGCGATTGGAATGTGGTGGCTGGTCTCGTGGAAGTTGCGCAGATCGAGCGCGTAATCCCAGACCTGATCGATGGCGGCGCGATTGAACTGAGTTTCGCCAACCTTGAACTCGATGACGAAGACGACGTGATCCAGCACCAGCAGCACATCGATCCACTTGCCCAGGCGCGGGATCGCGTACTCGAAGTAGATGCGCCCGCGGCCTTCAAGGCCGGTCAGCGCAGCGTGCAGCAGCTCGATCTGCTCAGTCCAGGCGCCGCGTTGTTCCAGCGTGACCGGGAAGCCCGTTGCGCTGGCGAGGATGCCGAGGACGGAATCAGGTGGGCGCGCGAGGAAGCGGGTGAGGTCGTCGGCATACAGGCTGCGCTGGCGCCGGTAGTGGCCGCGGGTGTCAGCGATGCCGGCGACGGAGTCGGTCATGATTGATCGGTCGCTGGCGGAGGTGGGCACATGGGTTGGCGACCTGCATCCAATCAGAGGCGATCCCTGGAAGATACGCCCAGGCTGGATGGGGTGGGGTTTCAGAAGCCAGGCAAAAGATCGCGGGGTGAACCCGCTCCCACAGGAACAGCTCGCTCAAGATGTGGTGAGCCAGGAATGAGCGACCGACAGATCGCCAAGTTGGGCCTTGTGGGGTGACAGCGGATTCCTGATCCAGACGAAGCGTGCCCATGAAACCAATGGTCCGTCGATCGCCGGCATGGCGCTTATCGTGAAGCTCGCACCGAATGCCATTGTCCTTGAGCAGCGCGATGGCCGCTTCGAGACAGCCCCTCGGCAACGCGATGTGGCGCGGAAAATTCTCGGCGCTGCCGATAATGCCGGGCTTGTCCCACACGGAAAGGCGCATCGTCTGAACACGTCGGAGCAAACTCCGACCGCAAGTCGTGCTGCAGGCTCTGTGACGCCCCCAAACCCGGCGTATATACTGTTGCATCTACTATGCGCCGCTCGCGAAGGGACGTTGCCATGAACGAAACCCGCACTGCCAAGTTGTTCAAGAACGGCGCCAGCCAGGCGGTTCGATTGCCGGCGGAGTTCCGCTTCAAGGGTGACGAGGTTTTCGTCACCCGTGATGACGCGACCGGTGATGTTGTTCTGTCCACCCGACCGGGTGTCAGAGCCTGGGGTGAGTTCTTTGAACTGGTGCGCGCCATCGACGTGCCTGCCGATTTCATGGCCGAGCGCGCACTGAACGTGCTGCCGCCCGAGCGCGGCGTGTTTGATGACGAGCGCCCTGCGCAGCTCGCGGCAGAGCGTTGACGATGCTGCACATGCTGGATACCGACACGGTCAGCTATCTGATCAAGGGTAGGTCACCGGCGATCGAGGCCAAACTGGCGTCATTGATCCCCTCGTCCGTTTGCATCTCGGTGATCACGCGGGCTGAGTTGCAGTACGGCCTGAAACGTCTGCCCGCGGAGCATCAGCTACATCTGGCCGTGCGCCAGTTACTCAAAATCGTCCGCCTCTTGCCCTGGGATGCCGACGCCGCCGATTGGTACGCCGAGATTCGTCACCAGTTGGTCGGCTCCGGGCAGCCAATCGGCGAAATGGACATGATGATCGCCGCACATGCGCTTGCGTCCGGCGCGGTTCTCGTCACCAACAACAGTCGCCACTTCAAGCGGATCACTGCGCCGCTGATCCTGGACAACTGGGCTTAACTGCCGAGGGCAATCGTGATGCAACACCTGATCCTGCGCCCCGGCCCGCAACTGGTCATGCGGGAATTTCGCCCCGAGCCTGACGACTTCGATGCCCGGCCGAACGAGGTCGACGTCACCGACCGCGCCCACGAGTTTCTGTTCGAACTCATCACCCTCCACGCCGATCTGTTCAGCGACCTCGACCAGCCGGGATGCGATGCATTGTTCGATGATCTCGGCGGCAGATCGCCGCGCGAGATTGGAAGGGCCGTCCGCGACATCGAAGACAGCGAGAACGCGGCCGAATGGTTGCTGCGGGTCTTCGACGGAACAGTCGTGGTCAAAGCGCCATTTCGCGACCGCACCGGGCGCGAGTTCCGCAGAGCCTTTGGGGACGCCAGGCGCGCCGACAAAACTTGACGCAATGTTCGGTATAGCGCACATTTGGTTCGCAGCCTCTGACCTTGGTGCGTTAAGACGAACATGCCTACCGATTGCTTTTCCGCCGCGGAACTCGGCGCCTCGTTTCGCGCCAATCGACTGGCGTTGCGGAAAACCCTGCAATGGGTGGCAACGCGCGTCGGCTGTCGCCGCCAGACCATTGCCGACCTGGAGGCCGGCAAGAATGTCGGCCTGTACACCGTGTTTGCCGCCTTGGCTGCGCTCGACAAGGGCCTGACGATCGTCGATTCGAGAATCGAGCTCGATCGCCTCAAGGATCTGCTCGATGACTGACCCGCATGTCTTGCACCGGACACGGCGCTCGCTCGGTCCTTGCGCCGATGGCTTCGTTGCTCGTCGTCGCAATGGACCAACCATTCCTCACCCCAGTGCGGCAGCAAGCTGCCGCCCGTTCGAGCAGGCGCGCCGCATGCGGCGCAAGCACGCCTGCTCTCACCCTCGCGCCTTGCCCTCGGCGCAATTACCTTCGCGATCATCCGCGCCCGGTGCAAGACATGCGGGTTAAACAGCTCCTGGTTACGACACCCCAGGGCGAGTCCGGCGTGCTCGACAAGGAGTCGCGCTTCGTCTTCAACTACGGCAGCGGCGATCGCACGCGCGAGGTATCGCTGACGATGCCGATCCGCGCCGAAAGCTATGCCTCGGGGGCCTTGCTGACGCCGTTCGCGATGAACAAGCCCGAAGGCTGGCTGTATCGGCAGATCGTCGAACGCATGGCCAAGTACGAGCAGGTCGACGACATGCGCTTGCTGGCGATTGTCGGCAGCAACCAGATCGGCCGCCTCAGCTACACACTGCCCGGTGAGCCGCGAACGCCGACGCGTGCGCAGATCGGCTTGCACGCCTTGCTCAAACGCGAGCCGACGAATGAGCTTTTCAACTTCCTGGTCGATGTCTACTTCGAATCCGGCATCTCCGGCGTGCAGCCCAAGGTGCTGATGCCGGATGCCGACAAGTTGCCCGAGAGCAAAGCCACCGTCATCCAGCCGGATCTGATCGTGAAGTCCGGCGGCGGCGAACTCCCGCATCTGACCGAGAACGAGTTTCTGTGCATGGACGCCGCGCGCCGCGCCGGGATCGCCGTGCCGAAGTTCTGGCTGTCCGACGACGGCGGCCTGTTCGTCATGGAGCGCTTCGACCTCAGCGGCGGCCAGCGCCTCGGCTTCGAGGACATGAGCGTGCTGATGGACAAGGCGCCCGATCCGCACGGCCACTACAAATACCAGGGCAGCTACGAGAACATCGTCCGCGTCATTCGCGCTTACTGCCGGGGCGGCGAAGGCCTGGCCAGCAGCCAGCGCTTTTTCGAGTACCTGGCCCTGTGCGCGATGGTGCGCAACGGCGACGCCCACCTGAAGAACTTCGGATTGCTTTACGAGCATCCGGCCGCAACCAACTCGCCCACCCTCGCGCCCTTGTACGACGTGGTGACCACCACCGTTTACTCATACCGCGATTACCGCAGCGAGCGCACCCTGGTCGATCGCACGCTGGCGCTGAAACTCAACAAGGACAAGCGTTACCCAACGCGCCAGCAGTTGCTGAAGTTCGGCGCCGACGTCTGCCACGTGCGCGATCCGCAGCAGGTCATCGAACGCATTGCGACCGCCATGTCGGAAACGCTGGTGGCCAACAGCGAGCGCATCGATCGCGAATTCCTGCGGCAACTGACCAGCGAGTGGGATGGTGGGAGGCTGTCGGTTGCGCTGAAATCCTGACCGAGTTCCGTTTGTCGGTTGGCAGCACTTGCGCACTGGAACGTGTAGTCGACGACGATCGCTGCCGGGCCACGCTACTGCCTATTCGGATCATGATCGCGCTCTCCCGCAGCCTGCAGAAAACAACCCTTGGAAATGATCGGCCTTTGCGGCATCCAGGCCTCCGGCAAGAGCAAGATCACGAACAGCTATGACACAGGTCGCTCGCGGACCTTGGTTCTGATGAGTGTCATAACAACTCCTTCATCGCCGTGAGCACGCTGCCCGACTTCGGGAGTCCAGTTCGGCGCAACGCATCGTCCGGGAAATCCGACAGATTGAAGGCGACAATGACATCGCTGCCGCAATGGAAGACGCCGACGCCACCGCTGCGGCCATCCCGCAGAGCTACCGAATCACTTACCGAACGCTTAGCTGCGATCTCGCGCTGCTCGGCTAAGCCAATCACCTTCAACCCCAACGAACCATCGGTTTCGCGCCGATGGCAGTCCACTTATGCGCAACGAAGTCACCCTACCGCCGCATGCAAGCGAACACCGAGCGCGCGGGTCACCTTCAGAATGGTCGCGAAGTCCGGGCTGCGAGCACCCGAAAGTGCCTTGTAAAGGCTCTCTCGGGATAGACCGGCATCCTATGCCACCTGAGTAGAATGTAACGATTCTTCAAGGGGAGTGGGCGCGTGCACTACCAATCCAAACTACAGCCCATTGATGATGAAGCAGGCAATTTCGTCCTGGCGATCTGCCATGGGGAACACAAGATTGGTGGCGAGGACACCCGCGAGACTCAGTACGCGCGCTGTTACGCAGGACGGGTCGGGCAGTTGAACGAACTGCGCGACCTCACGTCAATCTGCCTGCCACCGCGAGCCGCAGACAGAGAGTGGGGGCGGGGTAGAGAGCGCTTTTCGGGGAGTTGGTCTCTCAACGACCGAAGGTCAGGTCCCGCGCTGACCCGCAGGAACCCGCAGCCGTGCGCAGTGGTTGCGCTTTTTGGCTGGCGTTGAGAGTCGGTTTGAATCGAGGAATGGTGGTGCAACCGTTCCTCGCTGCAAACTTCACAGTTTAGGCCCGTGATAACAGGTGCGGGTCGGTGCAGATTCCGTGGTCCGCCATGACCATCGCCCCGTCGATCGAGGTGATCCGCCGCCCCCGTATTGATGATCCCGTCAGGTTCGCCAAGCCCGCGGCTGCAACTGACACTGCTACCGGCTCTCGTAATCAGTTGAAACTTTTCATGTCCAGTTGCAGTCTACTGCCAAATGCGCCGGACCCTACTCCAGCTTCTGCTCTCGCTAACGCTGATCGTGAACAGCGTTTGGGCGCCGTGGGCGATGGCTGGGATGGCGCACGGTGATCATGGATCTCATTCGATGGGCGACCATCATCACCCCGCCGGAAGCGACGCTCCGTCGGAGCCTGCTTCGCCGGACGATGGAAGTTGCTGCGATGGCGCATCCTGCCAATGCGGCTGTGTTCTTCCTCCAGCGTTGTCTTTGCAGGCATCTTGCATGTCGCTAGTTGAAGCGATCCGCACTACGCATTCGCCGTTGATTGCGCACGTCGTTTTGCATCGCGACTCTCCTCCGCTACGCCCACCCGCGACCTGAACGCGTAACGACTGTCGGTGTGGGCGCCATCCGGCGCTTGCACTCCCGTTGCCGCGTCTGCGCGTCCGATCCGGACAGCGCCTGTCGCTTGTGAGGATGAGTCCATGGCTTGGTTTTTTCGTTCCGCCGCGAGCGTCGCGGCGGCGCTGGCGTTGGTTGGCTGCGCCAGTTTGCCGCGCGAGCGCGGCTATTCCGAATCCCGCGACCTGATCGCGGATCGGCGCTCGGTGCCCCTCGATTGGTCGCCGCTGAGCGCCGATCCCGCTCCGCAGGTTCCGACCGCGCCGATCGGCGTCGAGGACGCCGTCCGTCTGGCGTTCTTCAACAATCCACGACTGCGCGAGGAGTTCGTTCGACTCGGCTTCGGTCGAGCGGATCTGGAGGATGCGCGTCGTCTGGCGAATCCGAGTTTTGGCTTTCTTCGGCTCTCGCCGGATGGCGGCGAGGGTGCGCAGATCACGCGCAGCGTGTCGCTCGGCTTGACCGATCTACTGCTCCTTCCAGTACGCAAGCGTCTCGCCGAGGGTGAACTGGAGCGGCTGCAACTGGCGGTGGCGGGCGCAGTGCTCGAGATCGCGACGGAAGTGGAAGTGGCGTGGTACGAGGCGGTCGGCGCACAGCAAGTCGCCGCGATGCGTGATCTGGTGGCGCGTGCCGCCGAGCAGTCGGCCGAACTGGCACAACGCTTCTTCGATGCCGGGAATATCAACCGACTGCAGCTCGAACAGGAACGCGCAGCAGCCACGCAAGCCCGCATTGACGCGCTGACGGCTGGGTCGAGCGCCTTGCGTGCGCGACATCGACTGGCAGCCTTGGTCGGTCTGCCGACCGACGGAGAATGGACCACCCAGTCGCAGTTGCCGGCCCCGCGAGCGGTCGGCTACGACGCCGACGCTCTGGTCGCGTCGGCGCTCGAAACGCGTCTCGACCTTGCCGCGGCACGCCGCACAGTCGCATTGCGCGAGGACGCCCTTGGCGTAACCCGGCGTTGGCGTTGGCTGGGCGGCATCGAGGTCGGCTACGAGCATGAACGCGAGTTCGACGGCGCCCGGGCAACCGGTCCTTTCGCCTCGCTGGCGCTTCCGATCTTCAACCAGGGACAGGGCGGCGTTGCGCGCGCCGAAGCGGAGTTGCAACAGGCGCGCGCCGAGCTCGACGCCAGGCTGCTGTCGGTGCAGAACAATGCGCGGCTAGGCCTGGACGCCGTCGCGGTGGCGCACACCATCGCAGAACGCCATCGCGTCGAATTGGTCCCGCGCCGCGAGGCCATCGTCGCGCGCACGCAGGAACAGGTGAACTTCATGTTGGTGGGTGTGTTCGAGCTGCTGCTGGCGAAACAGCAGGAGTACGACGCCTACCAGGCCTACCTCGAAGCGGTGCGCGACTACTGGGTCGCCCGCGCCGGACTGCGGGGCGCGATTGGCGGACGCCTGCCTGACGACGATTCACCCGTGGAGCCCGCCATCGGCGTGGAAGCCATCCTGCCGGCTACCGGTGCTCCGGCGGCCATGGACCACAGCATGCACAGCGGCCCGGAGCGCGACCCGCACGCGGGCCACCGCATGCCGGACTCGGCGCCGTCGTCCGATCCGCACGCCGGCCATGACATGTCCATGCCGACGCCGCCAGTGGACCCACACCGCGAACACCGCAAGCCAACCACAACCAAGCCCGTCGTACCGGTTGACGACGAATCCGAGCATCAGCACGACCATGGAGACACGCCATGAATCCTTTTCGCCGCCAGTGGTTTCGCCTCGCCGGACTGGGAGCGCTGGCCCCATTCGGGCTGTGGGCGCAGCGCGCCGCCGCGCAAGACCACCAGGGTCATACCGCGGCCGCCGCGCCTGCGCCGTTGCCTGCTTCCGCCGTCGGCGGCTATCGCCCGGTGCGCACCCTGAATGGCTGGACTCTGCCGCACCGCATGGTTGACGGCGTCAAGGAGTTCCACCTGGTCGCCGAGGAAATCGAGCACGAATTCGCACCTGGTTGCCGCGCCAAATGCTGGGGATACAACGGCACCACACCCGGCCCGACCATCGAGGCGGTCGAGGGTGATCGGGTGCGCATCTACGTGACCAACCGCCTGCCCGAGCACACCAGCGTGCACTGGCATGGCCTGCTGCTGCCCTCGGGAATGGATGGCGTCGGCGGGTTGTCGCAGCCGCAAATCCAGCCCGGCGAGACCTACGTCTACGAGTTCACCCTGCGCCAGCACGGCACCCACATGTACCACCCGCATGCTGACGAGATGGTGCAGATGGCGGTCGGCATGATGGGCATGTTCATCATCCACCCCAGGGACGGCGAGCCTGAGCCCATCGATCGCGACTACGTCGTGTTGCTGCACAACTGGGCCTTGCATCCGGGGACGTATCGACCCGATCCGTCGGTGATGCAGGACTTCGATCTGTGGACGATGAACAGCAAGGTGTTTCCGGCCATCGAGCCGCTGGTTGCGCGCAGCGGCGAACGCGTGCGCGTGCGCATCGGCAACCTGTCGATGTGGAACCACCCGATGCACATGCACGGCGTGCAGTTCCATGTCACCGGTTCGGACGGTGGTCGCTGGCCCAAGGGCCTGTGGCGACCGGAAACCACCGAAATCGTGGCTGTCGGCCAGACCCGCGATCTGGAGTTCGTCGCCGTGCCCGGCGACTGGGCCTTCCATTGCCACATGTCGCACCACACGATGAACGCGATGGGCCACGAGATTCCGAACACGCTCGGCGTCGATCAATCCGGCGTGGAGGCGGAGATCCGCAAGCTGCTGCCGGGCTACATGGCCATGGGACAAGGCGGCATGGCCGAGCACCAGGATCACACCGACTCCGGCCACATGACCGGCCCCGAGAACACGCTGGCAATGATGATGGGCAAGGGCCCGTTCGGAAATCTCGAAATGGGCGGCATGTTCACCGTGATCAAGGTGCGCGACGACCTCGCTTCCGGCGACTTCCGTGATCCGGGTTGGTATCCCAACCCCAAGGGCACGGTCTCACATCGCATCAGCGCCGATCCCGATTTCGGAAAACCCGCGAGACGCGGCCCGCCGCCTGGCCCGTCGCCCACGCTCGAAGCCAAGCCAGTCGATCACTCCAAAATGAAGATGGGATAGGGAGCACCTCATGAAACTCTTCAAGACCCTCGTTGTTCTGGTACTGGTCGGCATGGTGATCGCCGCCGCCGTCATCTGGAGCGGCATCTACAACGTCGGTGCCGACGACCCGCACTGGTCTGCGACCCATCGCGCGCTCGAGGTGGCGCGCAAGCGCTCGATCGCAGTCCGGGCGGCGGACATTCAGGTGCCCGACCTGTCCGACGCCGAACTGATCCGCAACGGGGCAGGCAACTACAACGCCATGTGCGTGACCTGCCATCTCAGCCCTGACGCGCAGGAAACCGAACTGAGTGTTGGCCTGTACCCGCGCCCGCCGCGCTGGGATGCCCTCGGCCAGACCGATCCTCGCGAGGCCTTCTGGGTGCTCAAGCACGGCATCAAGGCGTCGGGCATGCCGGCCTGGGGCAAGAGCATGGACGATCGCTACCTGTGGGGCATGGTCGCCTTCATGCAGCAGTTTCCGGGCATGACCGCCGCGCAGTACCAGGCACGAGTTGCGGCCAGCGATGGCCACAGCCACGGCGGCGGCGAAACCGATGTCGGCGGTGGCGATCCGCATGCTGCACACGAAGGCACGAACCCGGAGCGTTCGTCCTTTGAGCCCGTCGAAGATCCGATGGCAGCGCCCGCGGGCGACGACCACACCGACAACGACCATCAACACTGAATCAGCCACCCACGAGGCCCTGCGCCTCATTTCGAACTGGAGAAACCGATGATCATTCGAATGACTTCCCTCGCCTTGGCCCTCGCGCTTGCCGCGCCGATCGGCTGGGCCCACGGCAATGAAAAACACGGCTCAACGCAAGTAGCCGCCGGCCGCGAGACGGCGGGCGCCACGCTCAGCATTTCGCCCGAAGCCGCCGACGCCGTAGCGGTGCTGGAACGCTTCTCGGCCGCCTTGAGCGCGGGCGATCTCGACGGCGTTGCCGCGGATCTCGATCCGGCCGTGCTGATCCTTGAAAGCGGCGGCGCCGAGCGTACCCGTGATGAGTACCTCGGCGGACACGCCAAACACGACGCCGAGTTCCTCAAGACCGCCCACATCACGCTGAAGCGCAGGACGGCTCAGGCATCGGGCGACCTGGTCTGGGTCGGCAGCGAGAGCGAGATTCACGCGAGCAAGGACGAGAAGATGCTCATGATCTCGTCCACCGAGACCGCGATCCTGCGCAAGACCGGAGCAGGCTGGAAGATCGTCCATCTGCACTGGTCGTCGAGGGCACAGCGATGAGCCGCCGCGCAGGTGGAAGCAGCGCCGCGTGGGGCCTCGCAAGCCTCGCAGCGCTGATGATGTCGGCCGCTTGCGCACGCGACCCGGACGCCACGAGCACGACCGCAAGCGCGCAGCAGGTCGCGACCCCCACCGCCATGGCGGACACGACACCGGCAATGGTCGTGCACAAGACTCCCAGCTGTGGTTGCTGTGGCTTGTGGGTCGAACACATGCGACAAGCCGGCTTTACCGTTGAGGTGCGCGACACGGACGACCTCGCGCCGATCAAGGCAGGACTTGGCGTCCCCTACGGCAAAGGCTCCTGTCACACGGCAGAGATCGACGGCTATGTGATCGAGGGTCACGTTCCCGCCGAGGACGTCCGTCGCTTGTTGACTGAACGGCCCAAGGCGCGCGGTCTGGTCCTGCCCGGCATGCCGCTCGGCTCGCCCGGCATGGAGATGCCGGACGGCCGCGTGCAGTCCTACACGGTCGAGCTGGTGGAGGAGGACGGCAGCACCTCGACGTTTCGCCGTGTGGAAGGCGATCGCTGACTGACGCGAACCGGTCGCGACGGTGAATGCCGTCGCGACTGGGGCTTGACTCTGGACCCAGGTCCAGGGTGCAAGCTCACACCGCACAAGGAGAACGAACATGTCACTGAGCATCGGCGAGTTGGCCAAGCAGGCGGGAGTTGCCATCGACACGGTGCGCTTCTACGAGCGCAATGGCCTGCTGGCACCGGCGGGTCGACTCGCATCGGGCTATCGCCGCTATGGCGCCGCGGAACTCAAGCGCCTGCGCTTCATTCGCCGCGCGAAGGTGCTGGGATTCTCGCTCGATGACATCCGTTCGCTGCTGGCGCTCAGTGCCGAGCGCGACGTGGCCCGCGTGCGCGCTGCGGCGCAGCGCAAACTCGGAGACATCGAGCTGCGCATCACTGAACTCGAACGCATCCGCAGTGGCCTGCGGACGCTGATCGACGCATGCCCCGGGCACGGGCGCAGCGAGGCCTGCCCGATTCTCAATGCGCTGTCCCAGGAGCAAGACGCATGAACCACGATCACCATTCACATGGCAGCACGCCGCCGAAAGCGGCACACGGTCACGCACATCACGGCCCCACCAGCGGCGTTCACGATCATGCCGCTGATGCACACAACGCCGATGCACATGTCGACCCGGTATGCGGCATGTCGGTGGCGATCGACTCCCCCCACCAACTCGAGCACGCCGGGAACCTGTACCGGTTTTGCTCCGAAAAGTGCCGGGGCAAGTTCCTTGCCGATCCGACACGCTATTTGAGTCCCGTCGCCCAGCCCGCGGCCGTCCCGGCGCAGCCGGGCGCTCGCTATACCTGCCCGATGCACCCGCAGATCGTGCGCGACGAGCCGGGCAGCTGCCCGATCTGTGGCATGGCGCTGGAACCGATGATGCCCAGTCTCGATGAAGGCGAAAACCCAGAACTCATCGACTTTCGCCGCCGCTTCTGGTGGACCCTGCCGCTATCGGTGATCGTGCTGGCGCTGGCGATGGTCGGGCATCAGTTCGGCGGCATCTCGGCGAACGCGCGGACCTGGCTGGAACTCGTGCTTTCCGCACCCGTCGTTCTGTGGGCCGGATGGCCGTTTTTTCAGCGCTGGGCGCAGTCGATCGCCAATCGCAGCCCCAACATGTGGACGCTGATCGGTACCGGCGTGGGCGCGGCCTTCGGCTACAGTCTGGTTGCAACGCTGGCGCCGGGCATGTTCCCGGAGGCCTTCCGCGAGCACGGCCGAGTCGGCGTCTACTTCGAGGCCGCCGCAATCATCGTGTCACTGACGCTGCTCGGCCAGGTGTTGGAGCTGAAGGCGCGATCCTCCACGTCGGCGGCGATCAAGGCGCTGCTCGGACTGGCGCCGAAGACCGCGCGCAGGCTGCGCGAGGACGGCAGCGAAGAAGAAGTTGAACTGACCCATGTGCATCTGGGCGATCGCTTGCGCGTGCGCCCCGGCGAGAAGGTGCCGGTGGATGGCGAAGTCCTTGAGGGCCGCTCGAACATTGACGAGTCCATGCTGACGGGCGAACCGATGCCGGTGGAAAAATCTCCGGGCAGCAAGGTCATCGGCGCCACCATCAACGCCACTGGCAGCCTGGTGATCCGCGCCGACAAGATCGGCTCTGACAGCGTGCTCGCGCAGATCGTGCAACTGGTCGCCCAGGCGCAGCGTTCGCGGGCCCCCATGCAACGGATGGCAGACAAGGTCAGCTTCTGGTTTGTGCTCGCGGTGCTCGGCATCGCGCTCGGAACCTTCTTCGTCTGGGGCGTGTTCGGCCCGGAGCCGGCATGGACCTATGCCTTCGTAAACGCGGTGGCCGTGCTGATCATCGCGTGCCCGTGTGCCCTGGGGCTGGCCACGCCGATGTCGATCATGGTCGCGACCGGGCGTGCGGCGCAGGCGGGCGTGTTGTTTCGCGATGCCGAGGCCATCGAACGACTGCGCACCATCGACACCCTGATTGTCGACAAGACCGGCACCTTGACTCAGGGCAAACCTGCGTTTCGCGAGGTCGTTGCGGCCGACGGCTTCAACGCTGATGAAGCGCTGCGCCTCGCGGCGAGCCTCGATCAGGGCAGCGAGCATCCGCTGGCGGAAGCGATCGTGGCCGAAGCGCGTCGGCGCGGCTTGGCCCTGGAGACCGCCGCCGAGTTCGAGTCGGCGACCGGCATCGGCGTGCGCGGGCTCGTCGGCGCGGCGCGCCTGGCGCTGGGCAACACCGCGTTGATGGAGGAGATCGGCGTCGATGTCAGTCGCTTGCGCGAAGACGCCGAACGCCTGCGCCGCGAAGGCGCCAGCGCTATGTTCCTCGCAGTCAATGGCCGCGCTGCGGGACTTGTTGCGGTGGCCGATCCGATCAAGGTCAGCACGCCGGAGGCGATTGCCGCATTGCGGGCGGCAGGGTTGCGAATCGTGATGGCGACTGGCGACGGCAAGACCACCGCGGAAGCCGTGGCGAAGGTGCTGGGAATCGATGAGGTGTACGGCGAGGTCCGCCCAAAGGACAAGTCCGAGCTGGTGGCGCGACTCAAGGCCGAGGGCCGCCGCGTGGCGATGGCCGGCGACGGTATCAACGACGCACCGGCACTGGCTGCCGCGGATGTCGGCATCGCGATGGGCACCGGCACCGATGTCGCCATGTCGAGCGCGCAGGTCACGCTGGTGAAAGGCGATCTGCGCGGCATCCTGCGCGCGCGGCAGATTTCGCAAGCGACGGTGGCGAACATGAAGCAAAACCTGATCTTCGCCTTCGCCTACAACGCGCTCGGCGTGCCGATCGCTGCCGGGCTGCTGTACCCGAGCTTCGGCTTGCTGCTGAGTCCGATGATCGCGGCACTGGCGATGAGCCTGTCGTCGGTGTCGGTGGTGGCCAACGCGCTGAGGCTGCGGAAGGGTCACGAGCAATGACGAGCCACGAGAAATCGCCTGCCTGGTCCGGGCGCATTGCGCTGGGCACAGGCTGGGCGGTGTTTTCCGGCGACATGGGCGACAACCGGGTACATACCCACCATGCCCTGCAATTGGTCCTCGCTCCCCGCGAAGCGGTCACCGTTTCCGCTCATGGTCAAGGCGACATCACTGCGCCCGGAGTGCTGATCGACGCGGACGTGCCGCACCGCGTCTGGCCCGGTGCCGCGGCGCTGCTGTTCGTCGAACGCGAGTCTCACACGGGACGGACTTTGGCGCTGGCCTGCGCGCGGGGATTGTGTCTGCTCACGGAGCGACAGCGCGATGCCGCGCTCGGCGTCTGGCCGTTGTCGACCGACGCAGATCTGGGCCCGCTGCTCGCGGCACTCGGGTTACCCAAGTCGGTGCCGGCTCCGGCTGGCCGCCGCTCCGACCGCGTCCGAGATCTTCTTGAAGGCCTGCCGGCCCGCAGCGAGTTGAACAGCACACTGGCGGAATTCGCCAGCGAAGCCTCGCTGTCGCCCAGTCATTTCAGACATCGGGTTCGCGCGCTGGTGGGGATGCCTCTGCGACCCTACTTGCGCTGGCTGCGATTGCGTCGGGCCTTGATGAGTGCCGCCGCGGGCGCGGACTTGAGTCGGGCGGCGCAAGACGCCGGATTTTCGGACGCTGCCCATCTTAGCCGAACCATGCAAAGACACTTCGGCGTGCCGCCCAGCGCCATCCTGGCTGCCTTGCGAACGGCTTGATTCCGCCGCTTTGTTCAAGCCAAACAGGCTCGCTCGCGGCAAGCTGCTCAGCCTATCGGACCTTCGAAGGCGGACTCTTCATGACCAACACTCTCCCAACCTTGTTGCGCTGGACCCAACGAAGGCGACAGCCATTGCGGATCCTGATGCTCGTGGCGATCGTGTCCCTGTTTGTGGACGGCCTTCTGGTTGAACGCAACTTCGTGCACCTCATGCTCCTTCATCCGGTGCTTCTGATCGCACTGTTGGGCGCGCTGGCTTTGACGGCAGCATCCGATGAGTAGCAATTTGCCCCACCGGGACTTCGTTCCGGCGTTGCGCTTCCCGTTCCTCACGCCATGGTACGACCGTCTGGTGGCGTTGACGGTGCGCGAAGCCCGGATGAAGGCGTCTCTATTGACGCACGCCGATGTCACACCCGGCGAGCGGGTTCTGGACCTGGGCTGTGGCACCGGCACCCTGCTGCTGCAGTTGGCCTCGCGAGTGCCCGGCGCGCGAATCGCCGGTGTCGATGCCGACCCAGCCATGCTGCGCCAAGCACAGGCCAAGGCCACCGCCGCAGGCATCTCGCTGGACCTTGCGCCTGCCTGGGCCGATGCACTGCCGTTCGCCGATGGTTCGTTCGACGTAGCGCTCTCTTCGCTCTTCTTCCACCACCTCCAGCCCAACGACAAGCGACGCAGTCTCCGCGAGGTTTGGCGCGTACTGCGCCCT
The DNA here is from genome assembly GCA_937928755.1 of uncultured Rhodanobacteraceae bacterium. Classification (GTDB taxonomy): domain Bacteria; phylum Pseudomonadota; class Gammaproteobacteria; order Xanthomonadales; family SZUA-5; genus JADKFD01. Next base: position 16,219 of record CALEZI010000099.1, on the reverse strand, counting down.
GGTGGCAGGGTGCTGATCGCCGATTTCGGCCGGCCGAACTCATGGCTGGGCCGAACCGCATTTCAGCTGGTGCGCTTGCTTGACGGCTATGCCAACACCCGCGACCACGCGGAGGGCCGGTTACCCGAGTTCATGCACGACGCAGGCTTTGTTGACGTATCAACCCTGCACACACTGGCTGTTCCCGTCGGCCGAATAGGGCTGTACCGCGGCACTCGGCCATAGCTAGCCGATACGCCTGGGGTCGCCCTTTCGTCGCAGGATCCAAAGCGCCAGCAACGGAACCACGATCCACTGCGCGAGCGGACTCAGACCAATGCCAAGGATTGGATCGACGGGCATCGACTCGCGGTAAGTCCAGCGGCCGAGCCATCGCGTGCTGATCCACTCAATCGCGATAGTCGTTGCCAATCCCAGAGTCACTACAACCATGTCGGTGCGATGGACATGGCGCATCCAGGGCGACACGCGGGTGAGGAGCGGCGCTGCCAGCGCGCAGGCAAACGCGATCACTGCATCGCCCAACGTGCAATGCAGCGCAGCTTGCCAGGCTGCCGCGGGACCGGCGTCGATCCATAGCGTGTACAGCGGTGCGTGCGCGAGTTCCCATAGGGCAAACATCGGCAACGTAACGACCGCATACGTGACTGCCTGACGCAGCGCATCCGCCAGCGAGGCGGGCTCAGGGCTTGCGGTCATCCGTCGAATGGTCGTGGTGCGCGCGATCGCCGTGTCCATGGAACAGATGCAGCAACGGGCAAGCCAGCAGCAACAGGTACGGTAGCGCGCCCAGCACATGGCCCCAGTGTTCGCGCAAGACCACGAACGCAATCACGAGTGCGGCAGACAAGCCCACCATTTTCCAGTTCCGGTTCATGGCTGATTTCCATTGGATGCAGGTACCGGCTGGCGCACGCGCGCCGGCCGGTATGAACGCCGAGTCGCCAACCAGCGACGCAGCGGCCAAAGTCCCGCCTATCGCTGCAGTTCCGCAGTGTCGTTGGCGTGAATCTCGCCGGATACCACCTCGGCCCGCGCGTAGTGCTCGTCGAACACTTCCACGATCCGCACCTGGCCCATCGGTACACGCTTGAAGCCTGCTGGCGGCGCTTTCGGCGCAGCCTGAGCTTGCTCGTTGCGATAAACACTCAGTACCTGGCCCACTTCGGCGCCGTGGGCTTTGCCGACGCACACGACCACATTCTGGTCTTGCACCGACAGCACCTGTCCCTGCATGAAAAAGTGGCGCGTGGGACTGTTGCTGGCACAGGCGGACAAAAGGGCCAACAGGATCAAGGCAATCAGCAACCGGACATGGCGTATCGGGTTGGTGAAGTTCATCTGGATGTTCATGTTGCTCTCCGTTTGGGGAACTTGCACCCGCATGCGGCGGGCGTGCGCGGCCGGCTTCTTTCATCCACCCGTCGAGCCGGTCGCCGAGGGGGGATATCCGACGGCGCCGTTACTGCGCCGTGCTCGAATCTCTCTGCAAGGTCTGACGCCTCTTCACCAAGGCATACACCGCCGGTATCACCACCAGCGTCAGCACGGTCGACGAGAGCATCCCGCCGACCATCGGCGCCGCGATGCGGCGCATGACTTCGGAACCGGTGCCGGTGCTCCACATGATCGGCAGCAGGCCGGCGATGATTGCGGTGACCGTCATCATCTTCGGGCGTACGCGTTCGACGGCGCCTTCGACGATGGCGTCGACCAGATCGCCGGCCGTCAGCGCTTCGCCGGCGGCCTTGCGCGCGGCAGCGCGCGCCGCCAGTGCGTGATCAAGATAGATCAGCATGACCACACCGGTCTGCGCGGCGACGCCGGCCAGCGCGATGAATCCGACGGCCACCGCGACGCTCAGGTTGTAGCTCAGCGCCCACATCAGCCAGACGCCGCCGACCAGCGCGAAGGGCACCGAGAACATCACGATCAGCGATTCGGTGATGCGGCGGAAATTGAGAAACAGCAGCAGGAAAATGATGCCGAGCGTCAGCGGAATGACCACTTTCATGGTGGCCTGCGCGCGCTGCATGTATTCGAACTGGCCGCTCCAGGTAGCGTAGGTCCCCGGAGGAAAAACCACCTGCTCGGCGACGGCCTTCTGCGCGTCGCGCACATAACCGCCGATATCGCGTCCACGCAAATCGACGTAGATGTAGGCGCTGAGCAGCGCGTTCTCAGTGCGGATCGAGGGTGCGCCCTGGCTCAGGCCCACATGCGCGAGTTCGCCGAGCGGGATCTGCGCGCCATCCATGGTCGCAATGAGCACTTCTCGGGCGATACGCTCGGGCGAATCGCGCAATTCGCGCGGATAGCGCACGATCACGCCGAAGCGCTCGCGGCCCTCCACCGTGGTGGTGACCATTTCGCCGCCGAGTGCGGCGGCGACGACGTCCTGGATGGCACCGACCGACAGGCCGTAGCGCGCCAGTTGCGCCAGGTCCGGCTCGATGTCCAGGTAGAAGCCGCCGGTCAGGCGTTCGGCATAGGCGCTGGTGGTGCCAGGCACCGCGCGCACGACGCGCTCGATGTCGCGCGCGACGGTCTCGATCTGCTGCAAATCCTTACCGAACACCTTGATGCCGATCGGTGTACGGATGCCGGTGGAGAGCATGTCGGTACGCGCCTTGATCGGCATCGTCCAGGAGTTGGCAACGCCGGGAAACTTGAGCGCGCTGTCCATTTCGGCGATCAACTTGTCTTGCGTCATCCCCGGCCGCCACTGATCCTGCGGCTTCAGGTTGATCACCGTCTCGAACATCTCCAGCGGCGCCGGATCGGTGGCGGTCAGTGCGCGCCCGGCCTTGCCGAACACCGATTCGACCTCGGGGAAGGATTTGATGATCCGATCCTGCGTCTGCAGCAATTGCCCGGCCTGGGTGACGCTCATGCCCGGCAACGAGGACGGCATGTACAGCAGGCTGCCTTCGTTCAAGCTCGGCATGAACTCCGAACCCAGCCGGCTCGCCGGCCACGCGGTCGCGATCAGCACCACCACGGCCAGCGCGATCACTCCCTTCTGGAAACGCAGCACGAAGGCGATCACCGGACGGTAGATCGCGATCAGCAAGCGGTTCAGCGGATTGCGCGATTCGGCAAGGATGCGGCCGCGCACGAACAGGTACATCAGCACCGGCACCAGCGTCACCGACAGCACCGCGGCGCCGGCCATCGCGAAGGTCTTGGTGTACGCCAGCGGCTTGAACAAGCGGCCCTCCTGCGCTTCCAGCGCAAACACCGGCACGAACGACACGGTGATGATCAAAAGGCCAAAGAACAACGACGGACCGACCTCCTTGCAAGCGTCGATGATCAGTTGCAGTCGGCTGCGGTCGCCGCCGCGCTCGATGTGTTTGTGCGCGTTCTCGATCATCACGATCGCGGCATCGATCATCGCGCCGATGGCAATCGCGATGCCGCCGAGGCTCATGATGTTGGAGTTCATCCCCAGCGCGTGCATTGCCAGGAACGCGATCAGCACGCCGATCGGCAGCATGACGATAGCCACCAGTGCGCTGCGCACGTGGAACAGGAACACGATGCACACCAACGCGACGATGATGCTTTCCTCGATCAGCGTGGTCTTCAGCGTGGCAATGGCGCGGTGGATCAGGTCTGAGCGGTCGTAGACGCTGCGGATGGAGACGCCATCGGGCAGGCCGCTGCTGATCTCGGCGATCTTGTCCTTGAGGTTGTGAATCACCGCCAGCGTGTTCTCGCCAGAGCGCGCGATGGCCACACCGGACACCACCTCGCCTTCGCCATTGAGCTCGGCGATGCCGCGACGCTCATCGGCGGCCAGTTCCACGGTGGCGACATCGCGGATCAGCACCGGCGTGCCACCTTCGGCGCGCAACACCAGTTGCTCGATATCGGCGATGCCGCGCAGGTAGCCGCGACTGCGCACCATGTACTCGGTCTCGCTGATCTCGACGCTGCGACCGCCGACGTCGCGGTTGCTGGCCTTGATCACCTCGCCGACCTGCATCAGCGGCACACCGAACTGGCGCAGCTTGGCCGGATCGACGGTGACCGAATACTGGCGCACGAAACCACCGAGACTGGCGACTTCGGCGACGCCGTGCGCCTTGGTCAGTTGGTAGCGCACGTACCAGTCCTGGATCGCGCGCAGCTCGTCCAGCGAGCGGTCCTTGCCTTCGAGCGCGTACTGGTAGACCCAACCGACGCCGGTGGCATCGGGACCCAGCGTGGGCGTCACGCCCGGCGGCAGGCGCCCCGCCGCGAAGTTCAGGTATTCCAATACCCGCGAACGCGCCCAGTAGAGGTCGGTGCCATCCTCGAAGATCACGTAGACGAACGACGATCCGAAGAACGAGAAGCCGCGCACCACGCGCGATTTCGGCACCGCCAGCATCGCCGTGGTCAACGGATAGGTGACCTGGTCCTCGACCACCTGCGGCGCCTGGCCGGGGTACTCGGTGTAGACGATCACCTGCACGTCGGACAGGTCCGGCAGCACGTCCAGCGGCGTGCGTGACACCGCGTAGATGCCGGCGGCGGTGATCGCCAGCGTGCCCAGCAACACCAGGAAGATGTTGCGTAACGACCATTCGATCAGGCGGGAGAGCATTTCAGCCTCCTTGCGGGGCGTGCTGGTGTCCGCCGTCGGTCGGCGTCTGGTCTGGCTCGGCGTCACCCGCGTCTTGCTCCTCCCCGCGTTCCGCGCGCCCGGTGCCATGCCCCGCGTGATCCGGTGCTTTCAATCCGTCGAGTGCCGCGCCGAGATTGCTCTCCGCATCGATCAGGAAGTTCGCTGCCGATACCACCGATTCGCCTTCCACCAGGCCGTCGTTGATCTCGACGCGATCGCCGCTGCGACGGCCGATCGCCACTGCGCGCGGCTCGAAGCGGCCGGCGGCGAGTTCGACGAACACCACCTGGCGGGTGCCGCTGTCGAGCACGGCCGAGCGCGGCACGGTCAGTACTGCCGGGCCGGCATCGGCAACGAATTCGACATCGCCGAAAAGGCCGGGCCGGAGGACGCCCTCGGTATTGTCGAGTTCGACGCGCACCGTCAGCGTGCGACTGGCTTCGTCGAAGGTCGGCGCGATGAAACTGATCGTCCCGTCGAACGTGCGTCCGGGCAATGCCGACGTGCGGAACTGCACGGCCTGGCCGAGCTCCAGTTGCGCAGAGTCGCTGGCCGGTACATTCGCCACCAGCCACACGCGCGACAGATCGGCCAACGTCAGCAGCATCTCGCCGGCCATGAAGCGCATGCCCTGCACTGCCGGCTTGTCGGTAATCACTGCGTCGGCCGGCGCCGTCAGCGTCAGGTAGGGATCGATCCGGCCATCCTTCAGCCGTTCCAGGCTGCCGCCACCGATGCCCCAGTTGCGCAGGCGCTCCAGCGTCGCTCCGGACAGATCGCGCATGCTGGCCGCGCTGGCCGGGTCGGCCGCTGCCATGGTCGATGCAGCGCGCAGGGCGATCAGGTATTCGTTCTGCGCCGAACGCAGTTCGGGACTGTAGACACTCATCAGCGCCTGGCCGCGGCGCACGCGCATGCCGACCTGGTTGGCTGCAAGCGTTTGCACCCAGCCTTCGAACTTCGGTGCGATCACCCACTGACGCGCTTGATCGATGGCAATGCTGCCGCTGGCGCGCAGGGTTTGCTGCATCGGCGCCAGTTCGACCTTGACCGTGCGCACGCCGATCATCTGCACCTTCTCCGGTGACAGCACCACGGTCCCCGGCGTCGATGGCGCCTCGCCCGCATACACCGGCACGTAATCCATGCCCATCGAGTCCTTTTTCGGAACCGGCGAGGTGTCGGGCAGGCCCATCGGGTTGCGGTAGTAGAGGATTTGCGGCTGCGCCGGGTCGGCCTTTGAGATGGTCGGTTCGGGCGTATCCGCCCGCTGTTGTCCCAGCCACCACCCGCCAGCGGCCGACAGCGCGGCCACCACCGCAACGAGCGTCACGATTCTTGGAGTACTCATGGCAGTTTCCCCTGCAGCAGTTTCAGTTCAACGGCGGCCTGCAAGCGATCGCGCCGGGCGTCCAGTCGGTCCCGCTCGGCGTTCAGCGTGAGCGTCAGTGCCTGCAACAGCGTGTCGAAATCGACTGCGCCGACCTGATAGCCAGCGAGCGCCGACTCCAACCCGGCCTGTGCCTGAGGCAGCAATTGCCCAGAGACGAGACCTTCCTGCTCGCCGGCCGACTGCCACATGGCGTACGCGGCGCCGACACGGCCGCGCAGTTCATCGACGATGGCTTGCTCACGAGCACCGGCGGCTTCCGCGCGCAGGTCAGCAGCACGCTCGCGCTGGCGGCGCGCACCCTGCTGCAGGGGAATCTCAACCTCGAACATCAGTTCCCAGCCCTCGGCTCGGTCGCCCATCTGCATCAGCCCGAGACCAACCCCGATGTCCGGCAGACGCTCGCGACGAACTTCCTCGGCCATCCCCAAGCGGGCGGCGCGCATCGATGCTTCGGCCTGCGTCATCGGGTGGCGCTCGGCGGAGTCCGCCAGCAGTCCGTCGAGCGGCGAATCGAGTGCAATCTCGGGTTCGCCCGCCGGTGCCGTCAGCACGTCCTGCGGATTTCGACCGAGCCGGGCATTCAGTGTCGAACGCGCCCGCGCGCCCTGCGCCACCAACTCGATCTGCATGCGCCGCATGGAAGTCAGCTCCACGTCTGCGCGAATGGCGTCCTGCTGTGGCGCCAGCCCGGCGGCATAGCGGGTGCGCGCCAACTCGCGCATCTGCGCCATCACGCCGAGTACGCGGTCGATCGCAGTTGCGCTGGCCTGCGCATGCCACCAGGTGAGCCAGGCCATGTCCGCCTGCTCTACCAGTTCCAGCAGCGTGGCCTCGCGGCGAAAGCCGGCGGCCGCGGCCTCGTGCGTCGCGACTTCGCGCGCCAACGCGCGCTTGCCCCACAGGGGGAACTGCTGACGCACGCGGTACACGGTGGTTTCCACCTGCGCCGGCAGGGCGCGCGGGCGATCGAAGTCGATGCCGTCGAGTTCCATTTCGAACATCGGATCGGGCAGCGCGCCGGCAGGCCCGATCCGCTCGGCAGCAGCCTCCGCATCCAGCGTACGCGCCAACAGCGCGGAGTTGTGCTGCCGCAGCCACGAATGCACTGAATCGAGATCGGCGCCTGGTGGGCTGGCCGCAGCGACAGGCAACGCAAGGAACAACGCCAGCGCGCACGCCTGGCGGCGTGCATGCGGCCACAATATCGAGGTTTTCACGGATCAAGCTCCGCTACGCGATGGCAGACACCCGGCGTCAACGCCGGGCACGCGCAGCCACGGGCCCATGGCCCGCAGCCAATCACGGAAAGGGAGTTAGATCAGCAGGATGGTGCTCGCGCGTAACCGTGGCCAATTCCGCGAGGCGGGATCGTCGGACGTGGAACGGCTTGCCGTTGCTACGGCTGCAACTAACAGCGCATGCCGGGAAATCATCGGCGGTAGCGGCGGAACGCCAAGCGCAACGGCATCGGTGACGTGCTTGGTTGGATCGGCGCAATGGGCGGTGCAGTCCGGCGACATCGCCGGGTCGCCACTGCCCATGTCGTCATGGCAGCCACCGGAAGCATCCATAGTCACCGGCGCCGGCATCGAACACAGGTGCGCGGCAATCGTTACCTGCTGGCACAACAGCAAGATCGCCAGCACCGGCATCAGCCAGCGCGGGAGGCGACGACGCAACGATTTCAGACCCAAACGAGGCACGCGCATGTTCCGATCCTTCTTGCCAAGAGGATACGCGCACTCGCCGGACCCGCAAGTTGATATTGATCAAGAACCCACGGGGAGGCGAGCCGGCTTGGGAATTGGGCGCACGCCGGTCTCAACTCAGTTCTCGCATTCCAGCGCAAGAACCGCGCACGGTGCTTGATCCAGCGCAAGGACGCTGCGGATCGATCACGCTACGATCAAGCTGTCTAATGCTAGGAAGCGGCTGTGGCATCGAGGGCACTCCAGCAATTTCGTCAACCGCGTCGGCGATGGCTGGCGTTGTGGGCGGTGCTCGCCATGTTGCTCAATCAGATCGCGATGGCCGAACATCTGTGTCGGGCGGCACCCGGCCTGCACGGCACGCATTCAACCCAAGTCTCTGACTCTCAAGACTCGTCCTTGCACTCCCATATGTCGTCAGACACGATGGGCAGCGCGTTGCCGGACTTGAACCAGATTGCGTGCCGCGCGCATTGCGACGACGCTGACAAGCAGCTCCGCGACATCGTGCCGCCGGTCTTTCCTGCGCTGGCAGGCGGTGGCGCCGAAATAGCCCTCCTGCGGCTGGATCGCAACTCGGGCCCAGCGCGCGATCCGCGAACAGCGGATGCGATCCGTGACCGCCACGGCAGCATCTACCGAGTGTTGTTGATCTAGGCGCACCGCACCCGTTGCTGCTGGCTTGCTGCTGGCAGCTGTATCGGGACGGTTGAACGCCGGATCTAGTCTTCGTCGCTTCAGCGACTTCTCCCCTGAGCGTTCACCGTGCGATGTCGGCCCCCGGGCCGTCTGCGGTGGAGTTCCTGCACGTGGAATTTGCGAACCGAACGAGCGCTGGACCGCCGATGGCATCCCATTGGATGTTGCTCACGGCGAAATCAACGCTTTCCCCAATCACAACACTCAATGCGGCCCCGGCGGCCGCGTTGATGTCTCGCTTGTGCCGACAAAGCGAGTCGAGCCAGCGATCGGCAATACCTGGGCCTCAAGTTGGCCCGAAATCCCCCGCGGCCGATCCGGCCGCTATGTCAGCTCGGAGATCTGTCATGGATAGGAATCACACATGCATCAACCGCACCGTCAACAAGAATCGTCGCAGATTCGGATGGCTCGTCGGCCTTGTGGCGGCAACGGCGCTGGCCGGTTGTACCGGAGACCGCGCAATCCGCCACCAGTTCATGCAAGGCCAAGTGTTGTCCGTGGACGCCAACGAAATCGTCGTTTGCATCGGCAAGCGTGATGGCGCGCACGACGGACAGGTACTCAATGTCATAAGGCACTTCGCAGAAATGGCGATCGTTGAAGGCGCTCCCTTCAGCCGTGCCCAAGTCGGGCAGGTGCGCATCGTCGATGTCTACGATGACCATTACGCGCGCGTCTCGATCGTGACCGGAGAAGTCAAGACCGGCGACATGGTGGAACTGGACAACTGAGCACCGCCCAACTGGCAGCCGATCCCACCACGGCCAATGGCATGAGGTCGGGCGTCAAAACCGAACCAGCGGCGCCGCATTGCGGCGCCTTACCGAGGGGAACCCACATGATCCGATCAACACATCTGCTCGCACTCTCTTTGCTTGGCGTACTCGCAGCCTGCAGTAGCGAAAGCAGCATTCAGCAGACCCACGCCGCATCGGCGGCCGCGACCATGACGGTCCCGAGTCTGCCGGGCGCCGAAGTCACCGACTCGCCCTCCGTCGATTCCCTGCCGGCAATGACGGTGCACAAGAGCCCCAGTTGCGGCTGCTGCGGCCTTTGGGTTGACCACGCGAAACGCGCCGGGCTTTCGGTTTCGGTGGTGTCGGTGGACGATCTCAATCCGCTCAAACTCGCGATGGGAGTTCCGGTCGGCGGCGGGTCTTGCCACACCGCGGTCGTCGGCGGCTACTTCATCGAGGGCCACGTCCCTGCAGCCGACATCCAACGACTGCTAACCGAGAAACCGAAGGCTCGGGGATTGACCGTACCCGGCATGGTGCTGGGCTCGCCCGGCATGGAGGTTCCAACCGGCGAGGTGCAGCCCTACACGGTTTATCTCGTCGACCTGGATGGCAAATCCACGCCCTTCAGTCATCACAACAGGTGACTACCAATGTCCTGGATCACCGCCAAGCAGCTCGGCGACTACCCGTTCTACCTGCGATGGTTCTTTCGCCGGCAGGCGCGCAAGTACGGTCGAACACTGTCGCCTTCCTGGCTATGGGGTCGGCTCCCCGGGCACTTCGGCGGCATGTTGTTGCTGCTCGGCCTGTTCCAAAGAAAGGCGTTTCCCGTTGATGCAGCGTTGCGCAGTCTCGTTTCGGCGCGGGTTGCGCAACTCAACGGGTGCGCATTCTGTGTCGACCTGAATGCCTACAACCTGCTCCGCGCGACTGGCTCCAGTGCAAAAGCAGAAGCTGTGGGGAGCTGGCAGGACAGTGACCTTTACTCGGAGCGCGAGCGCGTCGCCTTGGACTACGCCGAAGCCATGACGGACACCCAGCGGCGCGTGGCGCCTGCGCAGGCCGCGTCACTGCGGCAGCAATTCGATGACCACGAAATCGTGGCGCTGACCGCATGGATCTCCTTCCAGAACATGAGCGCGAAATTCAACAGTGCACTGGGTGCGGAAGAGAGTGGCCTTTGTCCCTGGCTCGGTGCTCGCGATCAACCCGAAGGCACGGTGGCAAGCCTCGTGCCGATCAGCACCCGCCCTTGCCATGCAGGCAGGATCCAGCCCAGTCAAAAAGCTCTCGAAACCAATCCGAATCCATAACCTGACAAGGAGAATATCGTGGCGACTTTCAGAAACAGGGTCTTGCTTCCGACTCTGCTGTTCATCGGAAATCATCGAATTGCCTTTCGCGTAATCGTGCTGATCGGTGTCATTTTGACGATCGCCGATGCCTTTGTCTTTGAGCGCAGCGAGATTCATACGCTGGTCGGCCATACGGCGATTGGCCTCGGACTGGCTGCAATGTTGCTGCTCGTCGAGAGCGCGGACGAACCGCGAACCGAAGATTGAAAATCCGCCGGCACGGCGGACAGTGATTGCCAAACGAAAGGATGAGCTACGGCGTCTGAAGCATTTCGCTCAGGCGACATTACACGGAGATCCAACATGAACGCAAAAACGAACTCGACCCGCCTGTTTTCAGGCGTCCGCCGGCATTGCCTGGGCTGGATATGGGCGGCCGTGGCCGTCGCCTCGGTGGCGGGATGCGCAGGAGGAACATCGGTGCGCCATGAATTCGTCATGCAGGGGCAGGTTTTGTCGACAGATGAGAGCGGGGTTGTGGTGTGTGTCGGCCGGCAAAACGGAGCCGAAAGCGGTCAGATCCTCAACGTGATCAGGCATATGCGCACCACTGGCGGTAATCCGAAAGCCCCACCATTCCGCCGCGAACAAGTGGGGCAAGTCCGAATCGTCGACGTCTTCGACGACCACTATGCGCACGCGGCGGTCGTCACCGGACAAGCCCAAGTCGGCGACATGGCTGTGTTGGATAACTGACGTCGCGGTTCAGGTCGGCGCCCAACTCGGGCGCCGACATCGCGATTAAGCTGGCGATCGTTGGAACGCAAAGCGCAACTGAGTAGCTGAAGATGCGTCCACTGCATCGACATTGATCACCGTCAAACGAGTGGCTCCCGAACGGCGGATCCTTCTTGCACTGCAAACGTCGGGAGCGACCCATGCGTCGCCGCAGCTTCCTCAACATCGCATCAACAGGCGCTCTTTCGGCGCTGGCCCTGGCCCAGAGTGTATCGGCTCAGATGGGGGGCATGCCGCGCGGCGGCATGGGCGCAATGATGGGTCGCCTGCCACCGTTCAGATCGGGATTGCCTACCGGGCTCCCGCTTCCGCACCTGGGCACTCTCGCGAACCAGAGCGCGGTGCTCGGCGATTTCGAGGGCACACTGGTGGCTTCCCCGTACAACGCGTCGCTTGTCTCCGACCGCACGACCGAGTTATGGGGGTACAACGGACAATACCCGGGTCCGGTGATCGAACTGCGCGAGGGACAGCGAGTCGCGATCACGTTCGCCAATCGGCTCGACCTCGAATCGACCATCCACTGGCACGGTCTCGCGGTTCCTGCAGATCAGGATGGCAGTCCCATGGATCCGGTCGACCCCCACACCGATCGGCTCTACACGTTTGAGGTGCCGATCGGCAGCGCCGGCACCTACTGGTATCACCCGCATGCACACGAGACCAATACCTTGCAGGTCGGCCATGGTCTCGCGGCCCCGCTCATCGTTCGCAGCAGCGACGATCCGCTGCAGGGGCTCTCCGAACGGACCTTGATGGTCACGTCGCTCGGACTCGACTCAAACGCTCAGGTCATTACGGGCTCGACATCCATGTCCGGCATGGGCGCGATGATGATGCCCGGCATGAGCGAATTGCTGGTGAACGGACGGAGGCTTCCGGTCCACACGGTGACACCGGGCGCCACCGAGCGCTGGCGGATCATCAATGCCACCGCGGATCGCTACTTGCGCTTGAGTCTCGACGGGCACTACTTTGCCGTCGTTGGAACCGACGGGGGACTCCTTGACCAGCCCCTGCCGGGGCTGTCCGAATGGCTCCTTGCTCCCGCCCAACGGGTCGAGATCGTGGTGTCGATGAATACACGCCGGTCGACCCGTTACGCGCTGCGCGACCTCGGGTACGGCGGCGCCATGAATGGCGGTTCGGACATTGAGCTGATGACGGTTCAAACGAGCGGAGCGGTTGCGCTCGCGCCCGTTGAACTGCCACGAATCCTGCGACCGATCGTCGCGCTGGGACCCGCGACGGTCCAGCAGCAGGTGGCGCTTTCCGGCGCTGGCATGGGCATGACGGGCGCTTTCCTCATCAACGGCAAACGTTTTGACATGGATCGTGTCGACCTCGAAACGGTGGTCGGTCGAGTCGAGCTGTGGGAGATCGTCAACGCGAGCTTCATGGATCACCCGATCCACATCCATGGCACCCAATTTCAGCTGGTCGGTCGCACGGTGCGCGGTGTTCCCATTGCAGCCGCCTTGCCGGGATGGTTCGACACTGTCAATGTACCTGCCGGAGAAACGGTCACCATCAAGACACAGCAGATGCTGCCAGGCAAGCGGATGTTCCATTGCCATCTGCTGCCTCATGAGGACGCGGGGATGATGGCGGTGCTGGACGTGCGAGCTGCCGCATCATAGGCCAGCAGCGCCAGCCTCTATCACCTCGGTCGCCAATGGCGCTCTGCCTGACCGCCTGCGCCGATGTTGAGCACGCCGCCGACCGCGTCAGTCCATCCTGAGTATCTCGGCCAAGTCAGACGGGATTGGCATCGGCTTGATTGGACTGACGTTGGCGCCACCCGTGTTCCCGAGCGGAACCCAGATCCGCGAGAACACCAGGGCAGCGAGAATGCGAGGGAATTGACCCACAATCTCGCGCCGGTCACGTCGCCGCCAACCGATCCGCAGCATGGCAAGATGCGAGCGGACGTGAGGCCACGTGTGTCGCTGTCCAAGGATGTGGGCGCGTTCCAGGTGAACGAATGCGCGATCCATGTCGCCTCTGCTTTCCGCCGCGGCGGCGGATGCCATTTCCAGATCGAATGCAGTGCGCAGCTTCTGATTCATGATTCGGTGACGTGCAGATGGTTCGTTGGGATCAAGGCTGGCCGGTCATGTGGCCTGCGGTCGAAGTAGCCTGAGGCCGTTGAGGACGACGATCAAGCTGGTGCCCATGTCGGCAAACACAGCCATCCACATGGTGCCCATGCCGACCACGGTCAGGCCGAGGAAAATCGCCTTGACGCCGAGCGCCAGCGCGATGTTTTGCTTCAACACCGCAGCGGTGGCTTTGGAGAGCCGAACGAACTCGGGAATCTTTCGCAGGTCGTCATCCATGATGGCGACGTCGGCGGTTTCGATCGCGGTGTCGGTACCGGCGGCTCCCATCGCAAAGCCGATGTCGGAACGCGCCAATGCAGGTGCGTCGTTGATGCCGTCGCCGACCATGCCGACCAGGCCCTCCCTGCCGATCATCGCGGCAATCGCGGTGACCTTGTCCTCGGGCAACTGATTGCCTTTGGCGTCGTCGATATTCACCTGCTTGGCGATGGCGGCTGCAGTGTGCTGGTTGTCGCCGGACAGCATCAGCGTCTTGATGCCGAGTGCGTGCAACTGCCCGATGGCCTCACGGCTGGATTCCTTGACCGTGTCGGCGACGCCGAACAGGGCCAGCACTGCCTGTTCGCTGGCAACCAGCACGGCGGTCTTTCCCTGCAATTCCAGCACATTCAGGCGCGCTTCGAGGGCACTGCCGCAGAGCTTCAGTTCTTCGATCAGGCGGTGATTGCCGAGATGGAAAAGCCGCCCGCCGATGCGCCCTTTGACGCCGCGACCCAGCAAGGCCTCGAACGCATCGACCGCCTGGATCGTGACGGTCCTGGCCTGCTGCGACTCTGCGACCGCTTTGGACACCGGATGATCCGAGCGTGAGGCCAGGCTGACGGCGATGGTCAACGCGTCCCGTTCGGCCCCGGACACCAGCTCGAAATCCGTGAGCGCGGGTTTGCCGACAGTGATCGTGCCGGTCTTGTCGAGTGCCAGCCACTTCATGTGCCGGCCCTGCTCGAGGTAGACACCGCCCTTGATCAGGATGCCGCGGCGCGCCGCAGCGCTGAGGCCGCTGACAATGGTGACAGGCGTCGAAATGACCAGCGCGCACGGACAAGCGATGACCAGCAACACCAGGGCCTTGTAGATCCAGGCCAGCCAGTCGCCGCCGAGCAACAGCGGTGGCCCGAGGGCGCACAGGAACGCAACGGCGAAAACCACGGGCGTGTACACGCGGGCAAATTGATCGACAAAGCGTTGCGTCGGCGCCCTTGTTCCCTGCGCGGATTCGACCGCGTGGATGATGCGCGCGAGCGTCGATTCATCCGCCTTGGCGGTCACCGTGAATTCCAGTTCGCCGCTCTGGTTGATGGAGCCGGCAAACAGCGAATCGCCTACGGTCTTGTCGACCGGGACACTCTCGCCGGTGATCGGCGACTGGTCGACGGCGGAATGGCCGGCGCTGACGATGCCGTCCAGCGCCACGCGCTCGCCGGGTTTCAAGCGCACCGCACTGCCGAGGGCCACTGTGCGCGCCACCACCGTCTGCCAACTGCCATCCGTCTGACGCACGGTCGCGATGTCCGGGGTCATCGCCATCAACCCGCGAATGGCATTGCGAGCGCGATCGAGGGACGCCGCTTCGATCCGTTCCGCGAGGGCAAACAGCACGATCACCATCGCCGCTTCCGGCCATTGTCCGATCAACATCGCTCCGGTGACGGCAATGCTCATCAGCGCATTGATGTTGAGCGTGAGGTTGCGAATCGCGATCCAGCCCTTGCGGTAGGTGCCAAGACCGGCCAGGGCAAGGGCTGCAAGCGACAGCGCTGCGGGCAGGAAGGGCGTTGCCAGACCAAACCACTCGGCCGCTTCCGAGACCAGCGCCGCTGCGCCCGCGATAGCCAGTGGCCACCACGACTCCCGGGGTTCCGCTGGCGCAACGGCCAGCGCTTCATTGGGCACGCCGGATACCGCAGGTTCCGCCGACATGCCCAACGAGGCCACCGCTTCGACGATCGGGTCGATGCTCGGCAGCGAATGCTGCACCGTCAACTGACGGCGCATCAGGTCAAAGCTGAGGTCGACCACGCCTGGCATCCCAGCCAGCCGCTTGCGCAGCAGCGCTTCTTCAGTCGGGCAATCCATCGCCTCGATCCTGAAGATCGATTCCAGCAGCTTGGTATCGGCAGGCACCGGGCCGCGGCGTGCTGCCTCGGCCAGGGTGCCCGACGCTTCAGCGCCGGGCTTCTCGTGGTCATCGCTCATCGGTCTGACGCCTCAGTCGCGCGAATCGATGGGGAACGCCGCATCGACGTTGCTGACATAGATCCAGCCGGCATCGCGCTTGCCGGTGCGCCCGTGCTGACGCATCAGGGCAACCGCGGTGTCCACCTGGTCGTCTTCGCAGAACAGCTCGATCTGGATCTCCGAAGTCACCTGCTCGCCGAGTTCGACGGAGTACTCCTGCTCGCGTGCCGACAACGCGTGCAGCAGACCCTTGACGTCGATCAGCCCGATCCGCGTGAATCCCGCCTCGCGCAATCCGTGCACGATGTCGGCGACGCGTCCGCGGTGTACGAAAGCCTTGATCTGTTTCATGGTGACGCCTCCTTCAGTGCAGCACGTCGTTCGGCCCGGTTTTCCAGCCACTCGTAGAGCACCGGCAGCAACAACAGGGTCAGCAGTGTGGATGTGATCAGCCCACCGACGACCACAGTCGCCAGGGGTCGCTGCGTTTCCGCGCCGACGCCGGAAGAAATCAGCATCGGCACCAACCCCAGAACGGCCACGCTCGCCGTCATCAACACCGGTCTCAGGCGCAAGGTGGTGCCTTGCACGACCGCCTCGCGAACCGACATGCCCTTGTCGCGCAGCTCGTTCAAGAAACTCACCAGCACAATTCCGTTGAGCATG
>CALEZI010000098.1 GCA_937928755.1 uncultured Rhodanobacteraceae bacterium | reverse complement strand
CCCATCGCAAGAGTCTCTGTCAGCTACTCAACAAAAGACAAATCTCGCAACATTTGGTTCAAATTATTTTTGGGACACCACACTAGTGTGGTCCTGCCATCGAACTGAATGGCGGCGCGGCGAACTTCAACCCGAGGCAAGGCGCGCGCACGGCGCACGCCGGAAGTCGCGGCAGCCCGCGGTGCGCCGATTCCGGCGCCCGCCACGACGACCAGGACCGGCGACCGTCTTACTTGAAGGCGCCTGGCAGGAACGAGTGCCATTCGACATTGGCACTGCTGCCGCCGCCCGACGACGCTCGACTCTGGTCCGCGCTGGTGGCGCTGGTGGCGATGCTGACAACGTCGGTGGCGCAGATCTCGGTGGTCGAGGTTGGCGCGCTGTAGAGGCCGACGACGCCCAACATGGCGTACACGGCCAGCACCAGGAAACCGAAACTTATGCGTTTGGAGTTCATGACTCACCTCTTCGAGCGTCGGGCTCACGTCGGTCTTCGCACAAATCGTGCCAACGTGAAAACTACCCGGATCGGCATGAACGCGAGGTGGCCATTCCGTGAACCGGCGCCGTTGCGCGCCGAATGGAAGCGGGTGCGCACCGACGCCGCGGTACGGACGTCCGCTTGCGTACGCCCATCTGTCCGCTAGCGGACACCCGCGGTGTTGCCCAGCTCATCACCGATACGCTGCACTGCAGCACGACCGCAGCCGCCGCGCTGGATATGCTGCAGGCATCATGCATGCCCTGACTGACTGGCCAGCACCGCTGGCATTGGAACGCCTCAGCGGAGCGCGCCTCAAGGGCGCGTTGATCGCCGGAGCCGGCCGCGTGCTCTCCAAACGCGACGACCTGAACCGGATCAACGTGTTTCCGGTGCCCGACGGCGACACCGGCACCAACCTCGCGTTCACCATGCTCGCAGTGCTGAAGACGGTGCGCCGATTGCGCGGCGCTGACGTCGGCACGGTGATCGGGCGTGTCGCCCGCGAGGCCATCGATGGCGCACGCGGCAATTCCGGCGCGATCCTGGCGCAGTTCTTCCAGGGCATGTCCGAAGGCCTCGGACGCTGCCGCGATGTGGGCGCTGGGGAACTTGCTGCGGCTGCCACCGGCGCGGCCAATGCGGCGCGCTCATGCCTGGCGGACCCGCGCGAAGGCACCATGCTCAGCGTGATCACCGATTTCGCCAGCGAGATGCGCAGCCAGGTCGAAGGCGGCGTTGCCGATGTCGCCCTGCAGTTTCGCCGCGCACTTGTGCGCGCTCGCCAATCGTTGGCGAATACACCCAACCAGTTGCCGGTTTTGCGCGCGGCCGGCGTCGTCGACGCCGGTGCGGCCGGATTCGTCGACTTTCTCGAGGGCGTGCAGGATTTCATCGAACGCGGTCGTGGTGCGCTTCGGGTTGCGCCGGACGCGCGCGATCTGGCCTCCTGCGAGCACGACGACGTGCACCTGGAGGCGGTCGAGAACGCCAGCGACTTCCGCTATTGCACCGAGTGCGTACTCAGCGGCAGCGAACTCGATCTGGCCCGCGTGCGCGACGCACTGTCGGCATTGGCGCTGGATTCGCTGGTCGTCGCCGGCGGGCGCGACCGTGTGCGGGTGCATGCCCACATCGACCACCCCAATCAACTGTTCGAGACCCTGTCCACGCTGGCCGGCGTGACGCAACGCAAGGCCGACGACATGCAGGCGCAAACGCGGCTGCGCGCGGCGCCGTTCCAGCGCGTGCGCGTGGTCACCGACTCCGCCGGCGACGTGCCGGCTGCCGAGGCCGAACGCCTGGGCATCACGATAGTTCCGGTACGCGTCAATTTCGGCGACGACGACTACCTCGACCGGATCACGCTGTCGCCACGCGAGCTGTATGCGCGCCTGCGCCGCGACCCGACGCCACCGCGCACATCGCAGCCGCCGCCCGGCGACTTCCGGCGCGCTTATGAACTGGTGCTCTCCCACTGCGAACGGCTGGTCTCGGTGGAACTGTCGAGCCGCCTTTCCGGCACTTTTCAGGCGGCCCAGACGGCGGCGAAAGAAAGCGGCCGCGAACGTATCGAGGTGCTCGATACCGGCAATGCCTCGGCCGGCCAGGGCCTGATCACGATGGTCGCCGCCGAGTGCGCGCAATCCGGCGCCGATGCCGCTGCGGTAGTTGCGGCGGCGCGCGACGCAATGACGCGTACGCGCACCTTCGCATTGATTCGCGATCTGCGCTACGGCGTACACGGCGGGCGTATTCCGAAGGCCGCAGAGACCATCGCGCGCTGGTTCGGGCTGACCGTGATGATCGCCAACAAAGAAGGGCTGGTGCGGCCGTTTTCGGCGCTGATCGGCAAACGCCGGCTGATCGAACGCTTTGCCGCAGTGGTCGCGCGGCGGATCCCGGCGCATCAGAGTTGCCGTGCCGTGGTCGGCCATTGCGACGCCAGCGACGATGCCGCGCGCCTGGCGGCAGTGTTGCGCGAGGTGCTGCCGAAACTCGGCAAGGTCTGGGTCGTCGAGACTGGACCTGCGATCGGCGTGCACGCGGGTCCGGGGTCGCTGGTCATCGGATTGCAGTGGACGTGATCCTGCTGACCAAGTTGCTGGTCAGTTACCTGCTCGGCAGCATCGTCGGCAGTCTGGTGCTCGGCAAATTGCGTGGCGTCGACATCCGCACCCTGGGCAGCGGCAATGCCGGCGCCACCAACGCGCTGCGCACGCAGGGCAAATCCTTCGCCATCGGCACCGCGCTGATCGATTTTGGCAAGGGCGTGCTGGCCGCGGCGCTGGTGGCGCCGATCGCCTTCGACGCCAACGGCCCGCTGTCGCTGATCGAAACCCAGTTGGCGTGCGGACTTGCCGCGGCGATCGGGCACTGTTATCCGCTGTTCGACGGCTTTCGTGGCGGCAAGGGCGCCGGCACGCTGTTCGGAATGCTTGCTTTCCTGTTCCCGTGGGTGGCGCTGGTGATGCTGGCGCTGTGGTTGCTGGTGCTGACCACCACCGGCTATGTGGGTCTGGGCACGGTGATCGCCGGCATCGCCTTTCCGATCGTGTTGTGGCTGATGCAAGGCTGGCCCGGCCCGGTGCTGATGAGCCTGGCGCTGGCCACCGCCGCCTTGCTGACGTTCACCCATCGCAGCAACCTGGTGCGCCTGATGCACGGCACGGAGCACTGCTTCGAACGCGCACGCGTGCTGGCGCGGTTGTGGCGCGGGAGAGGATGATTCGAGGTCACCGGAGCCTCTCACCGGACATGCCGTAAGTCATTGATTTTCATGTGGGAGCGGATTTACTCCGCGAGAGCTTTCGCGGGATAAACCCGCTCCCACAGGTTCGATGCGCGAACAAGCGCACTGCCGGGCGCCTCGGAAACCTCAACAACACCACGCCATGCCTGATCCCGTTCCGCTCGATCGCGACGAAATTTCCCGGCTGGCCGGCGCTTTCGACATCGAAATCCACGACCTGATCGACTCGACCCAGCAGCGCGCCCGCGCGCGGGTCGACGCTGGCGAGCGCGGCGCTGCGGTGGTGATCGCCGATGCGCAGAGCGCCGGTCGCGGGCAGCGTGGGCGCGCGTGGCAGTCGCCGCCGGGCGCCGCGGTGTATCTGACCGTGGTCTGGCCGAGCGGCCGCCGCCTGGCCGGTTTGGCCGGCCTGTCGCTGGTGGCAGGCCTGGCGGTTCGCGCGACGCTGGCGCGCTGGCAAGTCGACGCCCGCCTGAAATGGCCTAACGATGTCTGGGTCGATGAGCGCAAGCTCGGCGGCATCCTGGTCGAGGTACTGGGCGATCGTCGCGGCAGCATCGTGCTGATCGGCATCGGCCTCAACCTCGAACTGCCGCCGGCGGCCGTCGCGGGGATCGACCAGCCGTGGATCGACCTGGCGCAAACGCTGCCGTCGCTGCCGACACGCAATGCACTGATCGGCGCCCTGTTGTCGGAGTTGCACCGCTGCCTGATCCAGTTCGAAGACAGCGGACTGGCAGGCTTCATGGATGCATGGCGCGCTGCCGACGCACTGGCAGGCAAGCACATCTGGCTGCTCGAAT
The DNA here is from genome assembly GCA_937928755.1 of uncultured Rhodanobacteraceae bacterium. GTDB lineage: Bacteria > Pseudomonadota > Gammaproteobacteria > Xanthomonadales > SZUA-5 > JADKFD01. The sequence goes on along the minus strand of CALEZI010000098.1, from coordinate 1,082 downwards.
CGCAAGGTCGCGTAAGCGCGCGCGCGATCGGGATCGACGAGCTGGGTAGACTCAAGGTGGAGACCGATGGACGCGAGCGCTTGATCGCGTCCGGGGGGGTCAGCATCCGACTGGAACAAGGCGCCGAAAGTGACCATCAAACTACTGCTTGACCTCGGCAACAGCCGACTCAAATGGGCACTGGAGCGCGACGGCGAGATCACCGTCGGGGCGGCGATCGGACACAGCCCGGATGGGATCGGCGACCTTGCGCCGCTGTTTGCCGCGACACCGACAGTCGATTCAGCCTGGCTGTCGTCGACGGCGCTGACCTTGACGCAGGCCCTGGTCGCAGCAATCGAGGCGCGCTTCGGGTGCGCGCCGCGGGTGTTCGTCTCACCGAAACAGGCGCTCGGCATCCGCAGCGCTTATGACCATCCGCACACACTCGGCGCGGACCGTTTCCTGGCGATGGTCGGCGCGCGTTGCCACGTCAAGGGTGCGTTCCTGGTCGCCGATGCCGGCACCGCGCTCACGCTGGACCTGGTCGACGACAGTGGACAGCACCTGGGCGGCCTGATTGCGCCCGGTCCGATGCTGATGCGCGACGCGTTGCAACGCGGCACCGATGGCGTACGCACCGGCGACGCCCTGCGCGTGCGCGAGTTCGCGCGCAACACCGACGACGCGGTCTGGAGCGGCGGCTGTCTCGCCTGCATTTCGCTGATCGGCCACGCCTGGCGCCACGGTGCGCTGGGCGTCGGCGGCGACGTCGAACTGCTGCTGGCCGGCGGCGCCATGCCGGCGCTGGAACCGCTGATCCGCATTCCGCATCGGGTCATGCCGAATCTGGTGCTGGACGGGCTGGCGCAGTGGGCGCGGGGGGAGTAGCTGCGGGACAAGGAAAAGGGAAAAGGGAAAAGGGAAAAGGGAGGAAAAAGGAAAAAGGAAAAAGGAAAAAGGGGAAGGCCGCTCGGTGCAACTGAATCCTCGCGCGCTGTGGCGCAGTAGCTGCGGGAAAAGGGAAAAGGGGAAAAAGAAACCTGATCAGGGACCCTCTGAACAAGTCCCGCGACTCGTCATTGCGAGCGCAGCGAAGCAAT
>CALEZI010000097.1 GCA_937928755.1 uncultured Rhodanobacteraceae bacterium | reverse complement strand
ACGCTCTTGCTTTCAAAGAGAAAGCGTCCAGACAAGTCTGGACCCACCAGGAGCCGAAGCAAGGCTGGCCTTACCAGGAGCCAAAGCAAAGGAGTCCAGACAAGTCTGGACCCACCAGGGGCCCAAGCAAGGCAGGAACCAGCACGAGTCAAAGCAAGAGCGTCCAGACAAGTCTGGACCCACCAAAGCTGGTTAGTTCACCGACTCGTCGTGGTCGAACATCAGGTTCTCGAGCCAGGAATAGGCGGCTTCCTGATCGGGCTGGTTGAACAGCACCATCAGGATCACCCATTTCAACTCTTCGACGTCAACTTCCCCGACATCGAGGGCGATGACGCGGTCGAGCACCAGTTCGCGTTGTGCCGGTGACAGCACGCCCTGCTGCTCCAGGAACATCAGGAAGCCGATTGCCTCGACATCCAGCTTTTCGCGTTCCTGCGGAGCGAGCACCCGGATCGGGCCGCCAGCGTCCAGCGTGTTCGGTTCGCAGGCAGGCCGCAGTTCGGCGAGTTCGTCGAGCCACTTGAAAGCCTTGCTGATTTCCTGCGGGGAGAAACCGACTTCGAGCAATGAACTCTGGAGCGACTCGCGATCATCGTCCGCATCAGGATCCTCGACCATGATGTTTTCGAACAGGTACAGCAGCACGTCCAGTATGTTCTCTTTCATCATCCTCATCCGGCGCAGCGGCTGTAGGTGCCGCCGGGATTTGCGACCACTTCTCCCTCCAACTCCATGCGCAGCAGCATGCTGGAAAGCACCGGGACGGTCAATCCGGTGCGCTGGACCAGCGTATCCAGCGTAACCGGGTCGTAACCCAGGGCCTGACGCAACGCGGTGTATTCGACATCTTCGCTGCCGATCCGCGTGGGCGCCGGTCTTCCGGCGTGCGTCGATGAAAGGGCCGATTGCTGCACCGGCAGCGAGGTGTCGCGCAACTCGCGCAGCATCGGCGCCAGCTCGTCGATCACCTCCTGCGCCGTTTCCACCAGCTTGGCGCCATCGCGGATCAACTGGTGGCAACCCTTGGCCAGCGGATTGTGGATCGACCCCGGGATCGCGAAGACCTCGCGGCCCTGGTCGACAGCAATGCGCGCGGTGATCAACGAACCACTGCCGAGACTGGCCTCGACCACCAGCGTGCCCAGGCTCAGGCCGCTGATGATGCGATTGCGGCGCGGGAAGTTCTCGCGTCGGGCGGGCGTGCGCGGCGGGAACTCGCTGACCAGTGCGCCTTTTGCGGCAATCATGGCGCGCGCCAGGTCGGCATGACGGGCGGGGTAGATTCTGTCCAGACCGGTGCCGAGCACGCCAATGGTGCGGCCTTGCGCATCCAGGGCACCCTGGTGCGCGGCCGCGTCGATGCCGGCGGCGAGTCCGCTGGTGACTGCGAAACCGCGCGCCACCAGCGTCGCGGCAAAATCGCGTGCCGTCGCCAGGCCGCCCGCCGTGCCCTGACGGCTGCCGACGATCGCCAGTTGCGGCAGCCACAGCGCATCGGTGTCGCCGCGCACGAACAGCAGCAAGGGCGCGCCGCCGATGCGACGCAGCAGCGGCGGATAGTTCGCGTCGACACACGTGATCAGGGCAACCTGAGCGGTTTCGAGCCAGGCCAGGTCGAGCTCGGCTTCTTCGCGCGCACGTGCGATGGCGGCCGCGCCGATGGTGCCTGCGACCACCCGACGCCAGGCCAGTTCGGCATCGCCTGCGGCTGCCTGCAACGCCTTCAAGGCGCCGGCACTGCCGCAGGCGCACGCACGGTACAGCGTCAGCCAGTCCAGGCGGGTGTCGGTCACATCAGGTTTTCCCGGACTCGGTGGCCGATTGTCGCAGCATGGGCGGGAGCCCAAACAACAACGGCCGCTCGCGCGGCCGTTGTGTGCTCAAGCTCGGACCGGCTATTGCCAGTCCTGGGTTTGCTCGGTGGGCTCGCGCAGGCGTGCGCCAATGGCGACCGGTTTCACCGCGTTCACTACCAGTCCGTAGCTGATGCGGTCGAAGGTGCGGAAGATCATCAGATGGCCGGCGAATTCGTCGGGCAGCTTCAGATTCTTGTCGTTGGGGTTGAGCAGCGACTTCCAGGTTCCCTGGGGGTAGGCCACCCGGTCGGTACGGATCTCGCCCGCCTGATAGACCGAGTAGACCTCGCCGACCTCGATCCCGTCCTGCGCGCCCCGGCTCAACACAACAACATCGCTCGGACCCGCATGGTCCCAGTTGGCAGCGACCCCGATCACGCGCATGTTCTCCGGCACTGCGGCAGGCGCATGCGGGTAGAAGTTGAGCGGCAACGGCGCTTCTTCGGCGGGCAGCAGCAGATCGCCCTTGCGTATTTCGCGGTCGGCGTAGGTCACCAGGAGTGTCGCTGGATCGCCCGCCACGGTTACCGTGGCGACACCGATTTCGATGGATTCGCGCGCCAGCACGTCGGCGCGCACGTCATGCCACCATTCGCTCCAGGTCCACTGGTATTGATCGGCGGTCGCCCATTCGCGCTTGTCGTCGCGCACATGATCGGACCACAGCCAGCCGGCGGGCATCTCGCTGTAGATCACCGTCGGTCGAACCACGACGAACTGTTGGCCAACCTCGGCGCCAGCGCTGAATCGGCGCGCGTAGGCGACCCGACCGTCGGTGCTGACCACACTGTTCTCTTCGAACGCGGCGATGTACGGCGACGACTCGATGTCATCGTCGCTGAGCACGCGCTGGCGCGTCAGGAACTGGCGGATGCGCGACAACGGCACCGGAGGAATCGCTTCCTCGGCGCTCTCTTCGCGCATTTTCGGACCCACATCAGCAGGCCCGGTGTCCACCACCAGATGCGGCTTGCCGTCGATGTACACCAGGCTGATGACATCGCCCGGGTAGATCAGATGCGGATTCTGGATTTGCGGGTTGGCCTGCCAGATCTCGGGCCAATACCACGGATTCTTCAGGAACCGGCCGGAAATATCCCAAAGCGTATCGCCCTTGACCACGACATAAGTGTCGGGGTGATCGGCGCGGAGCTCTGGGCCGGCTGCGTTGACCGAAGCGGTTAACAGCAATGCGGCAACAACTGAAAGTGCTTTTTTAAGCATGGCAGCCATCTGCCTGATTCCCTTGGGCTTACGCAGTGTAACGGAAACATGTCCCGGTGCAAACGAGGCATGCACCACGATTTGACAAGAAAGTGGCGCGACACCCGTTTTCGATGGGGGAATCGAAGGGGGTCCGCGGGTCTCGCGCCTTGAAAGACTGCGCTGCTGCTTGCTGGACTCGTGATTCGAGTCACTCGGTGTATGCCGGGATTTGCGGGCTGGCCGGGCGCCGCCCGGACGGCTGCCCGGCGTACCGGGCAGACGTGTTGTCGTCGGCAATGGCGAAAATCGGTCCCCAGACGGCAGGTTCTGCGCTTGCGTCAGTTCCCGCATCGCGGGCACCAACGCACGCAGAATCGCCGTGGGTCCTGGTCAGCGCATCACTGGACGGTCGGCAACTTCTGCGGCCGCCTCATCTCGCGCAACTGGTCCTGCGAGCGCTGGGTGTCTTCCTGCAGACGCTTGCGCGTGAAGCAGCGCTGCGTCGACATGCGCGTGCCGGTCTTGCGCTCCTGGCGGCAGACGATGCCACCCTCCTCGATCTTGATCATGCCGGTCTCGAAGTTGCTGGCCATCATGCGCAGGTCTGCCGACGGCGGCGCCGCGACGTTGGCGCTCTGCAGTACGGCGCGCAGGTCGGCGATCTGCGTGATCATCCACTTGCGTTCCTTGTCTTCGATGACGTCGTAGCGACCTTTCTGCAGACGCCGATCGACGGCGTCTACGTACTCGGCGATCTCGGACACCGACATGGTCGATTGCACGCCGACGCTGGTGGTGACGCTCTCGGCGGCAGCGCAGAGCGGTTGGCTGAGGCCGAAACCGGCGAGCAGCGTGAGGGGCAGCAGCAGGGACTTGATCGCCATCGCGGGACTCCGGAGGAAGAGGTACAAGGGAAACGGCAGTTTACTGCGCCCCGGGCGGAAGCGGCATCTGCGGGCGCGGCATCGCGCGCAACTGATCCTGCGAACGCTGGGTGTCTTCCTGCAGGCGCTTGCGCGTGAAGCAACGTTGAGTCGCCATGCGCGTGCCGGTCTTGCGCTCCTGGCGACAGACGATGCCACCCTCTTCGATCTTGATCATGCCGGTCTCGAACTCGCTGGCCAGCGCAACCAGACTGGCCGGCGGCGCCGCGTTGACATCAGCGGCCTGCAGCGCGACGCGCAGATCGGCGATCCGCCCGATCATCCATTGTCGCTCCTTGTCTTCGACGACGTCGTAGCGGCCCTTCTGCAGGCGGCGATCGACGTCTTCGACGTATTCCGACATTTCGCTGACCGACTTCGTCGACTGCACGACCACGTTGGTCGTGGCGCTCTCGACGGCGGCGAACAGCGGTTGGCAGAAGCCGACACTCAGCGCCAGGGGGAAAATCAGGGTCAGGGCTTTCATCGATGTATTCCAGTTTGCGGTGGGCAAATTCAAACTACGATCAGCTTCGTAGGTTGTCAACCCCCAAACAGCGCAAGTATTTGCAACGCTGCGCAAACTCGCTACGATAGGCGTCGTTGACTTTGACAGCGATCGGCGATCGCAAGGAATGCACACATGGGCCGCAACGAGGTGCACAAACCGACCGAAGCAGAGATCGAACTGCTCAAGGTGATGTGGGACCGTGGGCCCTGCACGGTGCGCGATATCCATGAAACCTTGCAGAGCGATGCGCGCCAGACCGCCTACACCACCACGCTGAAGCTGCTGCAGGTCATGCACGCCAAGGGTCTGGTGATCCGCGACGAGTCGCAGCGCGCGCATCGCTTCGCTGCAACGGTTTCGCGCGAGGCGACCGAACGCGCGTTCGTCGGCGCGCTGATTTCGAAACTGTTCGATGGCTCGGCCATGCGCCTGGTGATGCAGGCGCTCGGCAACGATCCACGCGCCAACGACGGCGAGCTCGCCGAAATCCGCGAACTGCTGCGCAACATCGAAAACGCCGACAGCGAGGAGCGCCGCTGATGGACACCCTCGAGCTGCTGATCAATGCGGTCGGCTGGACGCTGATCCATTCGATATGGCTTGGCGCGCTGGCCGCCGCGGCCTATGCCGTCCCCGCCGCGCGGCTGCGCAACCATGCGCCGCAGACGGCTTACGCCTGGGGCCTTGGCTGCCTGCTGGCGTTGGTGCTGGCGCTGACCGCGACCTTCGCGCACGAACTCGACAGCGTGCGCAGCCATGCCGACGCCGCAGCCATCGCCGCGGCCCATGCGGCACTGCCGGTGGCTGGCAGCGCCCTCGACAATGCGGCGACGACGGTGGTCGCCACACCGTCGGTGGTGCGCCTGATCGAACCGCTGCTGCCGCTGCTGGTGTTGCTGTGGGCGCTCGCGGTGATCGCCATCGGCGGTGGATTGCTGCGTTCGCAACTGGCGCTGCGGCGCCTGATAACGGCTGGCGTCGGCGTACCCGGGCTGGCTGCGCCGGTGGTCGAACTGGCGCGCCACTTTGGCGTGTCGCGGCCCATCGCCGTGGTCAGTTCCGCGGTGGCACGGGTGCCGTTCGTGATCGGCCACTTTGCACCGGTGATCGTGTTGCCGCTGAGCGTGGCCACCGGCATGCCGTGGCCGCAACTGAAGCTGATCCTGGCGCACGAGATCGCCCATCTGCGGCGCGCCGACTACCTGGTCAACTGGCTGCAGATCGCGCTCGAGGTGTTGCTGTTCTTCCACCCCGGCGTGCGCTGGCTGAGCGAGGAACTGCGTCGCTTGCGCGAAGCGTGCTGCGACGACATGGTGGTCGCTTACGCCGGCGGACGTGCGGACTACACGCGGGCACTGCTGTCGCTGGAAGAGTTCCGTCACGACGCGCCGCTGCTGGCGCCCAGCGCGGTGGCCGGTGGCCTGCTGTGGCGCGTCCAGCGGATCGCCGGGCGCACCAGCAACGACCGCGGCGCGCTGCAGAAGGTGGTGTTGCCGGCGCTGTTCATCGGCGTGCTGGTGAGCGTGATCGGCGGCGGGCTGCAGATCCAGCCCGGCGCCGGCCCGCGCGATCTGTCGCTGCCGCAGGCGCAGTTGTTTGCCTACTCGCCGCCCGCCGCGTCGCCGTTGCCGAACGACACCTGGCAGTTGCGCCTGCCGCCGCTGGGCGATGTGCGGGCGGCACCGCCAGCCACGCCGAGTCCGACTGCGGCCCGGGTCCCGGCGCCTGCATCGGCGGACAAGACGATCGAACGACTGCCGCCGATTGCCAGTGCCGTGAACGCAGCAGCGGCGGAAGTCGCGCGACCGGCGTTGTCGCCAGCGACCGTGCTGCTGCCGGGCGCAAGCGAACCGGAGCCGCAGTACCGGGTCAAGCCGACTTTCCCGCGCGGCGCGCGACTGGACGGCAAGACGCTCACGATCGAACTCGAATACCGACTGGCCGCCGATGGGGCGGTCACCGACATCGCCACGCTGAAAGCACCCGCGGGCGCCGATGCCTTCATCGCCTCGGCGCAGGCTTCGCTGGCGCAGTGGCGCTACACGACGGATGTCGCGACACAGCTGGCCGGCGAATCGCTGCGCCACCGTTTCGAGTTCCGCGATCAGAGCGCCGCAGCCGACGAGCCGGAGGGCTGTTCGATGGTGACCGGCACGCGCATCTGTGTCGTCAATGGCGGTTCGCCGGAACGCAACGACGAGCTTTCTCCGCGCAATCGACGCTGCGAAACAACCACCGGCACGCGCCTTTGCCGACGCTAGTGTAGTGCGGCGAAAGTAAGTGCAAGTGAACATGCTGCTGAAAGGCGGGTGTCGGTTGCGGGTGTGGGCACCCGCCGACACCCGCACCAGCGACCAACACCTGCTCTAAACGCAGCGGCTACAATACTTGGCCATTGACTTCGCGGCTGCGCGCCCTCAGATCACGCCCATGGCCCTGCTCCCGATCCTCGAGTTTCCCGATAACCGCCTGCGCACGATCGCCAAGCCGGTCGAACGCATCGACGCTGAGCTGCAGCGCCTGATCGACGACATGTTCGAGACGATGTACGCCGCCCCCGGCGTAGGTCTGGCCGCTACCCAGATCGACTACCACCGGCAGCTGATCGTCATCGATGTCAGCGAAGACAAGGATCAGCCGCTGGTGCTGATCAATCCGCGCATCGTCGAAACCGAAGGCAGTCAGACCTGCCAGGAAGGCTGTCTGTCGGTGCCCACCGTGTTCGCCGACGTGGAGCGCGCCGAGCGGGTGGTGGTCGAGGCGCTCGACAGGAACGGCGAATTGCGGCGCATCGATGCCGGCGGCCTGCTGGCGGTATGCATCCAGCATGAAATGGATCACCTGGCCGGCAAGGTGTTCGTCGACTACCTGTCGCCGTTGAAGCGGCAGATGGTGAAGAGCAAGCTCGACAAGCGTCGGCGACAGATGGCGCCGGTCAGCGCGACGGGCTAAGGAACCTCTGAACAAGTCGTCATTGCGAGGAGCGAAGCGACGCGGCAATCCAGAAATGCTCTGAAAATCAAATGCCTGGATTGCTTCGCTGCGCTCGCAATGACGAGTCGCGGGACTTGTCCAGAGGGTCCCCAAGGGTGGCTGGTTTCCAGGGTAATCCTGCCGGCTGTTTTCTGTCCGCAAAGGACAACAAGCTCGAGCCATGACTTGCCGCATGTTTGGTGTACGCCGATGACGCTCAGAGTGATATTCGCCGGCACGCCGGAGTTCGCGGTGCCGTGCCTCGATGCGGTGCTCGCCGCCGGCGTCGACTGCGTCGCCGTTTACACGCAACCCGATCGTCCGGCCGGCCGCGGTCGCCAGTTGCAACCGAGTCCGGTCAAGCAGCGGGCGCTGGTGGCGGGCATTCCGGTCGAACAACCCGAATCGCTGAAGGATGCCGCCACCCAGGATCGCCTGGCAGCCTTTGCGCCAGACCTGCTGGTGGTGGTCGCCTACGGCTTGATTCTGCCGCGCGCGGTATTGGCGCTGCCGCGCCTCGGTTGCTGGAACGTGCACGCCAGCCTGCTGCCGCGCTGGCGTGGCGCGGCCCCGATCCAGCGCGCGATCCTCGCCGGCGACAATGAGACGGGTGTCGACCTGATGCAGATGGAAGCCGGCCTCGACACCGGCCCGGTACTGCTGCAGCGACGCACGCCGATCGCCGCCGACGACAACAGCGCGATGCTGCATGACCGCCTCGCCGCGCTCGGCGCCGAGGTCTTGCGCGAGGGCTTGATGCGCCTGCAGTGTGGCGAGTCGCTTGATCCGACGCCGCAGCCCGCCGAGGGTGTCTGCTACGCGCACAAACTCGACAAGTCCGAGGCGCTGCTCGACTGGAACGAGTCGGCGTCGGTGCTTGACCGCAAGATTCGTGCGTTCAATCCGTGGCCTGTCGCGGAAGCCGAGATCGCCGGGGAACGCGTGCGCATCCACGCCGCCGAGCCGGTCGATGCGCACGGCGAGCCCGGCACGCCGGTACGTGCCACCCGCAGCCGGCTTGCCATCGCCTGCGGCGACGGCGCTTTGGCGATCCTCAAGCTGCAGCGTGCCGGCGGCCGGGTGATCGACGCCGCCGATTACGTGAACGGGCGGCCGGAACTGAAGCGGTGACCGTCGCCACCATTCGCGCCCGCGTCGCCCGCGTGCTGCAGGCCGTCGGCAACGGCACATCGCTGGACAGCGCGCTGGCAGATCACCTGCAGGACGATCAGCGCGATGGCGCATTCGGGCGCGCGCTGGCCTACCAGACTCTGCGCCACCACTACTCCGCCGAAGCGCTGCTGCGGCGACTGTGCCGGCGACGGCCGCGCCCGCTGGTCGCCGCGTTGCTGCGCGCCGCGTTGGCCGAGCTGCGTTTCCTGGCAACGCCGGTGCATGCGGCAGTCGCCGAACACGTGAACGCGGCACGTGCGCTCGATCCCGGCGCGGCGGGCTTCGTCAACGCCCTGCTGCGGCGATTCCTGCGCGAGCGACCGTCGCTGGAACTGGCCATCGAGTCCGACGACGAGGCGCGCCTCGAACATCCGCGCTGGCTCATCGATGCCTTTCGCCGCGACTGGCCGGATGACTTCGAGTTGTTGTGCGCGGCCGGCAACCAGGCGGCGCCGATGTGGCTGCGCGTCGATGCCCGCAGCAGCAGCCGCGATGCGTATGCCGCGGCATTGGGCGATCTCGGGATCGCGTCGAGCGCGCCGGTCGCGCCGCTGCATGCGTTGCGGCTGGCCGAGCCGGTGGCGATCGAGCGGCTGCCGGGCTTTTCCGAGGGCCGGGTTTCCGTTCAGGACGCGGCCGCGCAACAGGTGGTCGAGGTGATGGCCGCAAAACCCGGACAGCGCGTACTCGACGCCTGCGCCGCACCGGGTGGCAAGACCGCTGCCGTGGCCGAAGCTGTCGCCGGCTTGACCGTGGTGGCGATCGAGCGCGAGGCCGCGCGTCTGCCGCGTTTGCGCGACACCCTGCGGCGCTGTCGCATTCAGGCGCAGGTGGTTCACGCCGACGCTGCGCAGTGCGCCCGCTGGTGGGATGGCCAGCCCTTCGACCAGATCCTGATCGACGCCCCATGCACCGGAACCGGCGTGATCCGCCGCCATCCGGACATCAAACACCTGCGGCGTCCGGGTGATGTCGCGGCGCTGGTCGCCGAGCAGGCGCGCCTGCTCGATGCCTTGTGGCCTTTGCTCGCCCGCGGCGGACGTCTAACCTACGCGACGTGTTCAGTCCTCGCCGCCGAGAATCAGGGCCAGATAACGGCCTTCTGCCAGCGCACGCCTTCGGCGCGTGCGCTGCCGCTGCGTTTGCCCGGATTTCGCGAGGCCGGCGCCGGCTGGCAGAACCTGACGGGAAATGCCGATCAGGACGGATTCTTCTATGCCTCCTTGCAGCGCTTGGATTGACCGTGGCCGGTACCCTGACGGCACAGAGCCTGACCCTGAAGCAGGCGGTTGCCGACAGTAGTGGCGCAGCGACGCTGCAAATGGCGATGAGCATCGAGCTCGGACCGCGTGCCACCGAAGCGTTGCAGGCCGGTCTGATGCTGGCTTTCGACGTCGACTGGCAACTGACGGATGGCCGCGAACTGCATCAGTCGCTGGCGCTGCGCTACTCGCCGCTGTTGCGCAGCTATCAACTGGCGGTCGGCAAGACCCATCCGCAGACCTTCACGCTGCGCAATACGCTGCTCGCCGCGATGGAAAACGCGCAGTTGCGCTGGCCCGCCGAGGCGGCCTGCGCCGGCGCCTGCGGGGGCCGCGTGCGCGTGCGTCTCGACCCGGCGCAATTGCCGGCGCCGCTGCGCCTGCCGGCGCTGTTCGACAGCGATTGGGATTTTGATAGCGGGTGGCGGGAGGTCGAGAAAGGGGCACGGGGCACGGGGCACGGGGCCCAACCCGCGGCGCAGTCGAACCGTGGCGCATTCGGGAAAATGCTCAAGAGCGGGGCAATCGGCAAGGACCGGGGAACGGGACCCGCGACACAATGTGACCCTGCACAGGGCGACGCCCCCTGCCACCTGCCCCCTGCCCCGCTTCTGATGGGATTTGCAGGCGCGGATCAGCTGGCCATTGCCGCCTTCCGCCAGGTCGCGCGCCGATGAACCTCTGGAAACGCGCCCTGCCGTTGCTGGCGCTGGCGATTCTCGCCTTCGGCGCGGTCTACCTGTCCGGGCGCGACGCCGATGTCGGCCCGCGCATGGGCGCCGAATGGTCCTGGGTGCTGGGCGGCATGGCACTGGCGTTGGCGCTGCTGCTCGGCGCGCTCGGTCTCGAAGCGTGGCGACTGCGGCGCGATGTGCGCTCGCGCGCTCCGGGCGCGCGCCTGAGCTGGCGTCTGCTCAAGCGCCTGGCCCTGCTGGTGCTGCCGCCGCTGGCGATGTTGTTCATGTTCTCCTTGCGTTTCGTGCACGGCGCCGTCGATGGCTGGTTCCGCGTCGACGTGTCCGCCGCACTCGACGACAGCCTGACGGTCGCGCAGCGTGCGATCGACCTGAGCGAACGCCAGGTGCTCGACCGTGTGCGCCTGCACGGACGCCGCATCGACCGCGCCGAGGTCGATGCCGACGATACCGGGCTGGCCGGCGCGCTCGACGAGCTGGAGGCACTTGAACTGGCGATCCTCGATCCGCAGCGCCGGGTCATCGCCCGGGCGACCGGCGATCCACGTTTCCTGGCGGCGCTGGCGCCCCCCGACAGCCTGTGGCGGGCGGCGCGCAATGGCGGCGAGGCATCGAGCGTGGATCGCAGCGGCGAGGTGCTGACCATTCTCGCTTTGGTCGGCATGCCGGGTCGCGACGAAGTGCTGCTCGGGCGCTTCGCGCTGGACAATGAAATCGCCACGCTGGCGCAGACCATCGAACGTCACTACTACGACTACCAGCAACTGGCGTTTTTGCGCGGCGCGCTCAAGTACACGCTGAGCGTGGTACTCAGCGTGGTGCTGGTCGCCGCGGTGCTGTTCGCGCTGTACCTGGCGTTCGCGCTGGCGCGTGGTCTGGTCGACCCGTTGCGCCGGCTGGTGCAGGCCACTCGCGCCGTCGCCCAGGGCGATTACCGCATCACCGTGCCCGAAATCAGCGACGACGAACTCGGCGGCCTGGCACGCGCCTTCAACCAGATGGCGCGCGAACTCGACGAGGCCAACCAGCGCCTGCTGCGCGCCGCCGGCGACGCCGAGGCCGGTCGGCGCTACTTCGAGGGTGTACTCGACCGCATTTCCTCCGGTGTGCTCAGTCTCGACGGCGCCGGCCGGCTGCGCACCTCGAACGGCTCGGCACAGGAGATCCTCGGTGTCGATCTGTCGCCGTGGAACGGCCTGGCGATCGAGCGCCTGGGCAAGGCCGATCCTCCGCTGCAGCCGTTGGTGCAGCGGCTGGTCGAAGCACTCGCGCGCGAGCCCGGCGACTGGCGCGAGGAAGTACGTATTCAGCGCGGCCCGCAGGAACAACGCCTGCTGCTGCGCGGCGCGCGCCTGCCCGGTGGCGACGGCGAGGTCGGCGGACTGGTGCTGGTGTTCGACGATGAATCCGAATATGCCCGCGCCACGCGCGACTCGGCGTGGTCGGAGGTGGCGCGTCGGCTGGCCCACGAAATCAAGAATCCACTGACGCCGATCCAGCTCGCCGCCGAGCGCTTGCGCCGCAAGTTGCTCGATCGCCTGCCGGAGGCCGATCGCGACATTCTCGATCGCTCGACGCACACCATCGTGGCCCAGGTCGAAGCGCTCAAGGCGATGGTCAATGCCTTCGGCGACTATGCACGCCCGCCACGGCTGGAGCTGAAGCCGATCCGCCTGTCACGGGTGATCCGCGAAGTGGTCGATCTGTACACCGGCGACACCGCCCGCGTCGACATCCATTTGCGCATCCCGGAGGACGAACCGCCGGTGCGCGCCGACGTCGGGCGCGTGCGTCAGTTGCTGCACAACCTGCTGCGCAATGCCGAAGAAGCGCAGCCCGAAGGCCGCGGGCAGGTCGACGTATCGCTGCATGGTGCCGCCGAAGGTAGCCGCAACTTCCTCGAACTCGATGTGCGCGACCACGGCCCGGGCATTCCGGAAACCCTGCGCGATCGCTTGTTCGAACCGTACACGACGACCAAGACCAAGGGCACCGGCCTAGGCCTCGCCATCGTCAAGAAGATCGTCGAAGAGCATGGCGGCCACATCCGCGTCGACAACATGAGCGACGGCGGCGCGCGCTTCCGGGTCAGGTTCCCGCTGTAGACGCCCTGGTGCAACGGCCGTCCGGGAGTCCCTCGCGCACTGCTGCGCACTTCGCGCATCAAACAGCCGGCGACCACGGATGTCTGATTTTTGTCCGCAAAGGACGCAAAGAACGCGAAGAGAGCAGGAAGCGGCGTTTGTGCAGTGGTCAGATTTCCCCGGCCGAATCACTTGCTGCAACAGGACCTGGCTAGGGCACCACGATCACCGGTATCGGCGCCGTCTGCACCAGTGCGCTCGAGGTGCTGCCCATCAGCAGTTTCGACAGCCGCGAGCCGCCGCGGCGACCGACAACCAGCACATTGGCGTGGAGGCGTTCGGCCACATCGAGGATGGTTGCCGTCACCGGACCGGGTTCCACCGTCACCTTGGCGTCGATCCCGGCCGCACGCAGGTGCTCGGCGCGCGGTTCCAGTACCTCGGTTTGCAGGCGCTGCACTTCGGCAATGTGGTTGGTCTGCGCCTGCGCCAGTTCCATCGGATTCTGCACCCCGAAATAGCTCCACTCGACCACGCCCAACAGGTGGATTGGGCACTGCTGCCCACGCGCCAGTCCGGTCGCGTAGCTCAATGCGCGTTCGGCAGACTCGCTGCCATCGAAGGGGACGAGGATGGGATCGCTCATGGCACGCTCCAAACACCGCTGGAAGCTGCAGGGTGCGCCGAATTCCACGGACTCGCCTTGATCGACATCAGAATCGAGCGCGACGCGCGATACTGCACGTCTGTTCCAGCGCGGTCACTTTCATGGCACTGCCCAGCCTCGATCCCGATGCACCCGACTTCACCCGCCGCCACGTCAACCTCGCCGACGCCCGGCTCGGCGCCCGGGCGCTGATCGCCAGCGACGATTTCTTCGCCGACAAGCAGCGCATGCTGAATCCGGCGCCGGCGCAATTCATCCCCGGCAAGTACGACGACCACGGCAAGTGGATGGACGGCTGGGAGAGCCGGCGCAAGCGCGGTCCGGGCCACGACTGGTGCATCGTGCGCCTAGCGCGGCCGGGGACCATCGTCGGCGTCGATCTCGACACCAGTCACTTCACCGGCAATTTCCCGCCGTCGGCGTCGGTCGAAGGCTGCGACGGCGCCAGCGACGAGTCCGCCACTGACGCCGTTTGGTTTCCACTGCTGCCGGCGGTGAACCTGGGCGGCAACCGCCATCACTACTTCACCCTCGAAGGCACGCGGCGCTGCACCCATGTGCGCGTCAACCTGTATCCCGACGGCGGCCTCGCGCGCTTGCGCCTGTACGGCATCCCCGAGTTCGATTTTGCCAGCGCCGACAGCACGGGACTGGTCGATCTGCTGGCGGCGTTGAACGGTGGCAGCGTGGTCGCCGCCAACAACCAGCACTTCGGGCTGGCGTCGAACCTGTTGCTGCCGGGTCGCGGGGTCGACATGGGCGACGGTTGGGAGACCCGGCGTCGCCGCGAGCCGGGCAACGACTGGTGCATCCTGGCGCTGGCCCGGCCCGGCGTGATCGAGGCGATCGAGGTCGACACCTGCCACTTCAAGGGCAACTATCCTGATGCCTGTTCGCTGCAGTGCGCGATGGTCGCCGGTGGCACGCCGGAATCACTGGTGACCCAATCAATGTTCTGGCCGCTGCTGCTGCCGGAGCAGAAACTGTCGATGGACCTCCAGCACCATTTCCGCGATGAAATCCGCGCGCACGCGGCGATCAGCCACGTGCGCTTCAACATTCATCCGGATGGCGGTGTATCGCGGTTGCGGCTGTACGGGAGGGTGACGTGAGTGTGATCCACTGCATTCGGGCGCGCCCAAGCGCGTGCTGTGGTGGGTCCGGACTTGTCCGGACGCTTTCCGTCGACCAACGCAACAGCGTCCAGACGAGTCTGGACCCACAAATGCACTGACTCATGCCTGACCTCAAGGTCGAACTGCTGACCCCGGCCGCTTTTGCGGCGTTCGGTGCCGTGATCTCTGCCGACGCCGCACGCAAGGTGTTTGCGATCAATCAGGGCACCACGCAGCGTTTTCATGCGCTGGCGCGCGTCGAACTCGACGGCGGCCAGGCCGCGATCAGCCTGGCACGTGCACAGCCGTTCGCGTTGCCATTGACGATTTCAATGCTGGAACGCCACCCGCTTGGCTCGCAGGCGTTCGTGCCGCTGAATGGCACACGCTGGGTGATCGTCGTTGCCGAGTCGCCGAATTCGACGCCACGCGCGTTCCTCGCCGATCGTGGGCAAGGCGTGCAATACCACCGTGGCACCTGGCACCACCCGCTGATTGCGCTCGACCAGGGCGGCGATTTCCTGGTCGTCGATCGCGTCGGCGACGGCGACAACTGCGAGGAAGTGCAGTTGGCGCAGCAGTGGACGATTCCGTCGCTGTAGACCTGTGGGAGTCCCTGCCGCACCGCTGCGCACCTTCGCGCATCAAACTGTCAGCGACCTCGGAGTGTGTTTTCTGTCCGCATAGAGCGCAAAGAGCGCAGGAAGCGGTGATTGTGCAGAGGTCAGATTTCCCCTTGCCGAATCACTTGCTGGCTTTGCTCTACTTTGCGTCCTTTGCGGACAAATGTTTTCTTATAGTCACTTACGATATGTTTGGAGAGAGTCCCGGTCGCCCCTGTCGGTGCGCTTATTCGCGCAAAGAACACACGGAAG
>CALEZI010000096.1 GCA_937928755.1 uncultured Rhodanobacteraceae bacterium | reverse complement strand
CCCTGCCCCTTTTTCTGTTCCGCTGACCCCAGCCCCGTTTTTCAGTCGAAACCCGCTTCCGCTACGTTCCAGCAATGACCATCCCCTACCTCACCGACACCCGCCGCCTGACCGGCCGCACGATCCTGCTCGACGGGCCCGGCGCGGTGATCGAGACGCAGCCGCCGCCGCGAATGCGCACGCACCTCGGCGCGCGCTGGCGGCGCGAGGTACGGCGCCTCACGGTGGCGCTCGGTTGGGGCGAGACAGCGCGGGTCACACGTTGGTTCGAACCCACACTGCACTGCGCGCTGGAGGCGCCGATCGACCAGTTGATGGTCGCGACCTTCATTGCGGAGTGGGCGTGGGAACTGGCTTTGTCGGGACTGATCGAGCATCCCGTGCCGCGCCGCTCGCGCATCCGTTCGCGGCTGGAAAGACAGCGCGACAGCGCCGCAAATCCGAACCTGGTGGCCTTTCGCGAGCGCGCGCTGCGGGAGCACGCACAACTGCTGATCGGCGATGGCGACCTCAGCATCGGTGAGGGCCGCCACGCGCAGACGTTCGCCTACGACGCCGTGCCGGATGCGGACAGCATCGACTGGCCCGGCGTGCGTCATCGTTTGCCAGTCGCGCTGGTCACCGGCACCAACGGCAAGACCACCACAACGCGACTGCTGGCACGCATCGCCGCCGTCGCCGGGCGGGTGACCGGCCATTGCTGCACCGATTCGGTCGAGGTCGGCGGCGAGGTTCTGGATCGCGACGACTATTCCGGTCCGGGTGGCGCACGCAAGGTGCTGCGCCACCCGCACACCCAGTTCGCGGTGCTCGAAGTTGCCCGCGGTGGTCTGCTACGGCGCGGCCTGTCGGTGCGCACCGCCGACGTGGCGATCGTCACCAACATCGCCGATGACCACCTCAACGACATGGGCATCCACACACTCGGCCAGCTTGCCAAGGTCAAGTTCCTGGTCGCCAAAGCACTCAAGCCGCACGGCGTACTGGTCACCAACGCCGAAAACGAATGGTGCCGCGAGCAGGCGCGGCGGGTCGATCGCGACACCGCCTGGTTTGCCGTGCAACCACCCAATCCATCAACGCTGCGCAGCACGCGAACCCTGCGCGGCGTGGCAACGGTGCGTGCCGGCCGTTTGGTCTACGAACAGCCGCATCGCAGCATCGACCTCATCGGGTTACACGAGATCGCATTGCCCGGCGGCGCCAGTGCCCGCCACAACATCGCCAACTGCCTGGCTGCAGCGGCAGCGGCGATCCAGTTGAAACTGCCGCTGACGGCCATCCGCGCGACCTTGAGCAGCTTCGGGCGTTCGGTCGACGACAATCCCGGGCGTGCCAATCTGTATTCGCTGCGTTCCGGTGCGCAGGTGCTTGCCGACTTCGGTCACAACCCGGAGAGTCTTGCGGCAATTTTCAATACCGCGCGCAGCCTGCCGCGCCGACGCCTGCTGATCTCGATCGGACAGGCCGGCGATCGTGATGACGACGCCATCCGCGCGCTGGGCGAACTGGCGGCGCAGGAACGTCCGGATCATCTGATCGTCAAGGACATGCCGAAGTACCGGCGCGGGCGTGAACCGGGCGAGATTCCGGCGCTGTTGCGACAGGGCGCCGCCGCTGGCGGCCTCGACGCCACGCGCATCGTCGATTGCGAGACCGACAGCGAAGCGCTGCAGTGCACGCTGGCCTGGCTGCAGCCCGGCGACCTGGCCGTAATGTTTGTGCACAGCGAGGTGGAAGCGGTGTTCGGGCGGTTGCGCGAGGGGGCGTAACGATCGCCATGGCCCTGGAGGGCACCCTGCCTGCGGCGCCGCTTTTCCGAGTAGTCGATTCAACAGCGGCCACGCAGGCGCGTGGCCCTCCAAAACGAGGTAGACCGCGGCGCCCGCATGAGCGGGCGCCGCGTCAACGCCTACTGTGCCGCAACCGCTTCCTCTGCCTTGGCCTTCTTGCCGATGTGGCGATCGAAGAAGCCGAGGAAGGTGTCGTACAACTTGATGTTGTGCTCGACCTTGTAGAAGCCGTGGCCTTCGCCGGGCTGCACGTAAAACTCCTCGATCAGGTTCCCCTTGCCCGCATCCTTGAGTTCGGAGACCAGTATCTCGCTCTGCTTCGGCGGCGTGCGGCGGTCTTCGCCGCCGGCCACGATCACCACCGGCACCTTGATTTTGTTGACCTGACGCGCCGGCGAGCGCATCGCCAGTTCATCCTGGGATTTTCCGAGGATTTCCTCGAGGTAGTCGACGCCGGAATCGCGCTCGCGGATGTCGCCGCGGCTGTACATGGTCTTCAGGTCGTAAACGCCGACGAAGCCGATCGCACACTGGTACAGGTCGGGCTCCTTGGCCACGCCCATCAACGCGGCGTAGGCACCGTAGCTGGCACCGTAGATGCAGACGCGGTCCTTGTCGGCGATGCCCTCCTTGATCGCCCACAGCGTGGCGTCGGTGACGTCGTCCTGCATGGTACCGCCCCATTGGCGATAGCCGATCTCCTGGAACTGCAGACCGAAGCCGCCCGAACCACGGAAGTTCGGTTGCAGCACGGCGTAACCGCGCGAAGCGAACAGCTGAACCTCGGGATTGAAACCCCAGTCGTCGTAGGGACCGTGCGGACCACCATGTGGATTGATGATCAGCGGCAGGTTCTTGCCATCCGAACCCTTGGGCAGGGTCAGCCAGCCATGGATGGTCAATCCGTCGCGCGCCTTGAACTGGATCGGCTTCATCTCCGACATCAGCTCCGGGTTCAACCACTGGCGCACGCTGGCGAGGTAGGTGGCCTTGCTGGTTTCGCGCTCGTAAAGGAAGAACTCACCCGGATTGCGATCGCTGGTCACCATGAACACGATGGTTTTGCCATCGTCGGTGGCATTGCTGAAGTTCACCCACTGGCCGGGAAAGCTCTGCTGCAAGCTCTTCAGGATGACCGCATCCGGATGGTCGGGCATCAGCCATTGGCGCCTCGGCACCGTCGAACGGAACTCGACGCCGATGACGTCCTTGCCGTCCAGCGACATGATCGGCGTGGTTGGATCGGAAACTTCGTCGCGAGCCACCAGCTCGCGCTTGCCGTTCGGGTCGACCAGATACAAGCCGTGCGGCCCGGTCTTCTCGGGGATGACGGCATAGAAGCGCTTGCCGTCGCCGTGCATGACCCACGGATTCATGGTCTCGCCGCTGTCCTTCTCGGACAGGATCTTGCGCCACGACTTGAGGTCGGCATCGTAGTAGTGCACTTCGCTCTGGCGATAACCGAGCGCACCGGCGGCGACACGCGGCTCGCCATCGTGAGTCAACGTGAACTGGGCGTTGGGCACCGGCGAGAACGCCACTTTCGTCGACTTGGCGGTCTTGGCGTTGACCCGATAGAGCACGACATCCGCCTGCTCCTGGCGCTGACTCGGCAGGTAGTCGGTGACGATCACGTGGTCGCTGCCATCGCGCAGCGTGCGCGACAGCAACGAGCCGCGCGATCCACCGGCATAGGCGGCCTTGTCCTTGCCATCCGCACGCATGAACAGCAACTCGCCGCGCGGCTGCGGCCGCACCAGACGGCCGCCGCGATCGCTCATGGTGAAGGCGACGCGGTCCTTGTTGACCCAGGCAAACGCGCCGACCTGGCGCTTGTCGGTGAAGCGCGCCACGCCGGTGATCTTGCGATCCTTGCGCGTGAAGATCACGAGGGCGCGGGTCTCCTCGTCGGGAACCGTCGCGGCAAGGTACTTGCCATCTGGCGAAATGCGCACCTGATCGAATTCGTTGTGACGCCAGAAATCCTTGACCGGCAGTTCGGCAGCGGTGGTCGCCGCGCCAGCGACCTCCGCGATGAACAGCAACGTCAGACACAATCCACGCACGAACATAGACGGAACCTCACAGCCTTGGGTGGAGCGAACAATAGCGCCGACAAAGCAGAATTTCGTGAATTTCAATCCGTGACGATTGACACTGGTTGCGGGAGTGGCGGTGGTTTTCGTTCGCGATTCGATTGCGCTGCTGACGGGCGCCGCGCCTGCGGCGCAGCTCTTGCGCGTCTCGGGGCTGAAAATCAAGAGCGGCCGCGCAAGCGCGTGGCCCGCCAAAGGCGCGCTGCGGCAAGAATCCAGTGTGACGCGCCTTCGGTGTGTGCCCGGGAAGCGGTCACGCAGGTCCGTATCGCCGACTTGTTGCGGTGTCGCGCCAACTCGCGTCAAGTGCTCTGGATGACGATGTTGGGAAAGCCGATCGACTTGTTGCGCGCCTGGCGACTGAGCCGTCCCGCCACCTTGCGGGCGATCTCGCGATAAGTTGCGGCAATCGATGTATCCGGTCCGGCGATCACCGTGGGGTGGCCGGAATCGGATTCCTCGCGGATACGCATGTCGAGCGGCAAGCGGCCGAGCAAAGCAACGCCATATTGCTCCGCCATGCGCTCGCCGCCGCCGGTGCCGAAGATCGGTTCGGCATGACCGCAGTTGCTGCACACATGGGTACTCATGTTCTCTACGATGCCGAGCACTGGCACGGCAACTTTTTCGAACATTTTCAGTCCTTTGCGCGCATCCAGCAAGGCAATGTCCTGCGGCGTGGTGACGATCACCGCGCCGGATACCGGCACCCGCTGGCACAAGGTCAGCTGGATGTCGCCGGTGCCGGGCGGCAGGTCGATCACCAGGTAGTCCAGCCCCTGCCAGTCGGTTTCGTTGAGCAACTGCTGCAGCGCCTGGGTCACCATCGGACCGCGCCAGATCATCGGCGTGTCCTCTTCGATCATGAAGCCGATCGACATCACCTGCAGGCCGTAGGCATTCTTGGGCACGATGACCTTGCCGTCGCGAGTATCCGGCTTGCCGGACAGTCCGAGCATGCGTGGCTGACT
Organism: uncultured Rhodanobacteraceae bacterium; assembly: GCA_937928755.1. Taxonomy (GTDB): domain Bacteria; phylum Pseudomonadota; class Gammaproteobacteria; order Xanthomonadales; family SZUA-5; genus JADKFD01. The sequence goes on along the minus strand of CALEZI010000096.1, from coordinate 26,053 downwards.
GGGGCCGTAGATGTCGGCATCAAGCACGCCAACGACGGCGCCTTCAGCCTGCAGCGCCAGCGCCAGGTTGGCAGCCGTCGTGCTCTTGCCCACGCCGCCCTTGCCGCTGGCCACCGCGATGATGTTCTTGACCTCGGGCAGCGGCGTGAGGCCCTGCTGCACCTTGTGCGCGATCACCTGCCAGCCGACATCGACCACCGCGCGCTGGATGCGCGGATCAGCCTCGAGCACTGCCTTGACCTGCCCGGCCAGGGTATCGCACCAGCTCTCGGCGGGATAACCGAGGCCGATTTCGACAGCAATATTGGCGCCATCGATACCGATGCCACGCACGCTGCCGGCGGCGACCAGATTCTCGCCGTGGTGCGGATCGACAATGGTCGCCAGCAGCGCCCGGATGTCTTCCTGAGTCAATGCGGACATGCCTCATCTCCCATGCGGAAAAGGGCGCGAGTATGCGGCAGGTCATGTGAATTGCGGCGAGCGACGTACGCCGTATTGGCGCGCATGGACGCAGTGGGCCGCTGACAGCTTTTTTGTCCGCAAAGAACGCAAAGAACGCAAAGAGAGCGAAAAAACCAACGAGAGCGAAAAGGAATGCCGTCGCGCGGCGGGATCATCGTACTCGACCCTCTGACCCAGCCCTGCTTTCCTTTGCGTCCTTTGCGTCCTTTGCGGACGAAAATTGCGATCCCCACTAACGACAACGGCCCGCTCGCGCGGGCCGTCGTTCTTTGCTTGTGCCGATCAGCTCAGTTCGGGCCGCGCTTCAGCTCGCGGTCGATCTCGTACTGGGCACTGGTGACATACGCCTCCATTGCCCGCAGCCGGTCCTCCATTTCCCGTATCCGGTACTTCAGCTCGGATGCGGTGACGCCCGGCGGTGGCGCCGATTGCCATTCGCTGGCGGCCGGCGGTGGCGGTGGCAGGGTCGACCGGGGTGGCAAAATCAGCGCTGCCAGCACATAACCCACAATCACCACCGGAACGATCGGCGTCATGCAGGCAACGAAAGTGACGATGCGCAGCGCGGTCAGGTTCCAGCCAAAATGACCCGCCGCTCCTGCCAGCACCCCCGCCAGCCAGCGACGGTCGATGTCGCGGTACAGGCGTGGGCTTGGGCTGTAGCTCTGGTTCATGGAAACTGCCCCCGTCCATTGATTCGCCGAAGCGTACTCATAACCATATCGATGACTGCGACTCATGTGCGACCTCGCCAGTTCGGTGTATCGGCATCCAGGATGCGTTCCAGCGTCCGGATGCGTTCTTCCATGCGCCGAGCCGCCTGCCACAGCTCGGTGACATCACCTTCCGTGCCGATCTGCTGCGTCGCGGTAGTGGCCGCACGCTTGCTTCGGTAGTGCAGCACCAGCCAGATCGGCACCACGACTACCAGGAACAGGACCAGCGGTACTTCGAGTGCCGCCCACATCGTGATTACCCCTTCGGCTGCTGGACACGGGCCTTGAGCGCGGCAAGTTCGCCCTTGATGCGATCTTCGGCTTCAAGATCGACGAACGCCTGATTCAGATTCTTCGCGCGCCCCAGGTCCAAAGCCTCGGCCTGCGCTTCGACCGCGTCAATGCGCCGTTCGGCATAGTCGAAACGGTTCAGCATGTCGTCGATCTTGGCCGAATGGATCTGCGTGCGAGCCTTCAACGATGTCTGCGCATTCTGCGCGCGGATCACGATGGTGCGCTGGCGCGCCTTGGCATCCTGCAACTTGGCCTGCAGCTTGGCGATGTCGTCGTTGAGCTTGGTCAGGTTCTCGCCGAGCACCACCAGGTCGTGCGCCACGGCCTTGCTCTGGTCGCCGAGCGCGGCCTTGTGCGACAACGCCATCTTGGCCAGGTCCTCACGGTCCTTGCGCAGCGCCAGTTCGGCTTTGTGTTCCCATTCGAGCTGCTCGCGGTCGAGCAAACCCAACTGGCGTTCGCGTTCCTTGCGTTCGGCGATGACCTTGGCCGCGGCCGAGCGGACTTCGACCAGCGTATCCTCCATCTCCTGGATCATGAGACGGACGATCTTCTCCGGGTCCTCGGCCTTGTCCAGCAGCGAATTCAGATTCGCGTTGATGATGTCGGAAAGGCGGGAAAAGACACCCATGTTGCGTTCTCCTGTGGATTCATACCCTGTTCGGGTAGCACAGGCATTTCAAGTCTCGTGCCAAGCCCGCAAGTGATTGATTTTAATGGCGTGGAGCCCACGGTGCGGCAAACAACGCCGAACCTGGGTGGCGACCATCGCCACGAGTTTGCGGAATTCGCCATGGAGGGGATCGGATTCGGCTCGCATGCGAGGGTCCTCATGGCTGATGACCGCTCGCCGCGATGTCGCACCTGAACGGCGTCCTTTCGCCGATGCAGCACAGCGCCGACCGGGGTGACCTTTAACCTTCGCTTCCCTTAGAATCCGCGCGGCTATTACCAGCGCATCACGCCGCGCAAGCATTGCCATGGCGGTCCGATGCGATCCCCGTTTCTTCGGAGGTATCCATGAAATTTGCAAAGTTGGCGGCCGTTGCCGCTGCGGTGTTTTCGCTGTCCGCCTGGGCACAGACACCGGCTCCCGGTGCAGCTCCCGCAGCTGCTGCACCGCCGGTCGCCATGGACAAGGCGAAGATGAGCTACGCCATTGGCTACCAGTTCGGCGCCGACCTCAAGGAACGCGGCGTCGACATCGACCTCAATGGTGTGATCCGCGCTCTGCAGGACGGCTTTGCCGGCAAGGAAGTGGCCTATCCGCGCGAACAGTTGGCGGCGCAGATGGAACTGCTCGAAACCAAGTTGCGCAGTGAAGCAGAAGCCAAGTTCAACAAGCTCGCTGGCGAGAACATGGCTGCGAGCACCAAGTTCATGACTGAGAACCGCGCCAAGAAGGGCATTGTCGCGCTGCCGAACGGGATTCAGTACCGGGTCATCGAAGAAGGCAACGGTGCGCGCCCGACTGCCACCAGCGAAGTCACCGTGCACTACCGCGGCTCGCTGATCACCGGCCTCGAGTTCGACAGTTCCTTCGCCCGTGGTGTCCCGGCCAAGTTTCAGGTCAATCAGGTGCTCAAGGGCTGGCAGGAAGTGCTGCCGCTGATGAAGGTGGGCGACCATTGGCAGATCTTCCTGCCGCCTGACATGGCTTACGGCGAACGCGGCCCGCGCCCGATCGGCCCGAACCAGGCGCTGGTGTTCGACATCAAGCTGATCGAGGTCAAGTAACACGAGTGAGTAGTGAGTGGTCCGCGCGGCTGCGCCGCGCTCAGTAGTGAGTAGTGAAGAGCAGACGGCCGCATTCCGGGCAATGCTTTGCTCTTCCTATTCACTACTAACTACTCACTACTCACTGCTTCACCGCAACAACGAAGGCGCCCGCGAGAGCGGAATCTTTGCCGCTTGACAGGCCTGGATCAGCGCCTGCTCCATCTCCACCTTGATCCGGTTGACCACGCGCAGCGCCTCCTGTGCTCGCGGCGACTGGGGTTCTGCGCCAGCTTCGAGCGCCATCGCGTCCATTTGCGCCTGTCCATCGGCAACCCGTTCGGCATCCGCGTCGTCGACGAACTGGGCGAGGAAGACGAATCCGCGGATCAAGGCGTCGCGCAGCGCATCGTCGGTCGGATCCAGCATGGCCAGCGCTCGCAGCGTGGCTTCCTGGATGGCACCCCGCGGATGCGGCAGCGCGGAGCGCGGCAGCGCTGCGCAGCCGGGCTCGATTTCGCCCAATACCCGCCCGTAGTCGCGCAGGATCTTGCCGGCGACCGCTAGCATCCTGGTCGGTCCACGGCTCGATCTGAGGTGGAGGGTGGCCTGTTCACATTGATTTGCGTCGTATTCATGACACCGATGCTTTCATGCGCGCTTCAATCGTGGCAAGCGATACACTTCACTGCATGAACTCGATGGTCTACCCGCGCGCGCCCCGCCCGCCTGCGCTCTCGCCCTGCATTGGCATTTGCACCCTCGGAGACGACGGCCTGTGCGACGGCTGCCTGCGCACCGGCGCCGAGATCGGCGCCTGGGGTCAGTTGCCGGATGCCGAACGCCGACGAATCATGATCGAGGTCCTGCCGTTGCGTGAGCGTCTCCGTGATTGATTCGGCCGCTTGCCCGATGCGCAGTGTCGAATGGATCGACCGACTCGCGGCAGCCCTGCGGCCGCTGAACGCGCAAGAACCTGGGCCGAGCAACCTCGACGAACTCGACGGCCTGTTGCCCGAGGGCCAACTGCTGCGCCCCGCCGCGGTGCTCGTCGGATTGGTGCCACGCGTGCATGGCTGGCAAGTGCTGCTGACCCAACGCACGCAACATCTGCCGCAACATGGCGGCCAGATCAGTTTTCCCGGGGGTCGCATCGAAGCCGGTGACCGCGACGCTGTGGCCGGCGCGCTGCGCGAAACCCACGAGGAACTCGGAATCGACCCGAAACAAGTGCGCCCGATCGGACTGCTCGACGTTTACGGCACGATCAGCGCGTTCGCCGTGACGCCGGTGGTCGGGATCATCGATCCGCTCGTGTCGGCGACGCCCGACGCCCGCGAAGTCGATGAAGTATTCGAAGTCCCGCTGCGCTTCCTGCTCGATCGGCGCAACCTGAAACGCGAAGAACGCTACTTTCGCGGTCGACTGCGTGGCTACTATGTATTCCCGTTCGGTGAGCGCTATATCTGGGGCGCCACCGCGGGCATGTTGGTGAATCTGCTGGAGCGCCTGGATCGCCATGGCTTCGACCCCGCTGATCTCGACCGCTGACCTGGCGACGCGTCTGCACGAACGCAACCTGCGCCTGATCGATTGCCGCTTCGACCTTGCCGATGCCGATGCCGGCCGACGTGCATATGAGCAGTCGCGCCTGCCGCGTGCGCGCTACGCCGACCTCAATCGCGATCTTTCCGACCTCGCGCAGGCGCACGAGCATGGCCGCCATCCGCTGCCGAGCATGACCTCGCTGGCAGCATCGCTGGCCCGGCTCGACATCACCCGTCACATGCAGGTGGTGGCCTACGACCAGGATTCCGGCGCATTCGCCGCGCGCCTGTGGTGGTTGTTGCGAGCAACCGGGCACACTCAGGTCAAGGTGCTCAACGGCGGCTTTGCGGCCTGGTTGCGTGCGGGATTGGCGCTGGAGACCGGAGCGGCGCCAGCTTACCCGCCGAGCCGATTGCCCGAGCGCCTGGTGTTGCCGGCGAATGCCTGGGTGGATGCCGCAACCCTAACGCTCGGCCTCGCCGACGGCACAACGAAGCTGCTGGACGCGCGTGCGGCACCGCGCTTTCGTGGCGAGGTCGAACCCATCGATCGCGTCGCCGGCCACATCCCGGGCGCCCTCAATCGCCCGTTTCAGGACAACCTGGGCAGCGACGGGCGCTTCAAGGAACCCGGACAGTTGCGCGCCGAGTTCACCCAATTGCTGCGCGGCGCCCGCGCCGATCAGGTCGTCCACATGTGCGGCTCGGGGGTGACCGCCTGCCACAACCGACTGGCGATGGACGCTGCCGGCCTGCGCGGCTCGCGTTTGTACCCGGATTCGTGGAGCGGCTGGATCACCGACCCGGCGCGTCCGGTGGCGGTGGGCGCGTAGGGTCAGTCTGCGGATTGCGGCAGGAACATCGCGCGCAGTTCGCTGACGCCAACCGTGCTGCAAGTAGCTGAAACAACATCATTTGTCCGCAAAGAACGCAATAGGAGCAATGCGGCAATTGCCCGGAACCACTGCTACCCTTGTCTCATCTCCTGAACACATTGTTTTCCTTTGCGTCCCTTGTGGACAAGAAGAGCATTTCGCGAAATCGCCGACAGATTGACGACCGACAACCGTCTACACGTTGTCGAAGTCGTATTGTCAGAATCAAACAGCAACGGCGAGAAAAGACATGGCCTCGATCCAGTTCCTCGGCGCCGCCGGTGAAGTCACCGGCTCCTGCCACCTGCTGCGCGCCGCCGGCAAGAAGATCCTGATCGACTGCGGGATGATCCAGGGCGGGCGCGAGGAAGATGCGCGCAATCGCGAGAATTTCCCGTTCGACCCGAGCGACATCGACGCGGTGATCCTGAGCCATGCTCATATCGACCATTGCGGGCGCCTGCCGCTACTGGTCAAACGCGGCTACACCGGGAAGATCCATACCCAGACCGCCACCGCGGACCTGGTGCGGGTGATGTTGGAGGACTCGGCGCGTCTGGCTGCTGCCGATGTCGAGCACGCCAACCGCATGCGTGCGCGCCGCGGGCTGAAGCTGCTGGAACCGCTGTACGACCTGGGCGATGTGGGTGAGGCCATCGGTCGCATGCGCGGCCACGACTACGATCAGCGATTCGAGTTGTTTCCGGGCGTGCACCTGCGCCTGCAGGATGCCGGCCATATCCTTGGCGCGGCGATCGTCGAGATCTGGATCGACGAAGGTGCGGGCGAACGCAAACTGGTGTTCAGCGGCGACATCGGCCCGGACGGCACGCCGATCATGCGCGACGCCACGCCGATCAGCGACGCCGATCTGGTGATGCTGGAGAGCACCTACGGCGACCGCCTGCACCGACCGCGCAGTCAGACCATCGACGAAATCGGCGAAGTGCTGGATGCGGCGCGCGCCAGCGGTGGCAACGTGATCATTCCGGCATTCGCGGTCGGTCGCAGCCAGGAACTGCTGTACTGGTTCGCGAAGCACTACGAGGAATGGGGGATGAAACGCTGGAAGGTGTACCTCGACAGCCCGATGGCGACCAAGGTGGTCGACGTCTACCGCCGTCACATGCACTTGTTCGACCACGACGGCCGCAGCCAATGGAGCAATGGCGACGACCCGTTCACGCTACCCGGCCTGCGCTTCGTCGATTCGATGGAGGAGTCGCGCGAACTCAACCGTCATGCCCAAGGCTGCATCCTGATCGCCGGCTCCGGCATGTGCAACGGCGGTCGCGTGCGCCATCACCTCAAACACAACCTCTGGCGCCACGGCGCCCATGTGATGATCGTCGGTTACCAGGCCCACGGCACACTCGGCCGGCAACTGGTGGATGGTCATTCGACGGTGCGCATTTTCAACGAGATCATTCGCGTCAACGCGCGCATCCACACAGTCGGCGGCCTGTCCGCACACGCCGACCAGCAGGGTCTGCTCAACTGGTACGGCCACTTCCGCGACAAGCCACCGGTCTATCTGGTGCACGGCGAGGACAAGGCACGCGAAGTGCTGGCCAAGGAACTGCGCAGTCGCTACGCCTGCGAGGCGTTTCTGGCCAAACCCGGCATGGAGCGGTCGATCTGATCCAATGGCAGCAGACAGTTGCGCAACTGCAGCAGGCGCTCCTCGGCCTGCTCGGAGCTCAGTTCGGCCTCATTGCGACCCCACACCGGACTCGGCCAACCGGGATCGCCGACCTGGCGCGCAACGATGTGCACATGCAACTGCGAGACCACATTGCCGAGCGCCGCGATGTTGATCTTGTCGGCGGCGAACGCCTGCTTCAAGGCACGCGCGAGTCGCAGCGTGGTGATCTGCAACTCGTTGCCCACCGCCTCCGGCAAGTCGTACAGCTCCACGGCGCCCGGATGCTTCGGGATCAGCACCAGCCATGGCCAGGCTGCATGCGCCATCGCGCGCACGTGAATGGAGCCCAGGTCTGCCAGGGCCACGCTGTCGCCGACGATGCGTGGATCGAGTTCGAATTCACTCACGTGCGCCCTGCCCCAGATGTTGTTCAAAGAACGCCAGTGTGCGCTCTTTCGCCAGCGCCGCGCACGCGGGATCGCCGTGCGGATCGCCGAGGCGGTTGAACGCGTGGCCGGCGGGATAGCGAAACAGCGGCAAGGTCGGCAAGCGTGTGGCGATGCGATCGACCATCGCATTCGGAATCAGCGCATCGCGTTCGCCGAAATGGAACATCAACGGCGCCTGCGGACGTTCGTGGAGGAACTGCGGCACCAGACGGCCGTAGTAGCTGACCGCAGGCAGACCGAGGCGCGTGGCACACAGGTAGGCAATCACGCCGCCCCAGCAGTAGCCGACCACGCCGACCGCGGTGCAATCCTGCGCGAGCAACCAGTCAGCCGCAGCGCGCACATCGCGCAGCGGCGCATCGAAACCGAGTTGTCCGACCAGTTCGCGCCCGCGCAGCATGCCGGCGTCGTCGCATGCAAGTTCGACGGCGGGTTGAATGCGATCGAATACCTGCGGCGCCAGTACCGTGTAGCCGTGCGCCGCAAAGCCATCGGCCACCGAGCGGATGTGCGCGGTGACGCCGAAGACTTCCTGGATCACGATCACGCCATGGCCGTTGGGCTGTTCGGGGCGAGCCCGATAAGCGTGGAAACGCGCGCCGTCGTCTGCAGTGAGTTCGATCGTCTGGGTCATCGCAAGGTCTCCAGGCAAGTCGGACTCGATAGACTAAGCCCAGGCAGACCGCTGTGCGCCGCAGCCCGTCACCGGCGTGATTCGGTGCCAGGTACGGTTGCCTCGATCGCGATCCGCAAGCCTTCAACCAGGGTCGCCAGCGGCAGGCTCGGTACGCCAGGCCGATCGGCCACATGCTCGCTGGCGTACGGCAGATGGATGAAGCCGGCGCGAACCTTGCGGCCTTCCAGTGCATGACGCAGGCGGAAGAACAGCTCGTTGCAGACGAAGGCTCCGGCCGACAGCGACGGCGCAGCGGGGATTCCGGCTTGCCGCAGGCGCTCGACGATGCGCGTCACCGGCAGCGTGCTGGCGTAGGCGAGCGGCGCGCCGCGGATGATGACGCGCTCGCGCGGCTGGCGGCCACGGTTGTCGGGGATACGCGCATCGGCGAAGTTGACCGCGAACCGCTCGGGCGTGATCTGTGCGCGATCGCCGGCGAGGCCGGTGGCGATCACCAGCGCCGGCTCGCGCCGCGCGATCTCGCGCAACACCCGCAGCGCGGCGGCGTTGAATGCGGTCGGCAGGCACAGCGCGCGCACGCGGTGGCCGTGAATGTCCGCGCCATCCAGCAGCGCGCAGGCCTCCGACGACGGGTTGCGGACGTCGCCGCCGAACGGGTCGAAACCGGTCAGCAGAATCTCGCTCATCGGAAACAGAGTACTCCAAGCAGTATCAGGTTGCCGGCAAGCAGAGGGATCGCGGTCGGGATCTGCGCGCGGATTACGGCGTTGCGATCGTTCAGATCGAGCAGCGCCACCGGCACCAGGTTGAAGTTCGCGGCCATCGGCGTCATCAGCGTGCCGCAATAACCACTGAGCATGCCGATCGCTGCCAGCGGCGCCGGATCGGCACCGTGCACCGACACCAGGAAGGGCATGCCGATGCCGCCGGCGATCACCGGGAATGCCGCAAAGGCGTTGCCCATCGCCATCGTCAGCAGCGCCATGCCAAGTCCGTAAGCAAGGATCGCGACCCAGCGTACATCGAGCGGCATCAGCGTGCCGATCGCCTGCGCCAGCGCATCGCCGACACCTGCCTTGGCGAACAGCGTACCGAGCACTGCCAGCAGCAGCGGCAACAACACGGCCCAGCCGATCGACTCCAGCAGGTCGCCACCGCGCGCCAACGCCAGGCCGGGCTCATGACGGGTGACCGCCAATGCCAACGCCAGCGCAACCACGCACGCGACGGCCAGACCATAGAGCGCGGCCGCCTGCTTGGAAAAGGCCACGTCGGCGACGCTCAAATGCGGCAGCGACAGGGTTAGCACGATGGTCAGCGCCGGGATTGCGAGCACGGGGAGCAACAGGCGCTGGTTGCCGGGGCTGAGGTTGCCGGAAGCCGGCGCAGCGACTTGCTGTGGCAAACCCCAGCCGGCGATCACTGCCAGCGCCAGCACCAACGCGCCGGCAATCGCGGCCGGCAGCAAATCGCCGATCAGGAACAGCACTGCGAGAATCGCGAAGAACGCGCTGCGTTGCGCGGCCTTTGGACGCAGTCGATCGGTCGCCGCGCGCCAACTGATCAACGCGAAATAGCCGCCGAGCAGCACATACAATGGCGTCAGGGTCATTGCCGGCTCCGCTGGCGATCACGCCACAGCAGACGCGCACCGTGGATGGCGAATGCGAGGATTGCGGTCGGGATTCCCCACAACGCGATTTCCAGCGGCGCCAGCTCGATGCCGCGCTCGGCGAAGAAGGCCTGCATCAGCAGCACCGCGCCGAAGGCCAGGAACAAGTCCTCGCCGAAAAACAGGCCGACATTGTCGGTGGCTGCCGACAGCGCGCGCACGCGCTCGCGCTCGCCTGCGTCCAGTCCTTGCGCCTCCTGTTCGGCGGCGGCCTCCGCCATCGGCGCCACCAGCGGCCGCACCATCTGCGCGTGACCGCCGAGGCTGGTCAAACCGAGCGCAGCCGAGCCCTGGCGCAAAGCGAGATAAGCGAGCAGCAGGCGCCCCGGACGCGCGCCGCGCCAACCGCCCACCACGCGTTTGGCCAGTACCCGCAATCCATGCGCTTCCACCTGCGCGATTACCGGCAACGCCAGCACGATCAGCAGCAGGTATCGCGCATTCAGAAAACCACTGCCGAGCGTCTCCAGCAAGCCGATGACGCCAAGGCCACCGACCAGACCGGCGCTGAGTGCGGCAAACAGCACCACACGCGCCGGATGCTGGCGCAACGCAAAACCGAGCACGACGACGGCGACCGGTATCAGCGCCCACCAGGTGGCGGCGGTCACGGCGCCCGCACGGCGATGCCGCCCCGATCGAGATCGGCGCGCAGTTGCCGCGCCAGTTCCAACGCCTCGGCGCCATCGCCATGCAGGCACAAGGTGTCGATGTCGAGCTGCAGCACGCTGCCGTCCACGGCGCGGATCGACTCGCCGCGCGCCAGCCGCAGTCCTTGCGCACGTGCATCGGCCAGTTCCAGCTGCGCCCTCGTCCGATCACGCGGGACCAAAGCGCCATCCGCCAGATAACCGCGATCGGCAAAACCTTCGCGCAGATAACGCATGCCCGCAGCCAGAGCTGCATCGCGCACGGCGCCGACCGGCGGCCCGACGATTGCCAGCGAGCGATCGAGGCTGGCCGCGGCGGCCACGAAGGCGGTCGCCAATGGCCGGTCACGCGCCAGCATCCCGTAGAGCGCGCCATGCGCCTTGACATGCTGCAAACGCGCTCCGGCGGCGCGCGCGAAACCGTCCAACGCCGCGCACTGGTACACCGTCAACGCCTGTAATTCCTCCGCCGAAACACGCATCTCGCGACGACCGAAACCGACCAGGTCAGGCAGGCTCGGATGCGCACCGATCGCCACGCCGAGACGCACCGCGGCCGCCACGGTGCGCTGCATCGTCAGCGGATCGCCAGCATGGAAACCGCAGGCAATGTTGCAAGAGCTGATCTGCGCCAGCAGCGCTTCGTCGTCGCCCATGCGCCAGGCACCAAAGCTCTCGCCGAGGTCGGCATTCAGATCACAGCGATCACGCATCGAAGGTCCCCATCAAGTCCGCTGATCATCACCGCTGTGGTTGGCGAAGGTCCAGAAATCTGCGATGCGGCGGAGTCCCTGGATTGTCCTGCGAGAACGAGCTGGCACGGCCCGTGAGTCGTCCGGATATGCGAGGAATTTGGCCCTCCATAAGCTCTTCCGTTCATCGCCCTGCTTTGCGTCCTTTCTGCTTTCCTTTGCGTCCCTTGCGTCCATGGCTCTTCCAGTCCGATCGAAGCGATGTGCTACCGGCCCAGCAGCCTTGCCAGCGCCGCGATACTCAGGCGCATCAGGCGCTCCTGGCGCCAGATCCACAGGCGCTGGGCCGCTGCCACGCTGATCGGCTCGAAGCGGATTCGCGAACCGGGGCGACGTTGTGCAAGTCGCGCGATGTCGATGCTCGCGACATGCGCGATGCGCGCGTAACCGCCCACTGTCTGCGCCTCGGCCAACAGGATCACCGGCTGTCCGTCGGGTGGCAATTGCACAGTCCCCGGCACCACCGCTTCACTGACCAGTGCCGCGGCGTCCTCAACCAGCAGCGGCTGGCCGCGCAGCGGCGCCGCCATGCGGTTGGCCGCATTGGTCAGTTCGAAATCCTGCAGGTAAAGCGCACGTCGATCGCGCAGCAGCGACAAGTGGCTGCCATCGATGACCCGCAGGGCGGCAAGAGCACCAAGATCGAGCAGTGGCTCGCCGTCGGCCCACCACGGCGCAATTCTCGGCGCCTGGTTGGCATCCGGCAGCGGCAAGGCCGGCCACTGCGCGCTGGCGGTCGGCGAAAACGGCAGGCAATCGCCGCGCCGCAACAATCGCGGAAAACCTTCACCGCGCATCTGCGCGCTGCGACTGCCGAGCACCGGAGCGGTCAACCAGCCACCGGCCACCGCGAGGTAACCGCGCGCGCCAAGCAATGCCGGCTCGATGGTCAACAGCGTGCCAGCCGCGACCGCCAGTGGTCGCCAGAGCGGCAACGATGCACCGCGCGAATGCACCGGCATGCGCGCGCCGGTAATGGCGATGACCGCGGGCGCATCGAAACGCAACTGGCTGCGCCCGGTACCGATCTCGATCGCCGCAGCCTGTGGTCGATTGCCGACCAGCACGTTGGCGACGGCATGCGACCACTGATCCAGCGGTCCCGATTGCGGTACGCCCAGATGTCGCCCGTCGAAACGCCCGGCGTCCTGCACGCTGCTGAGCGGGGCGATGCGTTGCAGTTCAAGCATGACTCAGCGCACCGGCACGAAGCGCACGCGATCGCCCGGCAGCAGCAAGGCAGGCTGCTGCGACGTGGCATCGAACAGGCGGCACCCGGTCCGTCCGATCAGGTGCCAGCCCCCCGGCGAATCCCCCGGATAGATTCCCGCCTGAGCGCCCGCGATTGCCACCGAGCCCGCCGGCACATGGGAACGGATGCTGCTGCGCCGGGGAATGTGCAGGCACTCGGGCAATCCGAGCAGGTAGGGAAATCCGGGCAGGAAGCCGAGCATGGCAACCTGGTACTCCACCCCGGCATGGACTTCGATCACGTCTGCGATGCTCAGTCCCACTGCGTCGGCAACAGCCCCGAGATCGGGCCCGTCGGCCGCGCCATATCGAACCGGAATTTCAACGCTGCGGGCTGCTTCGGGCGCAACACCAGTGATGGACGCCAGCGTCTGCCGGATTCGTTGCTGCAGTCCCTCGACACCACCTGCGCGCTGCAGTTGCAACAGATCCAGCACAAGCACGAGCGCCGCATAACTCGGCGCGATCTCGCGCACACCCGGCAACTTCGCCGCCGTCAGCGCCGCCGCCGCGTTATGCACGGTGGCGTTCACCAGCGGGTCGATATTGCTGCCGAATCGCAGCAACAATGCCGAATCACCCATGGGCCAGCATTCGTATTCCATACGCCGGAGTATTTCACCGCAAACGTGGACTACGGCAACAATCTTTGCGGGCGCATCCGTCGACGATGCAATCCGGGCTGCAGGTGAAATTCCTTCGCGCAGATTGAAGAAATCGAACCGTGCTTTGCGTTACGATCCGTCCCAGGGGGAACTGATCATGGCCAACGCGCGAACGCGCTACGACACCATCTGCGACTACCTCGTGCGCACCCACGAGGCGTCTGTCGGATACCTCTACGGCAAACCCTGCGCGATGATCAAAGGGCATGCATTCATCGTTTACTGTTTTGACGGTGTTGCCTTCCGCATGCGCGGGCGTACCCGGCTACAGGCATCCGCGCTGCCCGGTGCGCGTTACTGGGATCCGCTCGGCCGCGACGTGCCAAGCATGGAGTGGATCTTTGTCCCCGAAGCCCATTTTCTGCGCTGGGACCGATTCGCACTGGAGTCCGCGCGGCTCGGAAAGGAGGGCTTTGGTCGCGAGGCGGTGCGCGGCAGCACAACACCGGAACCTGCGCTGCCCGATCCGGCCGAACGTTCTGTCCGCAAACTCACGCCGACCTTTTCGTTATCGAAACTCTGGTCGCTGGTACCGCTGTTCGGCAAGGCCGAGCACTGATTCAAGCCCGGCAATGCAATCCAGCTGCTGCCATCCCAACGAAAAACGCTGTTGCCCGACGGTGAAGCGCTAAAGCCGCTGCTGCCGTAAAGCACGTTGTCGAGGACGGCCAGCGCCGGCATTTCGTAGCTCGGCCTGGTTCCCAGCGATTGCCACCCTCGGCCATCCCAGCGTACGGCGTTGTGCGGGTCGACGCCGAAGGGGTCATATCCGGAAAGGACCAGTTGCCCGTCATGGATGATCATCGCGGACACCGATCCGAGCGGTCTGGGCCCGAAGGGTACCCAGGCACTGCCGCTCCAGCGCGCAACGTTCTCGAGCACGACTGCACCCGAGTACCTGAGATAGCCGGCGGCGATCAGTTCGCCGTTGAAGACGATCAAGTCGTAGACGTCGCCGCCGAAGTCGCTTCCCATCGGAATCCAGTTGGCACCGTCCCAGCGCACGACGCGGCTGGTGGGGTCGCCGTTGCCGTCGCTCCCCTGGGGTCCGGCAGCGACAATCTGCGACTCGAACACGGTGACCGCATAGCCTTCCCGAGCCAGTCCGGCGCCGAGTGCTTCCCAGCCACTGCCTGTCCAGCGCGCCACGCCGCGGGAAAACGCCCCGTTGCCACCGCGGAACCGCCCAACGGCGATCAGACTGTCCTCGTGTTCGACGAAATCGAGAACGGTTCCATCGATGCCCGCTCCAAGAGCGGCCCATCCATTGCCGTCCCAGCGGGCGGCTCGTTTCCGCGTCGGGCAAGAGGGCACGACCAGGAAAGAAGACCACACACAGCAGGCCGTTGCGTCTCAGTGTGCCTCCCGGTTGCCCCTGCCGTTGCGCATGTTCGCGCTACGAACCTGTCACGCATGGGCATGCGGTCAACGCGCGACCGTCGGAACCCAGTCGACTGATCAAACTGGAATCCGGGAGGGTTTCACCGCAGGTGACGAGTGAGGGCTCATCTGAAGGAGCCATCGCTTCGTCAGCAGTCCCCCTCATCCGGGCCCTGCGGAACCACTCTCCCCGCTTGCGGGGAGAGGAATCAAAGAATGGCTCCCCGCTTGCGGGGAGAAGGAACCAGGTACAGCTCCCCGTGTGCGGGCACAAGGCACCAGGCAGGGCCCCCACAGGATTGCTGCGCCAATCGGCGCACCTGGGAGGGCGTGCAGCGCGCTCGACCGCGTGCCCTCCATGCCGGAGGGCACGCGGCAGGGTTCAGCTCTTCGGCGGTACCCAGTCGGACTTCTCGAACGGGCGCAGCAGCCAGCGGCAGAGTGCCGGCAAGAACACGATGGCCGCGATCATGTTCACCACAAACATGAAGGTCAGCATCAGACCCATGTCGGCCTGGAACTTCAGCTCGGAGAAGATCCACGTTGCCACGCCAACCGCCAGCGTCAGTGCGGTGTAGAAGATCGCGATGCCGGTGGTCTTCAGTGCCTCGAAGTAGGACTGGCTGAGTCCCTTGCCCTGCAGCATCAGTTCACGCATGCGAGCGAAGATGTAGATCGCGTAATCGACGCCGATGCCGACGCCGAGCGCCACCACCGTCAGGGTATTGACCTTGAGTCCGATCGACAGTTCGACCATCAGCGCCTCACCGAGAGCCGTCACCAGAATCAACGGCAACACGATGCACGCCGCAGCCAGGGGATTCTTGAAGCTCAGGATGCACATCAGGAACACCGCAGCGTAGAGCAGGTACAACATCGGCTTTTCCAGCGCGCTGACGGTCTCGTTGATCGCCGCGGCAACGCCGACACTGCCGGTGGCGAGGCGCAAGTTGACCTGGTCGGTACGGTAATCTTCGCCGTTGGCGGCGGCCGCTTCCTCGGCAGCCGTCCGCTCAACGCGGAAGTTGACATCGTAGACGCCATTTTCGCTGCGGAACTTCTTCACCGCATCGACCACGGTAGTGATCGTTTCGGCCTTGTGGTCCTCGGTGAAGACGATGATCGGCATGCCCCGACACTCGGCGGCGTCAAGCAATCCGGAATCGGTCTCGACGGCCGACAGACTCTGCCGCATCACTTCGGTGTTGCGCGGGATGGTGCGCCATTTGAGGCTGCCTTCGTTGTAGCCCGCGGTGACGATGCGCCCCACGTCCGCCAACGAAACGACCTGCTGCACGCCCGGCGTGTTCTGCATGTGCCACGCGAAGCGGTCGATGGTCTCCATCGCCGCGTAGCTCTCGGTACAGGCAAAGGGACCGACTTCGGCAATGATGTTGATGATGTCGGTGGAAAGCGCAAAGCGCTCGGTGATCAGACGCGCGTCCTGGTTGTAGCGCGCTTCCGGACGCAATTCAGCCACGCCATCCGCGGCATCGCCGACCATCATCTTTTCGGCATGCTGATGGGCGAAAAACCACACCGTCAACCCGAGCACGATCACCACGGCCGCGGTCCCGGGCCGACTGAATCGGGTCAGGAACAACCAGATGTGATCGAAGGCGGTGATCTGGCGCAATCGATAAGCACGTTTGCGTGGCAGATTCGACAGCTTGGTATAGGACAACAGGATCGGCAACAGGATCAGGTTGGTGAAGATGGTCAGGAAAACGCCGACCGTAGCAGTCACCGCCAGTTCGAAGATCATCTTCACCGGAATCAGCAAGATGGTGCCGAAGCCGATGCAACCCGCCGCCAAAGCCACCGAGCCGGGGATCAACAGGCGCCGGAATGCGCGGATCGCGGCTTCTTCGGAAGGCACGCCCTTGCGCGACTGCAGTTCTTCCGGGGTGCCTTCCTCGAGTCCGCCAAAGAAGATCTCGCCGCGATAGCGGTTGATCATCTGCTCGCCATGACTGACTGCGATCGCGAAGATCAGAAATGGCGTCAGCATGTTCATCGGGTCGATGCCGAAGCCCATCAGGCGCAATGCCCCGAGCATCCAGATCACGGCCACGAATGCGGCCGCCACCGTCAACGTCGCCAGCTTGAACGAAGTCGAGTAAATGAACAGCAGCAACCAGGTGAACAGAATCGTCGCGAAGAAGAAATACATGACCGAGCGCGCGCCGTCGGCAATGTCGTCTATGACCTTGGTGAAGCCGATGATGTGGACCGTGACTTTGTCGTTCTCGAGTTGTGTGCGGATCGCCTCGAGCTTGTTGCCGATGGCCTGGTAGTCCAGTTTGCCGTCGGGTGCCGCCGTTTCGGGAATCAGTTCCGCCTGCACCATGGCGCCGGAAAAATCTTTTGCGACCAGGCGTCCGACAATATTAGCCTTGACAATATTGGTTCGGATAAGTTCGAAGTCGTCGGCGCTCGGATTGAAGTCCGCCACGGTCGTCGAGAAGTCCGACGGAATCACGTTGCCACCAGCGAAACCGCCCTCGACGATTTCGACGAAGCGCGTGTTGGGCGTGAACACCGATCGCACGCGCGCCGGATCGACCTCCTGGATCGCCTTCACCGCTTCGGTAGCCGACTCCAGTGCGGTGAAGAACTCCTTGTTGAACATGTTGCCGCTCTTGTCGATCAGCGCGACGAACACCCGATTGGCGCCGCCGAACTCGGCTTCATAATCGACAAAGGTCTGCATGTACTCGTGCTGCAACGGCAACTGCTTGCGGAAACCCGCATCGATGCGCAATTGACTCGCCGCAAGCAGAAAACCCAGCGTGATCAACGCGAATACAGCAAGTACCACGCCGCGGTTACCGAAGATGAGGCGTTCCAACAATGGATAACCGGGGTGATCTGCGCCCGAACCAAAACCTGCCATGGTTTACTCCCGCTTAGTTAGGCTGGTAGGGGGCGAGACCATTCTCGCCAAAGGTGAGGAACTCGGTTTCGCTGATCGGCAGCACACCGCTCATCACGCCACCATCCGAGAATGTGTAACCACGCAACTGACCAGAACCGGATGGCAGCAACAAAACCGTGCCGCTGGCTCCCACGATGACGGCGCGCCCACCCGACACCGGCGCCCCGCCTAGCAAGCTGGCCTCGGTGCCGGTTTGCAGCGCTCGCCAGGTCAGGCCGAGGTCGCTGGTGGAGAAGGCATTTCCGCGCAGACCGAAAGTGACGACACTGTCGTCATCGAGGGCGATCGCTCCGAACATGGAACCTTCGTACGGCAGATCGCCGCGAGTCCATGTGGCACCGTCGTCGATCGAGCGGTAGGTGGCGCCCGCTTCGCCCACGATCAGCATGCCACTGCGGGTGCGCGCAATCGCGTTCAGGTGCGGGTCGCCTTCGTCCTCACCCATGTCGGTGCTGGCGAGATCGGAGTCGTCGTCGAGCATCTCATCATCATCCGCGACCGCTGCGGGGGTGGCCGCAGCCGTGCGGTCGCTGATCCGCTGTACCGTCCAGGTCGCTCCGGAGTCGACGGTCGAGAGGAACTGGCCGTAGGCGCCGATCGCGAAACCCCGCTGGCCGTCGAGAAACAGCACGTCGAGCAGCGGACCGTCGCTGGAAGCATCATGATGCTGCATGGTCCAGGTCAGTCCACCATCGGCGCTGAAGACGATGACCTGGTCGTGGCCGACTGCCCAGACGGAATTGTCGACCGCATCCACCGCTGTCAGCATCACACGGGTGGGTACCGGAACCTGACGCCACTCGGAACGCGACTCGGATACGAGAATGTGCCCACGGTCGCCGACCACTACGGCACGATCGCGCGCATTGGCGCCATCCAGCATCAGCGACTTCCGGATGCGCTCGATGTCGAGGATCTCCGCCGGCGCAGTCACCGGATCCGGCCAGGGCACTGTGGCAGAAGTGGTTGCTGGGGTTGTTCCTTCCTGCGCTGATGCAGCAGAAGCAACAATCGTGGTTAACAGTGCGACCATCGGCAAAAGCCGCCAGTCGCGGGAGTCTCGATGCCTCATTCGCTTCCCCTCGAATCGGCCGTGTTCATGGGTCGGAACGCGCCTGCCAGCGCTACTGCGCCGGTGCACCCAAAAATGCAAACGCCAGCCGGGACACACGGCCCCGGCTGGCGCTGCAGTCAGTATCGCTCAGCGGACGCCGCGGCTACGCAGGGCTTGCGGTGAGAAATTGTCCGGCGAGGTCTGGAACGAGAAATCGACCGCCGTCTCCATGTTGTCGATACCGGAGGCGATATAGCGACCCGACTTCAGATCGTAGTGGGTTTCCAGAGTGGTCCAGAGCACTGGCTGATCATAGAAGTTGATGACCGCCGCTTCGCTGAAACGCCACAACTGATTCTGGCTGTCGTAATGATCGACCATCAGGATCTGCCAGCTGTCTTCATCGAGATAGAAGGTACGACGCTTGTTGATGTGACGGAACCCTTGCTTGAGCGTGGCGTCCACCACCCACACGCGATGCAGCTCGTAACGCATCAGGTCGGGATTGACGTGACCTGGCTTGATGATGTCCTTGTAATCCAGACCCTTGGCGTGAATCTTGTAGTTGTTGTAGGGCACGTACAACTCGCGCTTGCCGACCAGTTTCCAGTCGAAGCGGTCCATGGCGCCATTGAACATGTCGAACATGTCATTGGTGCGCAGGCCATCCGAAGCAGTGCCTGGATTGTCATAAGCGACGTTTGGCGCCTTGCGCACGCGCCGCTGACCGGGGTTGTAAACCCAGGCGTTGCGGGCCTGAGCCTCTTGATTCAAGGTTTCGTGGACCAGCAATACGCTGCCGGCGAGACGCGCAGGTGCCAGCACTTCCTGATAGAAATAGGTCAGGACGTTGTTGATATCGGCAATGGTATTGCCTTCTTTCCAGTAAAGACCGAGCACTTCTTCGCGAATGCGTACCGGAATGAACGCGCCATTCGCGGTGGGCGCAGCCTGATTTGCCCAGCGCTTGACGGCAACGCCGCGATACTTCAGCTTGTGGTTCCAGATGACCTGATAGCCGTCCTGGGGAATCGGGAACGGAATGCCTTCGGCCACGTCTTCCACGCCGGCACCCTGCCCGATCATCTTGGCGGTCACCGCGTTCTTCTTGGTTGCCGCGTAGATACGGTCGGAATAGGACGCGCTGCGCCGGGTCGGGTAGACGTCCATTTTGAACGTCGGATACTTGGCAAACATGGCCGAGTGGCCAACCGACAACTTCGCCGAGTAGTCCTTGTAGTTGCCTTGATTGATGGTCAACGACGCCGAATCGCCGGTGAAAGGATCCGGGTGGAAATCGCCCAACTTGTAACTGGCCGGCGGCTTGGTGATGCCGCCTTCCCATGCCGGAATAGTGCCTTCCTTGTTGCCTGCCTTCTCGGCGCCCACTGGCGTCAAGTCCCTGCCCAACCGATCCGCCTGGGCCTGCGGGACACCCGCCTGCAACCCAGCCGCCAGCGACAGGCCAACAATCGCGCCCAACACGCGCATTTTACCCGTAGTCATGTTGCTCTCCCTTCCTGTCGACAAGATCAGAACTGGTATCGCGCCGTGAAGGCAACGAAATCGCGGTCGTTGATCAGATTGAAATCGCCTGCACCGAAGAAGCTCGTGTAGCTGACATCGAATGACCACTCGTTCAAGTAGTTGGCCTCGACGCCGACCGTCAGCGACTTGCGGTCCTCAATGAAATTGCCGCCCGGACCCGGCGTGGTGCCATTGACGTCGTGCGCAAACGCGAAACGCGGCGAGAGCGTGAACGGCGAGCCAAAGGCGTTGTTGTAGTCAGCACGCGCGGCCAGTCGATAGCCCCACGAGAATGAGGTCGCGAAACCGTCGTTGAGGGTCATCGGGTTACGAAATGCGCCGGTGAGGAAATCCGGGCCGCCGCCGGTGTCGGTACCATCGCCCTGGTAACGCATCACGTTTTCGTTCGGCAGATCCCAGACCTTGGTGAAGCCCATTTCGAGCACCGAAGAAATCTGGTCGGCGCCGATCCAGTTTTCCGGCCCGAAGACCTTGGTCGCGGTGAACTGGAACTGGCTCAGTTCGTGGCGCTCCCAACCGCGCACGTACTCGCCGGGACCCACGCTGCCGAGTTGGCTGATGAAGCGATTGACCGGCTGCGGAATGATGGAATTCAGCGGACTGAGTGCAGTGAACAACAGTTCCACGTCATCGATCTGCAGTGGCACGTTCGGGCGGTAGCTGAGCTCGCCCTGCAACGCGATACCGGTGCTCTCGAGTGTGGTGTTGAAGCTGAAACCGTAAAGTTCGATGTCCTCTGGATACTCGGCGAAGTAGCGTGCGGAGTTGGCGTTGGAGTTGGTGACGCTGGTACCCGACAACACCGGCACACGGCTGTGGTAGTTCAGGTAATACAACGCGAACTCGGTGTTGTTGAGTTCTGGCGAGAAGTAGCGCATCGCAAGGCCATACTGCCCGCTCTCGCTGGCATATCGGTCTGCTGAGCGCGGCACTGCGGCCGCGCAGGCTCCGGTGCGCTGGATCGCCAGCGTGAACGGATCCAGACCCAGCGGATTCTGTCCGGCAAGAATCGCCGGGCAGGAAGCGAAGTCGATCGGCTCCGGCACCAGGCCAAAGTTCAGCATCACGTACTCGCCACCCAGCGCAGCGAAGTCATTGGTGCTGAAATAGGTACCCGACGGCTCCGGCTCGGTGATCTCGAACTCGGTCATGTACAAGGCTTCGATCGACAGGTTCTCGTTGAAGCTGAAGCTGGTGTGCAGCATGTCGATCGGCAGGAAGGCTTCCTTCAGCTCGGCACCCGCCACGCGCAACTTGGACACGTCGATCGGGTTGATGACGTTGATGCCACCCTGGATGAACGTACTCTCACCCCAACTGACCACCTGGCGCCCCAGTCGGACCGTACTGTCGACCTCGCCCATCTGGAAGTTGCTGTAAACGAAGAAATCCAGCAACTGGGTGTCCTTGCCGACTTTTTCCTTGGCCAGATCGGAAATGTCGTCGCGGCGCTGGTTCTCGAAGTCGTAGAACGAGGTGGCGCGCATGAACCCGCCCCAGTGTTCGCCGTACTGCCAGGCCAGTTCGCCGGTCCACTTGATGGCGTTGCTGAAAACGTCGCCTTCTTGCCATTTGCGGTTGCCGTCATCGCTGTTGACCGAGAAACGACCTGGCAGCGTGCGCTGGGTCGCGTTCGGCAAGGCCGCGGGGAACGGGATGCCGGTGGGGATGGCCGCCGACGGCGGCACTGGCGTGAACAGGTTGGCCTTGCCGATCAGGTCGTTGTCGATTTCCTCGACCCGCGACTGGATGCCATAACTGAAATTGTGCGACGTCGTCAGCGAAAAGTCGCCGTTGGTGTATTCGGCTGCCAGCGCCGGCACGGCACTCGCAGCCAGTGCGAGGGTTACGGCAGCCGTGAGCACGCGGTGCTTCGGCGCGCGGGGAGTTCCGGTGAGCTTCATTGTGGTCTCCATAGTCAATCCGGTATTCGCGTCGAGAGCATTACTGCGTGCGGATCACCGAGGAATCGGTAACCGGGACCTGCGTGCCGCCAGTGGCGAGCATTGCAGCCATCTGTGTCTGCATCTCAACAGTGGCAGCTGCCGAAGCTGCTGGCGACAACAACGACCCATGGTCGCCCTTGATGAAGCGGACCGCGCCACGGATGCCATTCGGGTTGGCGGTGCTTGCCGTGATCGTCGAAAGGCCCATCGCTGCAATCAGCGGCTCGGTGCCGGCCAGCGGAGCGCCCGCGACGGTATTCGGAATCACCTGATCCGGCAACACGTCTCCACCGCCGACCACTTCGTGCAGCAAAATGCGCTCGCTGGCCGTCAGTCGTGCATAGTTGATCGGGTCAGCCGAATCGATCACCGTCTGGGTGATCAACAGGAACTGTCCCAGCGTTCCGGGGAAGCGCGGGTCGGTCTGCGGAATGCCTGAACCTGCGGAAATGCCGGCGCGGATGCGCGGGCCGAAGGTCGGGCTACCGTTCAACATGTAAGCAATCTGGCCGCCCGGGACGCTCAGCACACCCACATTCACCGTCGGTTCGATGGCCATGAACGCGGTGCCAGCGATGCTGCCCAACGACTGACCGACGAACACGATGCGCGAACCATCGAAGTCCGGCACCTGGTTGCCGTTCACGTCCATCGTCGGGATAGTCACCGCAACGACCGACAGATCAGCCTCGGCCTGACGCAGGTTGTCGCGCGAGGTCAGCAGGCTCTGCAGGTTGATCGAGTGCGCGCCGCTGGCGTCGACCACACCATCAGGTCCCGGGGCGCCGGTGGTGTTGTTGATCAGATCGACGTCGAAGGTACGTTCGCGCGCGCCGAGCTGGGCGAACGGTGTGCCGCCGACATGGAAGGGACGGCAGGCGTCGGTGGTCGAAGTCGGCGAAGCGCCGTGCAACGGTTGGTCGATCGCCACCACCGCAAAACCGGCCTGCGCCATGGTTGCCGAAATGGCCAGCATGTCACAGCGGTTGCGCGTTACACCATGCTGGAACATCACCACCGGCCAGCCCGCATCGGGCCGCGCACGGCCCGAAGCCGCATTGGGCAACGTGACCAGCACCGGAACGGTCACCGTGGTGGTCGCAACCGGGAATGGATTGGCAACCGTCACGTTGGTCGACGTCGGATCGAGCCCGAGCGCATTGAACGGCGGCACGTAACCACCCGGCGCGGCCTTCCAGAAACCGGTCAGCACCGAGCTTGCCGGCGCCGCTGGCGATCCAGTACCCGGAGCCGTCAGGTAATAAGGCAGATCGATCGTGCCGATATAGATGTCGGCGATCGGCGGCAACCCCGCTGCGGCGGTGGTCAAGCCGCTGAACGCGAAACGCGTTGTCTTCGGTGTGGCCACCGTGCGCAGTGCGCGCAACGTCGGCGTCACGCCCTGGGTATTGGCGACCCAGGAGACGACGATGTCGCTACGCACGACGCCAGCCGAAGCGGCAGCCGCCTCGAAGGTGTTGGTCAGGGCACGCAGCGGCTCCAGCGCGCAAGTGGTGCTCGCCGGCAACAACGGCTCCAGCGATACACAAGAAGCACCGGTTCCAGATGCCAGCGGCGAGGTGCGCTGGGCGAGGAAATAGGTCTGGTCAGGCGTCGCGTTATTGCCGGCGGTGTCGGTGACGCCCTTGGTGACGACCACCATGTAGGACTTCAGTTCTTCCAGCGGGCGGGTCGGGACTACGGCCAGGGTACGCCCGGTGGCATCGGTCGTGGCCACGGCCGGAACGAACTCCGCAGGCGACGCGAGTTCGCGAACCACACGCTGAACGGCACCGGTGGCCGGACCCGAGGTGACGATCTGCACCTCGAACATGCGCACCGTGTTCCCGCCCACCAGGCTTGCAGGCGCGATCGCTGCCGAGAACGACATGGTCCATGGCGCGGAGGTACTGAATCCATCGAGCGCATTCAACGCGACCGCCGGATCACCAAAATTGGCCGGGTTGGCCACCGGCGCGTTGATCGTCAGATCGCGCGAACCCTGGCTCAACAAATTGTTCGGGAATGGGATCACCGCCGCCGTCGGGTCGAAGCGTGCGGTCATGATGCCGCTGACGAACGAACCATTGGTATTCGTCGCGGGTGGCTGCGGAGTGGCCCGCGGGCTGTTGCTGCTGCCGGAGCAGGCGCCCAACAGGAGACCGGCGATTGCCAGTGGAACGAGCCGCTGGAGGTGCATGCGCGGATTCCTTTTCAGTAATTGGGACAGGGTTGAGACAGACCGATGATAAGTAGTGCCGTCAACCGAACGCAACACAAAACTAACGTTCAAAACAAGCACTTATGCTGCACCGCAACATTCCTGGAACAAGCTGTAACAAAGACAAACGGCGCCACTGGCGCCGTTGTCTGCGATTCCATACCCCCGCGACTTGATGCGCCGCAAGGAAGCGGCGAATGTCAAGCCCGCATCATCGCCAACGCCGTGTCCAGCATGCGGTTGCTGAAGCCCCACTCGTTGTCGTACCAGGCACAAACCTTGACCAGGGTTCCGCCCATCACCTTGGTCAAGGTGGCGTCGTAAACCGACGAGCGCGAATCGTGGTTGAAGTCGACCGACACCAGCGGCTTGCGATTGATCCCGAGAATGCCCGCCAGCGGGCCGTCGGCGGCCGCCTGCACCAACTGATCGATCTCGTCGTTGGTCGTCGCACGCGCAGCCACAAAACTGAGATCGACCACCGAGACGTTGATGGTCGGCACGCGCATGGCGAAACCATCGAGTCTGCCATTCAGCTCAGGCAGCACCAGGCCGACTGCCGCCGCCGCACCGGTCTTGGTCGGGATCTGCGACATGGTCGCCGAACGCGCACGGCGCAGGTCGGAGTGATAGACGTCGGTGAGCACCTGATCGTTGGTGTAGGCATGAATCGTGGTCATCACGCCGTGAGTGATGCCGATGCCCTGATGCAGGACCTTGGCCAAAGGCGCCAGGCAGTTGGTCGTGCACGAGGCGTTGGAGACCACCGTGTGCTCTGCGCGCAGCGTGTCGTGATTGACGCCGTAGACCACGGTGGCATCGACATCGCTGCCACCCGGCGCCGAGAGCAGCACCTTCTTCGCGCCACCGGCCAGATGCGCACCGCCCTTGGCCTTGCTGTTGAACAACCCGGTGCATTCCATCACCAGATCGACACCAAGGTCAGCCCAGGGCAGCTTGGATGGATCGCGCTCGGCAAGCGCACGTATGCGATCGCCGCCGACGATGATCGAATCGCCATCGACACCGACTTCGACCGCAAAACGCCCGTGGGCCGTGTCGTATTGGGTCAAGTGGGCATTGGTCTTGGCGTCACCCAGATCGTTGATCGCGACAATCTGGATCTCGTTCTGCCGACCCGCTTCGTAAACGGCTCGCATGATGTTGCGACCGATACGACCGTAACCGTTGATACCTACGCGCAAAGTCATGATCAGCTCCACAGTTGGAATGGCCAGCCAACGATATTAGCGGCGTTTGCCGATTGCGGGTTGCGATCGGTCAACCCGTTGGTGCTGGTTGTTGCTGTTAGTGATGGTGTTGGATTGGATACAGAGCAGGCGTTCCGGGGGCAATCGTTCGAAACATCCTCGACAGCTCCTCGGCACCGCCCGTCCACAGCACCCGTATCGGCCGAGCATCGCTGCGGGAAGTGCGCGGGCGGCGACCGCATTGAATGTCTGCCTCGGCCTTTTCCAACACCGACACCAACAACACCCATTTGACCGACACACGCTCTTGCTATCGAATCTTCTCCACGCTACTATGGTCAGCTTCTGGTGCGGGGTGGAGCAGTCAGGCAGCTCGTCGGGCTCATAACCCGAAGGTCGCAGGTTCAAATCCTGCCCCCGC
>CALEZI010000095.1 GCA_937928755.1 uncultured Rhodanobacteraceae bacterium | reverse complement strand
GCAAGGCGAGCGGTCAGCGCGCGATGCCTTGGTTCGGGGTTGCTGCCGGGGCAACCTGGATGGGTCGCCGGCGCAGATCGTCAACACGGCGCAGGGCTTTTGCGGGCCCGGTGCACGCGCAGGCTGCATCCGTCTTCACATAGTTTTTATTGCACTGAACAGGAACAGATTCGTAACATCGGGTCACTGACTAGCTCGGAACCCGGAGCACGCATGGACCTACCCAGCGTCGTCCGCTCGAGGCTACTGCAGAGCTTTGGCCTGATCGCGCTGTCCGCCGCGGTGGGCAGCAACACTGTCGCGGCGCCGCTTGCGCCGCTGCCGACCGCCACGATCACCGAGCAGCAGATCAATGGACTGGGTGGCGACGCCAGCAGCTTCTGGGTCTTCGATACCTACGACACCAATGGCAGCGGGACGCCGCCCGACCCCACACTCGACCTGGCCGCACCGCCGACGCTGCTGCCGAGTTATGGCGACAGCGCCGCACGCCTGAGCACGGGCCCCGGGACCGGCGGCGCCGGTTGTTCCCGACTGGGCGGCAAGTCCTTCCTGGGCACGCGGTCGCTCCAGGGTACGCGACTCAGCGAGCTGACCGCGCTGGGCTTCAGTCATCTAGTCGACGCCACCAACGGTTCGGCGCCTGCTGCCAATCTGACGCCCTACGTGAACATCTACGTCGACCGGAACGGCGACGGTGTCTGGGAGCCAGCTCAAGACAGCATTCTGATCCACGAGCCCTTCTACACGCTCGGTGCGCCGACGCTGGACGTCTGGTACGACAATGCAGCCATCGGCGCCGGTGCCAATGGACGTTGGCACTACGCCGGTCAGGCCCTGCCCGGCGTCGGGCAATTCACGCCGAACACCGTCGACCTGTGGACGGAGGTCATCGCTCAGCCGGTGGGTGGCGCCGGCTTTGATCCTGCAGCGACGACCATCGGCGACCTGCGCATCGCCAATCCGGCGCCGGGCTGCGCCGGGTCAGCCCAGGGCGGTACGGGAGTCGAGGGCACCGGCAGCGGCCTCGTCGTCGCGGTCGGTCAGAAGTCCGGGACCCCCTGGGACAACTTCGTGGCTTTCGTCGATGCCGCCTATCTGACCGCGACGGGCGCCAACGCGGTGTCCTTCGTGCACAACTTCAACACCTGCCCGGCCACGATCGTCACCAATGCCAACGACAGCGGTGCGGGATCGTTGCGCCAGGTGATCGCCGACGCCTGTGACGGCGCGACGATCACCTTCGATCCGGTGTTCTTCGCAATGCCGCGCACGATCACGCTGACGTCCGGGGAACTCGCCCCGGCGCGCAACATGAGCATTGCCGGCCCCGGTGCGGCCCTGCTGACGATTTCCGGCAACAACGCCACGCGCGTACTGCGCAGCACGAACATCTCGCTTGCCGTGTCCGGTGTCACCCTGACGGCCGGTAACAGCGTTGCTCCGGTCGATTCGGGTTTCGGCGGTGCCGTTTTCCAGCGTGGCGGTACTTTGACGCTTGCCGATATGGTCATCAGCGCCAGCACCTGCACGATTACATCAGGTGGCCTGGTCTCCGCTTTTGGCACGTTGAGTGTCAGCCGCTTGCGATTCACCGGAAACACCTGTCACAACATCTCGGCGATCGCGATGCAGGATGGCACGGCGACGGTGGTCGATACGACCATCGACGGCAACGGCGGTAGTGAAGCCATACGCGTCGTCGGAATCACTGCAAACACCAGCATGACGCTGACCAATGTGACCATCACCGGCAACAGCAGTGTCAATGAAAACTCCGCCATCCGCTCGCAGCCTGGTGTCGGCAGAACCGTCTCGATCACGCTGAACAACAGCACCATCAGTGGCAACAGCACTGCAAGTGCGACCGGCAATGGCGCGTTCTGGCACGAGGCTTCGGGCGGCACGTCAGTGACCCTGTTGCGCAATTCCATCATCGCCGGAAACACGGTCAATGGCGTTGCCAACGACCTTGAAGCCACCGTGGATCCGTCCAGTGCCAACAACCTGATCGGCGCTGGCGGCAATCTGGTGAATGGCGTCAATGGCAATCTGGTTGGCGTCAACAATCCGTTGCTCGCGCCATTGGCCAATTACGGCGGAACCTTGCCGACGCGGGCACTGCTGCCCGGCAGCCCGGCGATCAACGCTGGCAGCAATACGGGAGCGCCGGCCACCGACCAGCGCGGCATCGCGCGGCCACAGCAGGGCACGGTGGACATCGGCGCCTTCGAGTCGCGCGGTTTCACGCTGGCTTTGAGCGGCGGCAACAACCAGAGCGCCGGTCCGGGCCTGGTCTTTGCAAACCCGCTGACGGCGACGGTGACCGCCATCGCTGCGGGCGAACCGGTGCAGGGAGGTCAGGTGACCTTCACGCCGCCCGGAGCCGGAGCCAGCGCCAGTCTGGCGCCGAATCCGGCGCCGATTGGTGCCGGTGGCGTCGCCAGCACCACGGCGACAGCGAACACGACGGTCGGGACCTACAGTGTTGCCGCTGCTGCGAATGGCGCGACGCCATCGCTCAGTTATGCGCTGACCAATGCTGGCGCCGATCTCAGCATCGACGACGTCACGATCACCGAAGGCAACGCCGGCTTCAGCAACGCGGTGTTCACGGTCGCGCGCAGCAACAGCCTGACCGCCTTCAGCGTGCCCTACAGCATGACTGCGGGCACGGCACAGGCGGGCAGCGACTACACGCCGACCTCCGGAACCTTGACCTTTGCCGTTGGCGGCGCGCTGACGCAAACCATCAGCGTGCCGGTGGTGGGCGACCTGATTGTCGAAACGACGGAAAACGCCACGCTGAACCTTGGGGCGGTGACCAACACCACCGGCGTGACCACCATCACCGATGGCAGTGGTCTGTTGACCATCAACGACAACGACAGCGCGGTGGTGGCCTTCAATCCGGTCAGCGTCAGCCAGTCCGAGGCCACCAGCCCGATGGTCTTCACGGTGACCTTGAGCAACCCGGTGCAATCGGGCGTGACCCTGACCTTGAACAGCGCCTTTGGCAGCGCGACGGCGGCCGATTTCACGGCGATCGTCGGCGGCACGGTGAGCTTCGCGGCGAACACGAACACCAGCCAGACGGTCAACGTGGTCATCAACAACGATGCGCTCGACGAGAACGATGAGCAGTTCACGCTGACGCTGTCGGCGCTGACCGCGGTCGGCAACGTCAGCCTGGGTGCAAATGTCGCCACCGGCACCATCGTCGATGACGACCTGCCGCCGGTGCTCTCGATCACCAGTCCGAGCCAGCCAGAAGGCAACGTCGGCAACACGCCGATGGACTTCGTGGTCAGCCTGTCGGCGGTGTCCGGGCGCGATGTCAGCTTCGCGTATGCAACGGTGAATGGCACTGCGACGGTCGCCGACAACGACTACCTGCCGCTGCCACTGGCTGTCCTGACGATTCCGGCCGGCCAGACCAGTTTGACGATTCCAGTGCAGATCGTCGGCGACACGATCTTCGAGGGCAACGAGAGCTTCATCCTGAACCTGACCGGCATCAGCAACGCGAACCCGACAAGCATCTTCGGCACGGGCACCATCGAGGACGACGACCAGCAAGCCACAACCACGACCATCAGCAGCACATTGCCTGATCCCAGCGTGGTCGGCCAGCCGTACACGGTGGTCGTGGACGTCGCTGCCGTGGCGCTTTCGCCCTTGGGCACAGTCAGCATCAGCGATGGCAGTGTCAGTTGCGGCCCGGTGGCCCTGGTCCCCGGCACAGCGCCAAACAGCAGCGCCAGTTGCCAACTGACCAGCACGACGGCCGGTGCCAAGACCTTGACGGCGACCTACACGCCAGCCAGCGGCGCTTTTACCGCCAGCGATGGCAGCACGACACATCAGGTCAATGCCGCCAGCACCGCGATCAGCGTATCCGGCCCCCCGCGCAGCCGCATCAATCAGCCGACCACCTTCACCTTCGCGCTCAGCGTGAATGCGCCGGGTGCGGGATCGCCGGCGGGTACGGTGACGCTGAGCAGCGGTGCGTCGAGTTGCAGTGTGACGGTGCCGACGGCGACACCGAGTTGCGCGTTGACCTTCGACACGCTGGGCCCGCGCACGGTGAGCGCCGCGTTCGCGCCGAGCGACGGCAATTTCCTGGCCTCGGGAAGCAGTGGGGCAGGGAATGCGCTGACTTTGGTCTTTGCGTTGAGCGACATGGAGGTGACCAAGTCGAATGCGGGCGCAACCTACGTGCCGGGTGAATTGCTGGTTTACACCGTAACCGTGCGCAACCTCGGGCCGGACGCTGCGGCCAACATCCGCGTGCGTGATCAGGTCCCGGCCGGACTGCTCGATGTGGTCTGGTCCTGCGATGCCAGCGGCGGCGTGGTTTGTCCCCAGGAAGGTGGCAACGGCGATCTGGATGCAACCACCGGCGCTTTCCCGGTCGGCGGCTTGCTCAATTACACCTTCTTCGGCAACGCCGGCAGCGGCCCGGCGCCACTGGTGAACACCGCGCTGGTCGAACTGCCGGCCGACACCACGATCGAAGACCTGCTGCCCGGCAACAACAGCGCGACCGACACCGACCTGCTGGAGTTCCTGTTCAAGAATGGTTTCGAAGACCCGATCGTCAACAGCCAGGCCGGCAGCTACCTGTTGCCGACCCTGGCGCTGCGCGCTGTGCTCGATGACGTCGCGCGCGTGGTTTTCGTGCTCGACGACGCGAACGGCCTTGCCTTGCGGGTGTATGCGCGCGTATTCGACAACCAGGTGCAGTACGCGCTGGCCATCCGCGACAGCCAGGGCAAGCTGCGATTGGGCGCATGGCACAGCCTCAACGGCGATCCGACGTTGAACTGGACCGCGCGACAAGCCGTCAGCGGCTGGGTATTGCACGACGCCGAGCTGCGCTGAGGCCATAGCGTCGCGCGGGATCAAGAGCGGCCACGCAGGCGCGTGGCCCTCCCGAAATGCAATGACCCGCCGTTGGCGGCGTCCGCACGCGACGCCCCTGGCAACAGTCGTCTTGCGAGACGCCTACTTTCGTCCCTCGCGCGCTGCCCGTCGCAGCGCGTACATCTCGGAATCGGCGCGTGCCAGGGTGTCGCCGAGCGGCTCGCTGCGCTGACGCAGAGCGTGACCCAGCGAATAGCGGCACGGAGCCTGTGCCATGTTGGCGCGCAGGCGCGCCAGCAGTCCCTGTACACGCGCTTCATCGCCATCGGCGAGCAACAGGATGAACTCGTCGCCGCCGCTGCGCACCACGGCATCGCCGGCACGCACTTGTTGCTCCAGGTAGCGCGTCATTGCGACCAGCACACGATCGCCCTCGTCGTGTCCGTGGGTGTCGTTGATCAGCTTGAACTGGTCCAGATCGACATTGATCACGGCCCAGCCACGTTCGCCCATTTCGCGCTCGAAGCGCGGCAGATAGCGACGGTTGTAAGCTTGCGTCAGCGCGTCGCGCAAATTCTCGGCACGCAGCGCTTCGGCCTCGCGTGCCTGGTCGGTGATATCCACGGCGTGGCCGATGGCGAATCCCCGGGTCTCGGAAAGCCTGCTGCTGTAGCGCCACAGGCGTTCGCCGGCGGCTGCATTGCGCACGACCAGAGTGCCCTCGTCCTGCTGCTGCTGCGCCAGTCGCTGCAGATAGGCCTCGTACTCGCCGCGCGAGGTATCGGCGAGGAACTCACCGAGCGCCCGACCGACCAGTTGTTCGGGCAGCGACCCAAGCGCTTCGGCAGTGGCCAGATTCACCATCACCAGCTCGCCGCGCAGATCGTGCAGGAACACCATGCCTTTGCTCAGGCGCAGCAGGTCGGTGGCCTTGGCCTCGCTTTCGCGGCGTGCGGCGAGAGCGGCTTCAAGCTGGCGGTTGGAACGCCGTTGCTGAACGAAGAAGAAGCCGAGCACCACCAGCGTGACCATGGCCGAGATCATCAACCAGCGCGTCAGCCGGTGGCCCTCTGCCAATGCCTGCGCGCGCTCGCGTTCCAGCGTGGCCTCGTTTTCCAGGCGCACCACCTGCAGCTCCTGCTGCGCGTACTTCAGTCGCGCCTCGAAATCGTCGGCAGCCTTGGCGCGATCGGTCAGCGCGATCTCGCGTTCCAGCGTCAGGAAGCGTTGCGCCAGGGAGCGCCAGATCGTTGGATTGGCGGCATCCTCGATCAGGCGATCGAGCAGTTGCCGGGTAACTCGCAGTTCGTCGCGGTCCAGCCCCAGCGCGCGGAACGCCGCGGCCGCGGCCTGCAGATGCTGACGCGCGCGGTCGCGATTCCCGGCATCCAGCGCCGCCAGGCCCAGCACTTCCTCGCCGAGGCCTCCCAACTGCGAATTCTGCACCTGCGTGCCGAGCTCGAGAATTCGATCGCCCATGCGCACCTGCTCGGCGATATCGCCGGCAAGGCGCGCGACCCGCGCTGTCTCCAGCGCCAGTTCGGCGTGCAGCTTTGGATCGACCAGCTCCTGTGCCACGCGTTGTGCTTCGTGCAACGACTGCCGCGCCGCAGCAAGTTGTCCCAGCCGCGTCTGCGCCCGCGCCTGATTGCGCAGCAGGCGCGTGCGCATGCCGAGCGCAGGACGGTCGCCGAGGGCTTCCAGGCCAAGCCCGGCATAACGCAGTCCGGACTCGTGTTTGCCGATGAACTCGCTGAGCGAGGAGTAAGCGAGAAAAACATCGGCCAGCAATTCGGGCGACGGCGTCACGGCCAGCAGCGCCTGGGCATTGCCCAACAACTGTTCGCCGCGCGTGTAGTCCTGCAAAGCGATGTAGCCGCGCGCCTGGGCAATCAAGCCGCGCACCTGAAGTATCGGGTCGTTCGCACCTTCGCTGGCCGCGGCTGCGGCCGCACCTGCCTCGCGTTGACATTGCCAGTCGGCAATCACGCGACAGGCGTTGGCGCGCGCCAGATGAAGCAATGCCAGCTCGCGCTGGTCGTCGGCTGCGGTCGCAGAGTCGATGGCGGCAGGCAACTGAGCGAGCACTGCTTCGGGTTCGGTCAGTGCACGAATCTCGAGGTCGTGCCGCGGCAGGCCGTCCGATGTCTCCGCCGCCAAGCCGAACGCGCTGTCGACAAGTGCCATGCCGCAACACAGAACGACAGCGGAAAAGTGTGTCAACCAGCGCGGAAGCAGGCGATCAGACATCTGCGGTTCTGTTCCAGGCGCGCGAAAACCGCGCGCGGGCAAGCCCGAGATTCTACCGATAGTTACCGAATGCGCTCATCCAGGGTGGTCGGGCGATTCGTGTTGAGTCGGAAATCACTTCCGCCAATCAATGGCAAACCACACTAGCATGCGCTCTCCATTGCACGGACTCGGCCCATGCATTTCCTGCTGATCTATGACGTCGCCCCCGACTACCTCGCGCGCCGCGCGGAATTCCGCAATGCGCACCTGCAATTGGCCTGGGACGCCCATGCGCGCGGCGAGTTGCTGCTCGGAGGCGCGCTGGCGGATCCCGCGGACGGTGCCATCCTGCTGTTTCAGGGCGACACCGGCGAAGCCGCGGAAAGTTTTGCCAGGGCAGATCCTTATGTCGCCAATGGTCTGGTGAAGAGTTGGCGCGTGCGGTCGTGGACCACCGTGGTAGGAGATCAGGCGGCGACGCCGGTACGTCCGGGCTGAGGCTGTTCCTGCTGTTGTGGGTCCAGACTTGTCTGGACGCTCTTCCGGAGGCGATGGGAGAAGCGTCCAGACAAGTCTGGACCCACCAAAGCGAGAAGCGTCCAGACAAGTCTGGACCGACCAAAGCGAGAAGCGTCCAGACAAGTCTGGCCCTGTCAGGAACTGCGCCTTGTGCGAGGATCGCTCACCTTCAATCGGGTGCGCCGATGAGTGCCTTTGCCCTGGTGCTGTTCCTGTGGATCTTCTCGGTGTGCCTGCACGAATTTGCGCACGCCAGCGTCGCCTATTGGGGCGGCGACACCAGCGTCAAGGACAAGGGTTACCTGACGCTGAACCCGGTCAAGTATCTCGACCCGATGGGTTCACTGATCCTGCCGGTGGTGTTTCTGGTGATGGGTGGCATCGGCCTGCCGGGCGCCGCGGTCTACATCGACCGCAGTCGGTTGCGCTCGGCGCACTGGGACAGCGCGGTGTCGCTGGCCGGTCCGGCGATGAACCTGGCACTGCTGGTGCTGCTGGCGTGGGTGCTGGGGCTGCCCGCCGTCGCTGGCAGCGACTACGCGCCGACTCTGGCTTTCCTGGCCTTGCTGCAGGCCAGCGCGATCGTGCTGAACTTGCTGCCGCTACCCGGATTCGACGGCTACGGCGCGCTGTGGCCGTACCTGCCACCGAGCTTGCGCGCCCAGTTCGATCGCTACGCCGGCTATGCCGTACTCGCGCTGTTCCTGCTGCTGTTCCTGGTGCCTCCGGTGGCGCGCGCGTTCTGGTTGCTGGTGGCGCTGCTCACCGATGCCGTTGGCGTGCCGTTGCTGTTGGCACAGGTGGGCTATGCGGAGTTCCGGTTCTGGGATTGAACAGCAGTGAATGGTGAGTAGTGAGTAGTGAGTAAAACCCGGCGTTATCGGCGCGCGCGGCAATCTGCGGTGGTTTCGTTGTGAGCGAGGCCAGCGGACGTGCCGGCTCTTACTCACCATTCACTACTCACTATTCACTGACGCGCATCACTGCCTCCAGGTCCGACGATCATCAATCACCGGCGCGCCTGCACTCGCCCGGTACGGATTGATGTCGAGGCCTCCGCGGCGGGTGTAGCGCGCTTCCACGGCCAGCCGCTGCGGCGCGCACCGCCGCGTGATGTCGAGAAAGATGCGTTCGACGCACTGTTCGTGAAACTCGCGCAGGTCGCGGAACGACACCAGGTAACGCAGCAGGCCGGCGTGATCGATGGCCGGCCCGCGATAGTCGATGATCACGCTGGCCCAATCGGGCTGACCGGTGACCGGGCAGTTGGATTTCAGCAAGTGCGAGACCAGGGTTTCGGCGACCGGATCTGAAGCGTTCGCCGTCAGTGCGTCGCAACGCAATCCGCCGTCGTGGTCGATGTCGATCGCCAACTCGTCGATGCAGACGCCGGGCAATGATCGAGGCGCCAGCTGGTGCCAGTCGTCGGGCAGCCACAATTCGACCGCCACCGGCGCTCGCGCGGCCGCAGCAAGGTCGGCGCCGATGCGCTGCGCCACATCCGCGGCGCCGGCCAGTCGCTCGCGCGCGTAGCTGTTCAGATACAGTTTGAAGCTCTTCGATTCGATCAGGTTTGGCGAATCGGCCGGCACGCTGGCGCGCAGCACCGCGACTTGCGGCTTGCCGCCGGGCTGCAGCCAGCTGAGCTCGAAGCCGGTCCAGCGATCGCTGCCGACGAACGGCAATGCCGTCGTCAGTCCAAGCGCCGCGCGCGCACCGGCACGCGCGATCGGCATCAGCAGATCAGGGCTGTAGGTCGGTTCGTGCTCGACGGCGCGGCCGAGCAGGGTGTCGCTGAGTGAGGGCATGTTTGCGGTGGACACGGCAGGGGCTGTCGACGTGGGCGCGGACGATAGCAGGGCGGCGCTGAGGCATTCGCTCGTCAAAGCGGCGACTTGCGCCCGCAAATGCACCGAATCCGGTCGTCTGTCGCCCGCATTTCGCCCGCTGGCGAGCGCGCGCGTGGGCGAGCGTACACTTGCATTCTGCGACGCTGCGCAGTCGCGACGCACGCGTCGCTCCTACAATGGCCCGGTTGTCTTTCGCTCCTTCTCACGCGCCAGACCATGTCGGCATCCGTAACGCACCCTGGAACCGGAGTCTGGCAGCGTCTGCGACGCGTGCTGCTGTGCGCACTCGCGTTGCTGCTCGTCGTGCTCGCACTGCGCCTGCTGCCGCACCCGCCACTGTCCGCGCACGCACCGCAATCGGTCGCGGTATACGACCTCAACGGGGAACTTTTGCGGCTGACGTTGGCCAGCGACGATCGCTATCGCTTGTGGCTACCGCTTGCCGAGATTTCGCCCAAGCTGATCGATGGCGTGCTGCTGCACGAAGATGCCTGGTTCCGCTGGCATCCGGGGGTGAACCCGGTCAGCCTGGTACGTGGCGCGTGGAGCACCTATGTCGCCGCCGACGCGCGCATCGGGGGCTCGACCTTGACCATGCAACTGGCGCGGTTGCTCGGGCGCCTGGACACGCGTTCGCCGCGCGGCAAGCTGGTGCAGATCGGTCATGCGCTGCTGCTGGAAGCACGCTACAGCAAGGATCAGATCCTCGAGGCCTATCTGAATCTGGCGCCGTATGGCGGCAACATCGAAGGCGCCGGCGCCGCCAGCCTGATCTACTTCGACAAGCCCGCCGCAGCGCTGACGCTGCCGGAAGCGCTGACGCTGGCGGTGCTGCCGCAGGCACCGGCACGGCGCGGTCGCCCGGCCGCGGATGCACACGGCAGCGTCATCGGTCCGGCACTCACCGCTGCGCGCGATCGCTTGTACCAACGCGTTCGCGATGCCGGCCATGCCGACAGCGGCGACGACGCGCTGATGGCGTTGCCGCTGCGCTTGCGCGCGCCGGCAAACCTGCCGTTCGCTGCGCCGCATTTCGTCGAGCGCGTGCTGGTCGAGCGCTGGCGCCGCAGCGAGGCGCAACCGCAACTTGCGACGACCCTCGACCTCGGCCTGCAGCGGTTGGTCGAGCAGCGCGTGGCCACCCATCTGGGGCGTTGGCGCAGCAAGGGATTGCGCAACGCCGTGGTCATGCTGGTGGATACGCGCGACATGGGCGTGCGCGCGCTGGTCGGATCGGCCGATTACTTCAACCGTGACATCGCCGGCCAGGTCAATGGCGCCGCCGCCAAACGCTCGCCGGGTTCGACGCTGAAACCGTTCATCTACGGCCTGGCGCTGGATCAGGGTGTGCTGCATCCGGCCAGCGTGCTGCGCGATGTGCCGAGCGCCTTCGGGCCATTCATGCCGGAGAACTTCGACGGGCGATTTCTCGGCCCGGTCACCGCCACCGAGGCGCTGATTCGTTCGCGCAACATCCCGGCGGTGCTGGTCGCCGCGCAGTTGCGCCAGCCGAGCTTCTACGAGTTCCTGCGTAATGCCGGCATCACGCGTCTGGCCAGTGCCGAGCATTATGGTCTGGCGCTGGTGCTCGGTGGCGGCGAAGTGACCATGGAGGAACTGATCCAGCTCTACGCGATGCTCGGCAACGACGGCGACTGGAAACCACTGCGCTGGACCGCAGCGTCGGCCAGCTTGCCACAAGGGTGTTCAGTGGCTTCGGATTCCGTTCGGGCTGAGCCTGTCGAAGCCCAGGCGCGTGAGGCGGGCCCTTCGACAAGCTCAGGGCGAACGGGTTTGGCTCAAGAGCGTTGCCGTTTGCCCGGTCGCTCGCTGTTGACCGCGGAAGCGGCCTTCATCGTGCGCGACATGCTGGCGAAGAACCCGCGACCCGATCTCGGCACGCTGGCGCAGACCAACGCGCCTCGCGTGGCGTGGAAAACAGGCACCAGCTGGGGTTTTCGCGATGCCTGGAGCGCTGGCCTGGTCGGGCCGTACGCGCTGGTGGTGTGGTTGGGCAACTTCGATGGGCGCGGCAATCCGGCGCTGATCGGCGTTGATGCGGCGGCTCCGCTGTTCTTCAACATCGTCGACGCGCTGCAGGCGGCGCACATCGATCTGGCCGAACCGCCGCGGCGCTGGCCGCTGAACCTGCGCCGTGTGGAAATCTGCCGCGCCTCCGGCGAATTGCCGAACACCTGGTGTCCCAAACGCGGCGATACCTGGTTCATCCCCGGCGTGTCGCCGATCCGCGTCAGTCGCATTCATCGCGCGATCCAGGTCGACCGCCTCAGCGGCAAGCCGGTGTGCGGCGCGCGCGATCCGGCCAGCGTGCGCACTGAGGTCTACGAGTTCTGGCCGAGCGACCTCGCCGCCGTTTATGCGCAGGCCGGCATTCCGCGGCGCAAGCCGCCGGCCGGCGCCGATTGTGCTGGCGCCGAGCACTGGCTCGGCAGCGCACCGCAGATCACCTCGCCCTTGCGCGCGACCGCCTATGCGCTGCGCGTATCGCGGCCCGAGCAGAGCCAGATCGACCTTGAAGCGAGCGCCGACGCCGATGTCGCCCGCCTGTACTGGTTCGCCGGCGCGAGCTATCTCGGCGATAGCGCCGTCGGTGAGGCGCTGGCATGGACGCCGCCGGCTGCCGGACGTCACCAGCTACGCGTGGTCGACGACCATGGGCGCGTTGCGGAGCGCGAGGTGGAGGTCGTGCTGGAAAAGTAGCAGCGTCGCGGAGCGTTCGCTCTGGCTTCGGTGGGTCCAGACCTGTCTGGACGCTGTTCAAGCTCGCTCTGGCTCTGGTGGGTCCAGACTTGTCTGGACGCTTCTCAAGCTCGCTCTGGCTCTGGTGGGTCCAGACTTGTCTGGACGCTTTTCAAGTGCTCAAGCCAGAAGCGTCCAGACAAGTCTGGACCCACCAACAGCAGCGCTCACCTACATCCAACACCCGCTCTTCACACCGCCGCAGTCACCACAATCTCGACGCGCCATTCCGGTCGCGCCAGCGGCGCCTGCACGGTTGCGCGCGGCGGGGTGTGTCCGGCGACCACCCACTCGTCCCACACCGCGTTCATCGCCGCAAAGTCGCGCACGTCGGACAGGTAGATCTGCGCCATCAGGATCTTGGTCTTGTCGCTGCCGGCGCGCGCCAGCAGGGCGTCGATGGCGGCCAGGACCTGTCGTGTCTGGCCGCTGATGTCGGCGCCGCCATCTTCGGCGACCTGTCCGGCGAGGTGCGCGATACCGTTGTAGACGCTCATTTCCGACATGCGGGTGCCAACTTCGAAGCGCTGGATGATCTTGTTGCTCATGAGATTTCCCTGGTCTGTTGCGAGGGTGGCCCGCAGGGTGGAACGATGGCTGCGCTGTTGCGTCTGCTGCCGCGCACGCCAGCGACCGCTGTAGGGGTAGGATGCACGCTCAAGCCACGTACGAGCGCAACAAATGTCAACGGTCAAGCAAGCGCGTGTGGTTCCGGGCGAACTGTCGATGGACGTTGTCGCGCCGCGCTTCACGCCCAATCACAAACTGGTGCTGGCGCAAGTCGTGGCGGCGCTGATCGAAGACGGTGCGCTGACGCAGGAGGATGGCGATCGCGTGCTGCTCGATGCGCGCTCCGGGCAGGGTCGCCTGGACCTGCACCCGCTGGTGGTAATCGCCAACCTGAAGCCGAAGAACGCGCTGGAACCGGGCAAGACGCTGACGCTGGAACACCTGACCGAATGGCTGGCCGAGCAGGCCGGGTTGCCGTACTTCAAGATCGACCCGATGAAGATCAAGATGGGCGAGGTCACCGAGGTCATTGGCCAGGCCTACGCCCAGCGCTATCGCATCCTGCCGGTGGCGGTGACGCCCGAACATGTGGTGTTCGCCACCAGCGAGCCAATGATCGACAGCTGGCGTGCCGATCTGGCGCACATCCTGCGCCGGGAAGTTCAATGCGTGGTGGCCAATCCGCTCGATGTGTCGCGCTATCTGATGGAGTTCTATGGCGTCACCCGCAGCGTGCGCAAGGCCAAGGACCAGAAGGATCGCGACAGCCATCGCGACGTCAGCAGCAAGATCATCAATTTCGAGCAATTGCTGGAACTCGGCAAGAGCGCCAACCTCGGCGCCGACGACCAGCACATCGTGCAGATCGTCGACTGGCTGTTGCAGTACGCCTTCGAGCAGCGCGCCAGCGACATTCATCTGGAGCCGCGGCGCGAACTCTCCCTGGTGCGCTTCCGCATCGACGGCATCATGCACAAGACCTTCGAGTTGCCGACGCCGGTGATGGTTGGTGTGACCGCGCGCATCAAGGTACTCGGACGCATGGACCTGGCCGAGAAGCGGCGTCCGCAGGACGGCCGCCTGAAAGCGCGCAGCCCGTCCGGGCGCGAAGTCGAAATGCGCCTGTCGACGATGCCGACAGCATTCGGCGAGAAGGTCGTGATGCGCATCTTCGATCCCGACATCGTGGTCAAAGAATTCGCCCAGCTCGGATTTTCCGATCGCGAAGGCAAGCTGTGGGAGGCGATGATCGCGGTGCCCAACGGCATCGTGCTGGTGACCGGCCCGACCGGCTCGGGCAAGACCACCACGTTGTATTCGACGCTGAAGCGCCTGGCGACCCCGGAAATCAACGTCTGCACGGTCGAGGACCCGATCGAGATGGTGGCGCCCGAGTTCAACCAGATGCAGGTGCAGCACAACATCGATCTTGGATTCGCCGAAGGCGTGCGCACGCTGCTGCGCCAGGACCCGGACATCATCATGGTCGGCGAAATCCGCGACCTGGAAACCGCACAGATGGCGATCCAGGCGGCACTGACCGGCCACCTGGTGCTGTCGACGCTGCACACCAACGACGCCGCCAGCGCCATCCAGCGCCTGATGGATCTGGGTGCGCCGTATTACCTGCTGCAGGGCACCATCGTCGGCATCATGGCGCAGCGCCTGGTGCGCACGTTGTGCCCGCACTGCAAGCGCCTCGACGCCAAGGTCGACGAGATCAAGTGGAAGGCGTTGTGCCATCCGTGGCGCGCAGAAGTGCCCAAACGCATCGGTGCTCCGGTCGGTTGCCTGGAGTGCCGCAACACCGGTTACCTGGGCCGCACCGGCATCTACGAGATGCTGAAGATCTCGCCAACTCTGCGCAGCATGATCAACCCGACCATCGAACTGGCCAAGTTCACCGAGGCTGCGCTGAAGGAAGGCATGCGCCCGCTGCGACTGTCGGCGGCCATGCACGTCGCCCGCGGCACCACCACCATCGAAGAAGTGCTCGGGGTATTGCCGCCGATCGAGTGAGCGGCGGCCGTGGATTTTGGGGTCCAGACTTGTCTGGACGTTTCTCGCCGGGTCGGGAAAAGCGACCAGACAAGTCTGGACCCACCAGGAGCCGCTCAGTACAGGATCCCGACCAGCATCCGCCCGATCAGGTAGGCGACCAACATGCCTGCCGCCAACACGCCGGCGACCAGGTAACTGGCCAGGCCCTCCTTGATGCCGGCGACGCGCGCCAGTCCGGTAAACACCACCAGCACCATCAGGCTGATGCCCACCAGCATCGGCAACTGGCCGATCGGACCGCCGATGCCGACGACGCCGAGCAGGTAACTGGCCAACGTGCCGAGGCCGATCGGCAGCAACGCTGCGCCGCCGATGAAGATGTCGAAGGCGAGGTTGCCCTGACCGCGGCACAGGATGCGCGACAACCAACTGCCGGCGGCGATGCCGGCGGCAGCGCCGAGTGTCGTGCCCAGCCCGATCAGGAAACCCTTGAATCCCATCGACATCATGCCGCCGCTGGCCATCGCCAGCACGCCGCCACCACTGATCAGCAGGCAGATCACGGCAACCACGGCGAATACCGCTCCAACGCCGATCGCCTGCGCCGGTGCCAGCGCGCCGTAGGCTTCCGGCAGCGCGCCGACAGGGTTGTAGATCAGCTTCATGAACGTGGCGAATGCATCCTTGGCGGCGGACTTCGCGCTGTGCATTGCGTCCTGTGCGGCGCGCTGATAATCGGCCCGCGGTGGCGGGGTTGCGGGTTGTTGCTCCGGGGCGTCGCTCATGGGGCTGTCCTCGTGGTGGCGCCGGATTGGCTTCTGGATGGTAAACCCATTCTGTGTCCTCCGATCGTTGGCGGCGTGCTGGATGCCTACGCACGTCGACGTGGCGTTATGCTGTGGCCGTTGCGAATGGCGAGGGTGGGGCGATGATCAGGAGCGTGGACCCGGGCGCGGGGATCAACTGGCTGCAAGGCGGATGGGCGGGTTTCAAGGCGGGCGGCGGGCTGTTGATCGGCATGGTCGCGGTCACTTTGCTGATTGCTTTCGTGCTCGCGTGGATTCCCTGGTTGGGCCAGATCCTGGTGCCGGTGGTAGCTACCTTTTTGTATGCCGGCATGTTGCGCAGCCTGCGTGGCCAGGCGACCGGCAGGACAATGCAGTTCGACGACCTGTGGAGCGCCTTCGGCGACCAGGACCGCATGGTGCACCTGGCCATCGTGTCGTTGGTGCCAATGCTGGGGTCGTTGCTGCAGGCCGCATTGTCGGGCGGCTTCATCGGCTGGGTACTTGGCGCGCTGATCTCCCTGGTGGTGATCGCGTTGACCTACTTCGCCGTGCCGCTGGTACTGTTCCGACAGATGGAAGCGCCCCAGGCGCTGAAGTCCAGCCTCGACGGCGTGATCGCCAATTTGCCGGCGGTGGTGGTGTTCTGGGCC
The DNA here is from genome assembly GCA_937928755.1 of uncultured Rhodanobacteraceae bacterium. Lineage (GTDB taxonomy): Bacteria > Pseudomonadota > Gammaproteobacteria > Xanthomonadales > SZUA-5 > JADKFD01. Next base: position 20,877 of record CALEZI010000095.1, on the reverse strand, counting down.
GCCTGCATCGTGCTAACCCTGCTGGCGATCGTGCCGCTTGGGCTCGGCCTGCTGGTGCTGGTGCCGGTGCTGCTCGGTGCGGCCTACGAGGCTTATGCCGAGATCTACGGTGATGTCGAACTGGTGCCGAACGCGCCGGCCACGCCGAGCGAGCCCCCGCCACCGCCGATCTGAAAGGGCCGCTATTGGCGGTTGCTGTCGGGATTGGTCGGAAGCGAAATGCGCGGGGCGCCGTGCCGGAACGCGCTGTTACCAACACCGACAGCAACAACCAGCACCGTTACTCCGGCGCTACCGTCGCCGGCCGCTTGATGACGATGCGCGCCGTGATGATGCCGATCTCGTAGAGGATGCACATCGGAATGGCCAGCATCAGCTGGCTGACCACGTCCGGCGGCGTGAGTATCGCGGCGATCACGAATGCGGCCACCACCACGTATGAGCGTGCGGCTTTCAACTGCTCGATGCTGACCCAGCCGAGCGCGACCAGGATGACGGTCGCCACCGGCACTTCGAAGGTCACGCCGAAAGCCAGGAAGATCACCAGCACGAAGTCCAGGTAGCGGCTGATGTCGGTCATCACCGCCACGCCCTCCGGCGCGACGGCCTGCATGAAGGCGAACACGGTCGGCAACACCAGGTAATAGGCGAAGGCACAACCGGCGTAGAACAGCAGTGTGCTCGACACCAGAAGTGGCATCGCCAGGCGTTGTTCATGCCGGTAAAGCCCCGGCGCCACGAACGACCACAACTGGTAAAGCACCCACGGCATGGCGATGATCAGCGCCACGAAAAAACTCAACTTCAGCGGCGTGAAGAACGGCGAGGCCGGGTCGATGGCGATCATCTGCGCCCCTTCGGGCAGGGTCGCCGTGAACGGTGTCGCCAGCATGCCGTAGAGCCGGTTGCCGAAGGGCATCAGCGCCAGCGCCAGCAACAGCCAGCCGGCGACGGCGTAGAGCAGCCGCGTTCGCAATTCGACCAGGTGGGTGAGAAAACCCTGGCCGCCATCGTCGTCGTCAGCGGCGGGCTTCATCGTCGATGGTCTTGATCGCGTCTTTGATGTCGCGGGCCTCGCGCTCAAGCGGTTCGCTCAGGCTGCGCAGGGTCTCCGACGGCTGCGGCATGCTCTTGAGCACGCGCTTGAGTTCTTCGTCGCGAACCTCGCGTTCGACCTCCGCCTTGACCGCCTCGAAGCTCGCGCGCGCCTTGCGCAGCAGCGCGCCGACGGTGCGCGCGGCACCGGGCAGACGCTCGGGACCAAGCACCAGCAGCGCAACCACCGCGATCAGCATCAACTCTGAAAAGCCGACGTCGAACACCGGGGTCAGCTCTTCGGCATCGACTCTTTGTCGCCTTGAACGGCCGTTTCCGCCGGTTTCGGGTCGGCTTCCAGCTTCGCCGGCTCGCTGCCTTCGGCCATGCCCTGTTTGAACCCCTTGAGGGCCGCGCCGAGGTCGCTGCCGATATTGCGCAGGCGCTTGGTGCCGAACACCAGCAGCACGACGATCAAGACCACGACCCAATGGGTGATGCTCCAGGTTCCCATGATCTACTCCAGTGGCTATCGACGCGCGAGCATAACCCTCGCGGGTCAATGGCAGATGACAAGGTGGGCGTTCCGTCCGGCACCTCGACGGCGCACCGCACCGGGAATTCAGTTCGAAGTCTGTTCTTCGAGCTGGTCTCGGAAATCAACGATGTAGCCAGGTGCGCCCTGCACCCTGCCTTCGAACAATGCGCGTGGCGAGGTGCCGCCACCGTAGACGCGCTCGATGGCGTCGTAGTCGAGTGCCAGTACCGAGCCGTCGAGCGCGACACCGGCGAACAGGCCGCGGGCACGCGCGTAGGCAAGAATCTCCGCCTTGAGTTCGATATCGGTGGCGGCGGAGCCCTGACGGCCGACCGGTCCGGCCGCCACCGAGGCATCGGCGCCAAGCGTGAACTTGCCGGCGACCAGGTTGTCGACACCGCGCGGCGTGCGGAAGACCAGGATGATGTCGGCCGATTGCACGCCGGCCTGGAACCCGAAACTGCCTCCGGTCAACGAGATGTAGGCGGGATTCGACCAGGTTCCGTCGGCTTGGCGCACCGAAATCAAGCCCTTGCCGTGGCGGCCGCCAACCACCAGGCCGATCTTGACGACCTCCGGAATCACGGCGATCGCATAAGCCTTGGACAGCAGGGACGCCGGAATCTCGCTGTCGGGTGTGGATTGCACCTGCTTGAGTACCGCCAGGGCCGACTCGGCGCGCTTCTGTTCCTTGCGTCCAGCCAATGCGGGCGTGCTCGCCAGCAGCGCCAGTGTTGCGATCGTCAGCAGCAGTGCGGGAAAAATGGTCAGTACGCGTCGCATCTACACAGCTCCTGTATGGCAGGGAGGCAACCAGGACCTGCAGCCGAGACAGCAATGGGTCAGGGAGCCAGTGGAACCCAGCATGCCGTACAGCGAATGATGCAGCAATGAACGGGTTGCAGGCTCAGCGTTGCTGCGGACGCAGCGCAACCATCGCCAACAGTGCCAACAACGCGGCGAGCAGGCCGAGCCCGGGCCCGCCCAGCGTCGGAATCGCCGGTGGAATCGGCTCCCCTTCTGGTGCCGTGCACACCGGCTCGGTGATCGCCAGGCTCTCGACGCCAGTCAGCGTGGTTCCAACCTGGGTGGCAGCGCCGCTCGCCGGGTCGATACGAAACAGGATGCTCGGCTCGGCGTTGATCGAGCTGCCGGTCATGTCGGCGACGCCCCACAGTTGGCCGGCAGCATCGAAGTCGAGCCCGCCATCGGTAAACTGCAGGCCTGCCCCGAGCGCACCGACCAGGCTTGCCTGACCGGTGGTGGTGTCGATGCGATAGAGGTTTTCGTCGCCGGACGAACCGATCCCGTAGACCCCGTCGCGGCGTGCCGCCAGGCCGGTGATCTGTGCGCCGAGGCCACCTTCGACGCCGACCAGGGTGGCCACGCCGGTGCTGGTGTCGATCCGGTAGAGGCTGCGACGACTGTCGGAACTGGCATAAAGCGCGCCGCTGCAGTCGAAGGTCAGGCCGAAATCGAAGTTGGTCGTCCGCGGCAATCCGGTGTTGCCTTCGCGGCCATTCACCGCCATGCCGCGACCACTCTGGATGTCGATCTGCAGCAGTGTCTTGCTGGCGTCGTCGATACCGTAGAGCACGCCGCCGGGGCTCATTGCCAGGCCTTCGACGTCAGCGAACGGCGCCGAGCTTTCGCTGACGCGAACTTCGCCGACCTTGATCGCCTGACCGCTGGAAAGTTCGACCCGGTGCAGCGAGTCGAAGTCGCGCACACCAACATCGTCGGAATTGACGACGAATCCGGATGCCGCAGAGGCCAAGCCTCCGGACAGCAAGCCGCCAGCCAGAAGTGCCGCCGTGATGGCGCTTCGAATGTTCATTGTTTTTATTATCTTGACCAGCGTCACAGCCGATGGCATGAGTGTATCAGCACGCAAGCGCTGCGAGAAGACGGCTGCTCGACTGCCGCGTGCAACCCTGACCCGCTCCGGCTCTGGTGGGTCCAGACCTGTCTGGACGCTCTCCAGCTCCGCTGGAACGACGATTCTTCGCCGTCGCGCCTTGCGCTCGGCTCAATGCCCTTCGCGATCATCCGCAACCGGTGTGAGAAATGCGGGCTAATCGCGCATGCTTGCCCACCTTATCTGCACGGTGGAGCACAACCTGGCATGGCGAAGTTTCTCGGCAGCACGCAGCAGCAGGGGCACCAGCAGTCGGAGCTCACCGCGGTGGTCCTGGTCAACCTGGGCACGCCGGACGCGCCGACAGCTCCCGCGCTGCGTCGCTATCTGGCGGAATTCCTGTCCGACCCGCGCGTGGTGGAAACGCCGCGCTGGCTTTGGTGGCTGATCCTGCACGGCGTGATCCTGCGCATCCGCCCAGCACGCTCGGCGCGCGCTTACGCGAGTGTGTGGACCGAGCAGGGTTCGCCGTTGCTGGTCGGCAGCCAGGCGCTGGTCGATGCAGTTCGCACGCAGTTGCAGCAGGCGCTCGGCGCCGCGGCGCCGAAGGTGGTGCTGGCGATGAGCTACGGCAATCCGAATCTGCGTGAAGTGCTGGAGGACCTGCGTGGCCAGGGGCTGCGTCGTCTGTTGATCGTGCCGCTGTACCCGCAATACTCGGGCAGCACCACGGCTTCGGTCTTCGACGCTGTCAGCCGCCAGTTGCAGCGCTGGCGCTGGTTGCCCGAGCTGCGTTTCGTCAGCGACTACTATCGCGAGCCGGGTTACATTGGGGCACTGGCAGCCAGCGTCCGCGAGCACTGGCAGGCACATGGGCGCGGCGAGCGCCTGCTGCTCAGTTTTCACGGCATCCCGGGGCGCTACCTGATCAATGGCGACCCCTACTATTGCCAGTGTCAGGTCACCGCGCGTTTGTTGCGCGAAGCGCTCGAATTGAGCGAGGCCGAAGTGTTCGTCAGTTTCCAGTCGCGCGTTGGTCGCGAGCCCTGGCTGCAACCCTACACCGACCAGACCTTGCAGGCCTGGGGCCGCGCCGGCGTGCGCCGCGTCGACGTCGCCTGTCCTGGATTCTCGATCGACTGTCTGGAGACGCTCGAAGAGATTGCCGACCAGAACGCGGAGACCTTCGTGCATGCCGGTGGCGAGCGCCTGAGCTACATCCCGGCACTCAACCATCGCGCCGATCATGTGGCGATGATGTGCGATCTGGTTACCCGGCAGCTTCAGGGTTGGCCGACCGTCGGCGGCATCGATGCCGGGCGCGCGGCACGTGTGGCGCAGGTGCAGGGCGCGCAGGGTTGGCTGGCCGGAGTTCGCCGATGAGCCTGTTTGCCGACGCCGAGGAATGGCAGCTGACGGTTGGCGCGCAGACCTGGGCTGGCCTCGCCTGGGGGCCCGCGTCGGCGCCGCCTGCGTTGCTGTTGCACGGCTGGCTCGACAATGCCGGCAGTTTTGCCCCGTTGGCGCGCTTGCTGCCGGGGCGTCGCCTGTGGGTGCCGGATCTGCCCGGCCACGGTCGCAGCGGGCATCGACCGCCGGGAACCTGGTACCACTTCGTCGACTATGTCAGCGATGTCATGGCGCTGGCGCAGGCGCTGGGACTGGCGCAGTTCGACTTGATCGGGCATTCGATGGGCGGCGCGATCGCAACGCTGATCGCCGCCAGCTTTCCGGAGCGCATCCGCAAGCTGGTCCTGATCGAAGCGCTCGGCCCGCTGGCGCGGCCCGCCGAGGAATGCGTGGCCGATCTGCGACGCGCCATCGATGCGCGCCTGGCGCTGCACGACAAGCAGCTCAAGGTCCATCCCGATCGCGACGCCGCGCGGTGCGCGCGGATGCGCGCCAATGGACTGTCGCCAGCCGCCGCCGACGCGTTGATCGAGCGCGCGCTGATGCCGGCTCCCGGCGGCTACGTCTGGCGCTCCGATCCGCGGCAGACGCTGCCGACGCCGATCCGCGGTACCGAGGCGCAGTACCTCGGAATCCTGAACGCGATCAGCGCGCCGACCCTGGCGATTTTCGCCGATCCGCCGACGCCCTACCTGACCGGACGCGACGCCGATCGCCGGCTCGAAGCGTTGGCCCCGCAGAACATCGTGCGGCTGGCCGGCAGCCACCACCTGCACCTCGAAGACCCGGCGCCGGTGGCGGCGGCGATGGTGGCGTTTCTGGCTGGTTGATGCGCGCGGACCGAACTCTTGTTTGTCCACAGCGTGCCGACCGTTGTAGGAGCGACGTGTACGTCGCGAACACCGGCAATCGCGACGTACACGTCGCTCCTACAGCGGCCGGTCAAGCGGCGGTGCGTACAGCCGCCGCAGCAGAGCCTGCAGGTAGCGGTGCTCGCGGTTGAGTTCCTGGCGACGCTGGGCGTAGTCGGGATACAGCTGCGCGACCACCGACCAGTAGCGCGGGCTGTGGTCGCGGGCGACGAAATGCGCCATCTCGTGGACCAGCACGTACTCGGCGAGCGCGTCGTCGGCGAAGGCCAGCGCGAGGTTCATCGAGATCGTGCCTTGCGGCGACAGGCTGCCCCACAGTGTGCGCATCGGTCGTATGCGCAGCGCCTGGCAACGCTCGCCGACCAGCGGCTCGTACTCGCGCAGCCAGACGCGAGCGCGCATCGCCAGGGCGTCGGCGAGACCGGCGATCACCAGTCGCTGCGCCGCCTTGGCCGCTGCGCCCTCGGCGCTCGGGACGCGACACCGCAGGGCATGACTGTCGATGTCGAGGCGTGCCGGGCCCGGCTCGAAATGGATCGGCAGCAGTCGCCCGAACCACGGCACGCGCCCTGGCCAGCGCGGGTCCAGTGCCAGGTCGGCGACCGCACGGTCCTCCGCCTGGCGATAGACGCGCACCGTGTGCTGCAGCCAGCCGAGATGCTGCTCGAAGAATGCAACGGCAGCGCCGGCCGTCACCCGCTGCGGCCAGACCAGGCGCGCGTAACCGGCCTCGACCGAGATCTTCAGGCGATTGCCGCGCGACGGACGCTCCACCTTGAGCGGCCAGCCGGACACCATTTCCGGCAGTGCCGGCAACGACAGCGCTGCGCGTTCGCGCCGGATCAGCAATCGGCCGCTCACGGGTCAGTCGACAAAACGCAGGATTTCGTCGAGGCGCGCGAAAACGCGCCGCAATTCCAGGCTCATCAGCGCGAACTCGGCGTCGAGGATCTGGTCCGGATCGGCGCCGTCCTGGGCATCCAGTTTGTCGGCCACGATGTCGAGGAAATTCAATTTGCGCAACTTGAGCTTGGCATCCAGCACGAAACCGATGCGACCGTCGAAGACCATGCCCAGTTGCGTCACCTGCTTGCCGCAGCGGGCGTGCTCGCGGATCTCGTCGGCGCTGAGGTCGTGATGGCGGCAGCGCACCACCGACGCCTGGTCGCTCGGGTCCTTGAGCTCGCATTCGTCGCCGAGTTCGAAACCTCCGGGCAGGTCGCCGGAGATCAGCCATTCGCTCATCAGCAGCGACAGCGACGCCTCGGTCGCCAGCGGGCGTGCGGGGAAACTGCCGAGCGCGTCGCGCACGGCGCTGGCGACCGCCTCGGTACTGCGATCGCTGCTGCTGTCGACCACCAGCAATCGCGACGGCGCATCCCAATAAGCGCCTACGCGCGAGCGCTTGATGAATGCACGCGGCAGCAGTTCGCCGAGCGCGGCCTCGCGAAACTCGTTGCGCAGCCGCTTGCCCGGCTTGCGGCCGGTCTTTGCTTCGTGCTCGCTGATGCGCGCGTTGACGGCGTCGCGCAACACCGAAGACGGCAGCAGGCGCGACTCCTGCCCGAGGCAGAACAGCATCGCCTCATGACTGCCGTGCGACAGTGCCGCTTCCTCGCGGCTGAACGGCGACAGGAAGCCGCGCGTCTCCAGCTCCAGGGGTCCGGGACTGCGCCGCGGATGCTCGGACAGCGCCGCCTCGAAGGGCTCGGCGGCCAGCGCGAACTCTGCCGGCAGGCGCAACAGCGAAAGGTTCTTAAACCACATGGGGCGATCCGGTTTGATTGCTGACGTTGCCAGCCAGCCAGGCATGGGCGTCGGCGCGCGTGGATGCGTGCGCGCCGAGCGAAGCGAAATCGAACAGCGCGCGATCGGCGAGCTGCGAAGGGCGGATGTTCATCAGGCTCCTGAAAATGTTGTCGATGCGACCTGGCTGCACGCGCTCCCAGCCAGCCAGCATGTCCTTGATGACCTTGCGCTGCAGTGTCTCCTGCGAGCCGCACAGGTTGCACGGGATGATCGGAAAACCCTTCAATGCCGCGTAATCGACCAGATCCTGTTCGGCGACATACGCCAGCGGGCGGATCACCACATGCTTGCCGTCGTCGCTGAGCAACTTCGGTGGCATCGCCGAAATCTTGCTGCCGTGAAACATGTTGAGGAACAGGGTTTCGACAATGTCATCGCGGTGATGGCCGAGTGCGATCCGGGTGAAGCCATTCTCTTCCGCATACCGATACAGGGCACCGCGGCGCAGCCGCGAACACAGGCCGCACATGGTCTTGCCGGCCGGCACCACGCGCGCCACCACGCTGTAGGTATCCTGCTCCAGGATCACATACGGAATGTCCAGCGATGCCAGATAGTTCGGCAACACTTCGGGTGGATAGTCCGGCTGCTTCTGGTCCAGATGCACGGCAACCAGTTCGAAGTTGACCGGCGCCTTGCGCCGCAGCTCGATCAGCATGTCGAGCAGGGCATAGGAATCCTTGCCGCCCGAGAGGCAGACCATGACCTTGTCGCCGTCTTCGATCATGTTGAAGTCGGCGATGGCCTGACCCACCTGGTGGCGCAGGCGCTTGACCAGCTTCTGTTGGTTGACCGAGAGCGTGGCGGAGGTCATGGCGGCAGCAATTGCGAAGGGGCGCGAATTGTAGACGAGCGGGCGTCGTGCGGGTGGGCGAGGCGGGCTCGGAGGGAAGGTGAAACGTAAAACGTGAAACGTCAATGAAAAGGGGCGGGCCGACTCTTGGTTGACGTTTCACATTTCGCTTTTTACCGCCTCCCGGCAACCCGCTACACTTTCCCATCGTCCGCAACCACCGGCCTGCCCATGCCCGATCCCGATCTCGCCGACACCGCGCGACGACTGGCAGAACTGCGTCAGGAGCATCGCGACCTGGACATCCTGATCGCGGCGCTGCAGATCGGGCCGATGCTCGATGAGCTGGCGGTCAAACGCATGAAGAAACGTAAGTTGAAGCTGAAGGACATGATCGCGCAGCTCGAAAGTCGCCTGATTCCGGACATTGATGCCTGATTCGGCACAATGTCCGCCTTGGCGGGCACACAATCCCACGCCATAATCCGCGCCCCTTGCCGTTCCGGTGCACGCACCCGATGTCGCGTTTTCTCGAGTTCGTCGCCAACCATCCGATCCTGTGGACGCTGTTCATTGTCCTTCTGGTGGCGTGGGCGGTCTTCGAGTTGCGCGTGCGTGCCCGCGGAACGATCGATCTGTCGATCTTCGATTTCACCCGGCAGCTGAATGCCGGCAATGCGTTGCTGATCGACCTTCGGCCGAGTGCAGATTTCGACAAGGGCCATATCCGTGGTGCGCGGCACCTGACGCCTTCGCAAGTCGATCCGGCCGCGAAGGACATCAGCAAGTTCAAGGACGGCACCGTGCTGCTGTACTGCCAGAGCGGCGCAAGCTCGGGCGAGGTTGCCGAGAAGCTGCTCAAGGCGGGTCACGCAAAAGTTTTTTGTCTCAAGGGTGGCATCGCCGCCTGGTTGCAGGATCAATTGCCGGTCGAGCGGGGCAAGAATCGCTGACTTAAATTAACCGCACGAGGTTCGTGCTGGTGCATGCTTGCAGTAGTCGCTGAATGGGACACGGGAGGGGTTCATGGTCAAGTTTCGCCTGATTGCGGCAATGTTGCTGGGAGCGGCGCTCGCAATGAGCGTGGCGCCGGCAGATGCTGCGCGCGACAAGAAAAAGGACGAGAAAGCTGCGGTCAGCAAGACTGGACGAGTGGACAAGCCGACGCAGTCGAGCCAGAAGTTCGTCAAGGCCTTCGCCAAGATTGCCGACCATTACGAAGCCGACCAGTACGACGAGGCGCTCGCCGGCCTCGACAAGCTCGACACGCCGAAGGCCAGCCCCTACGAGCGCGGCAAGATCGCGCAATTGCGCGGCTTCATCGCCTACAACCAGGACGATCTGGTCACCGCCATCGAGCAGTTCAAGATCGGCATCGCCACCGACGCATTGCCGAACGTGGAGCATTTTCAGCTCAAGCTGACGCTGGCCGAGCTGTACCACATGAACGACCAGCTCGCCGAATCGATCGCCGCCTTCGACGATTGGCTGAAGGACGCGGATGCGATCACCGGCCGCAACTGGGCGTTGCAGGCGAAGAATTACTTCGACCAGGACGACTTCGAAAACACCCTGGTGTTCATCGACAAGGCCTTTGCGACCGGCGACAAGCCCGAGCGTGCCTGGCAGCAGATGAAGGCCAACAGCTTGCTGTCGCTGGAGCGTACCGACGAGGCGATCGCGTTCGGTCGCGAAGTGCTGGCTACGGCGCCGGACGATGCCGAGTTCGTCAATTTCCTGTCGGCGCTGTTGCTGGATGCCGGCAAGCCGGAGGACGCCGTCGCCATGCTCGAGGCGCTGCGCTCCCAGGGCAAACTGGTCAAGGAGAATCTCTACATCAACCTGTACGCGGCCTACCGTGAACTGGAGCGTCCCAAGGACGCGGCCGCGGTGATGAGCGAAGGTATCGCCAAGAGCGTGGTCAAGGAGTCGAAGGAGCGCTACCTGCAGATCGGCGAAGCCTATTACGACTCCGAAGAACTGCCGACGGCGCTGGACAACTTCCGCAAGGCGGCCGCGTTGTCCCCCGACGACGGCACCTCCGATCTCTATGCCGGGCAGGTGTTGCTCGACCAGGAGAAGCCGGCCGAGGCCCGCGCGGCCTTTGCAACGGCGATTCAAAAGGGCAATCTGCGCCAACTCGGCAACGCCTATTATCAATTGGGCATCGCCGAGCTGGACAGCAACAATGAGGCAGCGGCGATCGCCGCGTTCCAGAAGGCTCAGAGTTATCCTGAGTCGGCGAAGAACGCGACGCAAGCATTGAAGTCTTTGGGACGTTGAGTCGCGTCTTTTGCAGCATTCTGCCTTGTGGGCCGCAAATCAGTGGTGTAGCTTCGCCCGACCTTGGGGAGGCTTCCGCAGACGGTCCTGGCAGGTGGTTGCAGGGGAACGCGGATTCCAGCGCACGACAATCCTGAATCCATTCTCGACAGCACGCTGATGTCTGCTAACGTTTACTCCCAGAGACCCAAAGGTCTCAACTTCAGGCGCGTCACGGCAATCGCTGTGACGTTGATCGTTCACTCGGTACTGGTCGGGTTGCTGTTGCTTCCGGCACGGGCGCCGGTCGGGCAGGTGAAGCCTCAGGAAAACATCATCGAGGTGGTGTTCCTGGAGCCACCGCCACCGCCACCACCGCCGCCGCCGCCGCCGCCGCCGCCGCCGCCGGAACCGCCGAAGATCATCAAGCTCGAGATCAAGAAGCCGGATCCGCAGCCGGAGAATCCGCCGCCGGAGCCGCCGCCCGAAGTTGCCGACGTGATCACCGACAGCACGGAAGGCATTGCGATCCAGCCGCCGGCGCCGCCGTCTCCGGATCGCGGCGATGGTCCGCGCGAGGTTGCGCCGTCGGTCGACATGTCGATGATGCGTGCGCGTCCGCCGCGTTATCCGCCGGCGATGTTGCGTCGCGGCGTGCAGGGCGAAGTCATGCTGCGCATCCTGGTTTCTGCTGACGGTCGACCGGAGAAGATCGAGGTCGAAAAATCGAGCGGACACCGCGAGTTCGATCGCTCGGCGATGCAGGCGGCGCGCAACTGGCGATTCAACGCGGGTGTGCGCGACGGCGCCTCCTATGCGGGTTGGGCGCTGGTGCCCGTCCGCTTCACGCTTGCAGATTGAGGTCAGCGGTCATGCAGGATCAGATTCCAGCTACTCCCGAAACACCGTTCGACCCGGTCGCCGCCGGAACTCCCGTGGATGCGGCTGCCGCAGCGGTCGATCCCAGCGCTGCCGCGCCGCTCCTGCCGAGTCAGGAAAGTCTCGACGTGTCGTCGGCACTTCTGCCGGGCATGGATCGACTCGATCTGTTGATGGGCAACACCGACTCGCTGGCCTTGAGCAAGATGGGTTTCGCCCATCTGATCGCGAACGCCGACCTGGTCGGCATCGTCGCCGGCACCGTGCTCGGCCTGATGTCGATTCTGGTGTGGTACTACATCCTTTACAACGCGCTCCGGCTGGTGTCGGTGCGGGCACGCTACCAGCAGGTGATGGATGCCTTCTGGGAGTCGTCTTCGCCCCGCGAAGCCATCGTCCAGTTGCAGGCGCAGCCGGAGTACGAGCCGTTCAGCAAGATTGCGCTGGACGCCGCATTTGCCGCGGAACACCACTCCGATGCCCTCGGCGGGCGCATGGCGGAGGCTCTCAGCCGCCACGAGTTCATCGATCGCGCGGTACGCAGTGGTGTAGACCGTGAGGCTGGTCGTCTGGAATCGGGTTTGACGATGCTCGCGTCGGTGGGTTCGACAGCACCGTTCGTCGGCCTGTTCGGTACGGTGTGGGGCATCTACCACGCCCTGATCCGAATCGGCGCGTCCGGTGAAGCAACGCTGGACGTGGTCGCCGGTCCGGTCGGCGAGGCGTTGATCATGACCTGCGTCGGCCTGGGCGTAGCCATTCCCAGCGTACTGGCGTACAACTATTTCGTGCGCAGCAACAAGGAAGTGAACGCCCGTCTGGCAACCTTCGCGCACGATCTGCTGGACTATTTTGCCACCGGCAATCGCGTCCGCGGTCAACGTTACGGCAACCGGCAACACGTGCCGAGCCAGGGCTGAACTTCAGACGCCAAAGTGCGGTTGTCACGACGGCCGCCAACGAGGGAACAGCAACATGGGAATGAGTACTGGCGGTGGCGGGCGGCAGAATTCGGCCCCGATGACCGATATCAACACGACGCCACTGGTTGACGTCATGCTGGTGCTGCTGATCATCTTCATGATCACGGCGCCGCTGATGCAGAACAAGGTGCCGATTTCTATCCCCGAAGCGGCCAACGAGCCGGATTCGACCGAGGAGCGGGCGATCACGCTGAATGTCCAGGACAAGGGCAACGGCATGGTCCAGTACTACTGGGTCGACGATCCCATCGGGCTGGACGGCCTGGAAGCCCGTCTGGCGTTGGAAGCTGCCAAGAAGCCGCAGCCGGAGATCAAGATTCGCGGTGACCGCAGTGTGCAGTACAAGCACATTCGCAGTGCGCTCGATCTTGCCAAGCGCAAGGGCATCAGCAAGGTCGGTTTTGTCACCGCGCCCGGCGAATAAGCCGAAGCCGCAGGAGATCACGTCATGGGTATGAGTACAGGTCCAAGTGGTGGCGGTGGCGGCAGTTCGCCGATGGTCGACATCAACACGACGCCGCTGGTCGACGTCATGTTGGTGCTGCTGATCATTTTCATGATCACCGCGCCCTTGTTGGCGCACAAAGTGCGCATCAATCTGCCGCAGCAGTCGACCGATCCAGCCGACAAGAGCAAGATCGAACAGAAGCGCCTGGAGCTGCGCGACCTTGGCGGCGCAGTCGAAATCCGCCTGAACAACGAGCCGATCAGCCAGGACATGCTGTTCACCGAGTTCCGCGAGATGGGCAAGAAGGTCAAGGACGATCAGCCCGAATACAAGCTCGAGGCCGACGAGACCGTGCCGTACAGTGCGCTCGCCAACATCCTCGCTGCCGCCAAGCGATCGCGCATCGAGCGTATCGGCTTCGACAATCTGGCCACACCTGCGGGTGGTGGCGGTCCGGCTGCTCCGCCACCGGGCTGAAGCTTTGGCTCATGATGTTTCGACGCCGGGCTTTTGCCCGGCGTCGTCGTTTCGCAGACTGCAAACGAAGTCTGGCGAACGGAGAGACACCTGTCGACCAGCACCGTTGGACCTTTGCGGGGCGCCGCGGCGCCACAGGCGCGTCGCGTGCGGACGCCGCCAACGGCGGGTCATGGCATCTCTGGAGGGCCACGCGCCTGCGTTGCCGCTCTTGATCCCGCGTCAGCCGGCAGGCTGGCAACCGCGGCGCCGCAATAGGCCTGCGTTTTCCGGCTCCTCGCTAATCCCCGATGAACGCCCGTCGGCGGCGGTGAATGTGCGTGCCCTGGGCAGGCGTAGGCTGATGCCGACGCATCCCGCGTCGCGAACCGGAGGCGGACATGGTGCGAGAGCATGCAGCTGTGCCGATGGTGGACCTCAACACAACCCCTCTGATCGATGTGATGCTGGTTCTGCTGATCATCTTCATGATCGCCGCGCCGATGTTGTCACACCGACTGCCGCTGCCGAACCAGCAGCCGGGTCCGGACCCGGCCACGATCTCGGCGCGCCATGAGATCGGGGTCGAAGCCATCGGCAACCAGGTGCGACTGACGCTCGATGGCGAGTTGATCTCGGCGTCGATGCTTGCGGCGCGCCTGCAGGCGGCCGGAAGGCTTCCGCCTGCGACGCAGGGCGAGTTCCGCATCAAGGCAGCCGGCGAGGTGCGCTTCGAAACGGTCGCTGGTCTGATGGCGATCGGCAAACGTGCCGGGGTTGCACGCGTCGGCGTTGAATAGCTGCAGCTTGCGCGAGGACAGCGATGGCGCCCGAGCGAATCGCGGCAAGTCGTGGTGCGCGCCATCGCGCTCCAACCGAACATTCTGTAAGTCATTGATCTTTATGTGGGTGCTGCTTCAATCCGCGAGAGCGCGGGATGAACCCGCTCCCACAGCTTCGATGCGCACAAGCGCGCCGCCGGGGCTTCCCGGCCCTCTTCTCCTGGCGCTCTTTGCGTCCTTTGCGGAGAGAAAAGCGGCTCGGAAAATGCGTGGACAAGCGCACACGAGGGCGTTCGCGAAACCCGCTGCAATCCCCGCGAAGCGCACCGCCCTGTGCGCACAGCAGCCCTACACGCTTGCGGCGTCCGCGATCACCGCGAGATATCGCCGCACCGTCAGATCCAGTCCGTCGTAAAGCGCTTCGCCGATCAGCGCGTGCCCGATGGACACCTCGCGAATCGCCGGCACCGCGCGCAGCAACGGCCCGAGATTGCGTTGGTCGAGGTCATGTCCTGCGTTCACCGCCAGGCCCACCGCCCGCGCGCGTTCGGCGGCGCGTGAGCAGGCGTCGAGCGCCGCTTGGGCATCCCCGGTTGCGGCGGCGTGCGCGTACGGACCGGTGTAGATCTCGATGCGCTGAGCGCCGACATCCGCGGCGCGTTCGATATCCGGCGAATCGACATCCATGAACAGGCTGACGCGGATGCCGTAGGCCCGCAGGCGCTGTACCAAAGGGCGCAGCCTTGGCGCTTCGCGCCGGAGGTCCCAGCCATGATCCGACGTCAGTTGCCCATCGTCGTCCGGCACCAGCGTCGCCTGTTCCGGGCGGCAGCTCTCCAGCAGTTGCATGAAGCCCGGGTAGCGATCGCTGGCGGGCGCGTATGGGTTGCCTTCCAGATTCAGTTCCACGGACGTGCACAGCGCGCGCATCGCGATGGCATCGTCGGGCCGTGCGTGGCGCAAGTCCGGCCGCGGGTGCAGCGTGATGCCGCCGCAACCGGCCGCCATGGCAACCCGCGCTGCGGCACGCGGATCTGGCAATCGATCGCCGCGCGAATTGCGCAATAGCGCGACTTTGTTGAGATTGACGCTGAGCACCGCGGTCGGGTGCGTACATTCCTGCTGAATCATCGAAATCCGTTTACTCGCAGCACTGGAAGGACTGCCGCCTTCCTGTGTAGGATAGCGCGCTCTGCGGCGCGCCCCGTGTCGTGGTTGGACTCAGAACAAACGAGGCTTGGTCATGGAACAAATGGGTTTGATGCACCTCTGGAGCACGGCCGACGCCGTCGCCAAGTTTGTCTTCCTGGTGGTGCTGGTCATGTTCATCGGTACAGTCTGGTACATCTTCACTGCGTCGATGCGCAACTGGTCGATTCGTTCGCACGCGCACAAGGTCATCGAGACGTTCTGGCAGACGACCAATCCTCAGGAAGCCATTCGCGCGATGGAATCGCAGCCGGCGAATGAGCCGTTCTCGAAGATCGCGCTGGAATGCGCCAATGCCGCGGCGCATCACTCCAAGAACGAAGGCAGTCGCCTCGTTGAAGCCTTGAATCGCAGCGAATTCATCGACCGCGCATTGCGTCAGGCCGTCAGCCGCGAAAGCGCCAAGCTCGAAAATGGTCTGACCTGGCTGGCGTCGGTGGGCTCAACCGCGCCCTTCGTCGGACTGTTCGGTACGGTGTGGGGCATCTATCACGCACTGATCAAGATCGGTGCGTCCGGTCAGGCATCACTCGACGTGGTGGCGGGTCCGGTCGGCGAGGCGCTGATCATGACCTGTATCGGTCTGGGCGTCGCCATTCCGTCGGTGCTGGCCTACAACTTCTTCGTCCGCGCGAACCGCGTAACGCTCGGCCAGTTCGACGAATTCGCGCACGACCTGCACGACTATTTCGCAACCGGTGCGCGCGTCGGTGGCGGCCCGCAGCCGACCATGCGGGTGCAGGCTCCGGCCGGCAAGCCGGTGCCCGGCAAGGCCTGATCAGCACTCACTGCTGCAAGTCGACGGCCCCGCTCGCGGGGCCGTCGTCGTTTTCGGGCATTGAAGAGCAGGGCGCGTGTCCGCCTGTTGCATGTTTCGCGATTGGACGTCAGCTGCCTTTGCGCATCACCGTGTTCGGTTCGATCACGCCGGTGTAAATGCCCAGCGCGATCAGCGCGAAGAGCACGATCGACAAGCCGATCCGCCACGACAAAGCCTTGACCACGCGATCCGTCTTGCCCTGGTCGGTGAGCATGTAATAACAACCGGCGCCGAGGTTGTAGACAATGAAGATCAAGAACAGCGCGATGCCAAGCTTTACCATAAAGACGCCCCTCAACGGGCGGATGACGAACAGGGACGTAGTGTACGCGCGGATCTGGCAATGGACGGTAAACGTGCGATGCGCACCGAGAATGCCCTGAACCGGAGCCGCCGCCGACCGGCATTGCTCGTATTTGCAGTCCTGACCTTGCTGTGCGCGGCGGGCCTGGCGCGCATGGGCTGGTGGCAACTCGATCGGGCGACGGCGAAACAGTTGCTGCTCGACGGCGTCGACAAGGCAGCAGCTGCGCCGTTGGTGTCATTGTCCGACCTCGACCTGTCCGGCGTTGAAGCACGATTCCGCGCGGTCGCCGTCGAAGGCGAGTTTCTTTCGGACCGCCAGGTGCTGCTCGATAATCAGACCCGCGCAGGCAAGCCCGGTGTGCGCGTCTATGTGCCGCTGCGTCTGGCTGATAGCCCGCGGTCGCTGCTGATCGACCGTGGCTGGCTGGCCTGGCCGGATCGTGCCTTGCCGCCGCCGACGATAACGCTGCCGGCAGGCCGTCAGCCTCTCGAAGGCGTGCTGCTGGATCCCCCGGGGGCCGGATTGCGCCTGGGCGAAGCGCCGACTGGCGAGTGGCCGCTGCTGGTCACCGGCATCGACCTGGACGAGATCGAGCGTCACCTCGGCGAGCCGCTGCTAGACTTGGTGCTTGAAGATCGCGCCGCTCCGCGCGCACAAACCGTACGTGCGCAGATGCTCCCCCCGGAACGCCACCGCGGCTACGCGCTGCAGTGGTTCGGGCTATCGCTGACCTTGCTCATCATTTACGGCGTTCTGGCGTGGCGGTCATTACGCGCGCCTCCCGCCGGCCAACCTGACTCCACCCACCCATGAATCGACGTCAAATCCAACTGCTCCTCATCGTTGCGGCCTTCTTGCTGCCCGCGATGGTTGCGTTACTGCTGCAAACCCGCTGGTTCCATTGGGATCCTCAGAGCACGCGCAATCGTGGTCAGTTGATCGAGCCGGTCCTCGCGCTTGGCGCCGAAGTCACGACCGCGAAGGTGGTCGCGGACGGCCGTCGCTGGTCGGTGCTGCTGCGGGTGCCCGCGAACTGTGACGCGGGCTGCATGCGCAGAGTCGCTTTGTTCGGCCGGATCCGCGAGGCACAGGGCAAGGAAAAGGATCGGGTGCAGATGGTGGCGTGGCCTGGCGCACCCGGCGGCACCGACGCGGACTGGACCCCCTGGCAGCCGACGCCTGACCTGGCCGCCCGTCTTGCGCTTGCCGAGGGCGCCGTGATCCTCATCGATCCACTCGGGAATGCGATGATGCGTTATGGCAGCGACGTCGATCCCACCGACGTGCGCAAGGATCTGGCGCATCTGCTGCGCTGGAGCAAGCTCGGCAAATGAAGGCATTGCTCGAAACCCTCAGCGATTTCTGGGCGCTCACCAAGCCGCGGGTGGTTGCGTTGATCGTGTTCACCGCGGTCGTGGGCATGTTCCTCGCAACGCCCGGACTGCCGGGCTGGCGCGCGCTGATCGTGGGTAGCCTGGGCATCTGGCTGGCGGCATCCGGGGCAGCTGCGATAAATCAGTTGCTGGATGCGCGCATCGACGCGCAGATGGCGCGCACCATGTACCGTCCGTTGCCGCGCGGTCGCCTTACCGAGAAACAGGCGTTGCTGTTCGCGCTGTTGTTGACGGCCATCAGCATGCTGATGTTGTCGCTCATGGTGAATGTGCTCACCGCGGTGCTGACGTTTGCCTCGTTGATCGGTTATGCCGTCATCTACACGCTGTTCCTGAAGCGGGCGACGCCGCAGAACATCGTCATCGGCGGTGCCGCCGGCGCCGCGCCGCCGGTGCTCGGCTGGACGGCCGTCACCGGCACGCTCGATCCTCATGCCTTGCTGTTGTTCCTGATCATCTTCATCTGGACGCCGCCGCATTTCTGGGCGTTGGCGATTTTCCGTCGCGCCGACTACGAAAAGGTGTCGATCCCGATGTTGCCGATCACCCACGGGGTCACGGTGACCCGCTGGCACATCCTCGCCTACACCGTGATTCTGGTGATCGTCACGCTGCTGCCGTACCTGACCGGCATGTCCGGGTTCTTCTACCTCGGCGGCGCACTGGTGCTCGGCAGCGGGTTTCTCTATTACGCGATCCGACTGATGAACCCACCCGACGAACTGTTCGCGCTGAAGACCTTCAACTATTCGATTCTGTATCTCGCCGCGTTGTTTGCCTTCCTGCTGATCGATCATTACCTGCCGCAACCGCGTTTCGGCCCGGTGCCGATGGTACTTGCGCCGGTGGCCGGACCGTAGGAGCGACGTGCACGTCGCGACCCGCGATCGTGGCGCATCACCTGTCGCGACGTACACGTCGCTCCTACAGTTCCCCCCGCCACGGCTTCCAGCTGAACTTCAGCGGCACCGGATCATTGCCGCCCTCGCAACCGGGATGACAGCGGGCGACCCGGCAAACCGCCATGTAGCTGCCGCGCGCCGCGCCGTGCCGGGTGATTGCCTCGGCGGCATAGGTCGAACAGCTTGGGTAAAAGCGGCAGCGCTGGCCCAGCAACGGGCTGAGCAGGAGCTTGTAGAGACGCAGGACGCCGAGCAGCAACCAACGCAACACGCTGGAATGTCCATGTGGGAAAGCGACGACAATAGCTGCTGCAGCTTTCCGCGCGCTGGCGCACTCGTCGATTCGGTCGCGCAGGTGTAAGGTTGTGCTACTTCAGGACCCCGAGTCTGACATGGCTCCGATTCCCTGGTACTTCGATGTCATCTCGCCGTTCGCCTACCTCCAGCTCGAGTGGCTGGCACGCGAGCGGCCGGACCTTGCGCTGGACCCGCGTCCGGTTGTGCTCGGCGCGGTGTTGTCTCACCACGGACAGCTCGGTCCGGCCGAAATCAGTGGCAAACGCGAATTCACCTACCGCTATGTAATCTGGCGTGCACAGGAACTGGGTGTGCCGGTGCGTTTCCCGCCGCGCCATCCGTTCAACCCGCTGGCTGCGTTGCGCTTGATCGTTGCCGCCGGAGCGACGGTGCCCGTCGTGCAGCGGGTTTTTCGGCATATCTGGGCGGAAGGTCGCAACAGCGAGTCCGCCGCCGATCTCGAATCAGTGGGACACGATCTCGCAATCGACGATGTCGCTGCGGCCATCGGTCAGCCCGAGGTGAAAGCCAAGCTCAAGGAAAGCACCGCCGCGGCGTTGGCCGACGGCGTTTTTGGCGTGCCTACCTTGTTGATCCATGGCCAGAAGTTCTTCGGCCAGGACGCCACGGCGTTCGCGCTGGCGGTCCTCGAACGCCCGCAACTGTTATGCGAAGGCGAGTATGCGCATCTGTCGGACATTCCGGTTGGCGTGCGCCGCGGCATCTCGTTGTAGGGCGGGGCGCAGGTCTTTTGCGGTAACCGGCAGCCGAAGTTCACCAGGCGTCGATCGCCTAACGCTTCCCCGCGGCCGCTTCGCGTGGCAGTCTGCGGCGGATCTGCCGACGCGAGTGCCTCGATGAGCTATATCTGGATCAAGACCCTGCACATCCTGTTCGTGATGGCCTGGATGGCGGCGGTGTTCTACCTGCCGCGAATTCTGGTCAACATCGCCGAGGCCGGCGACCAGGCCGCGGTGCGCGAACGCCTGCAACTGATGGGACGGCGCCTGTACGGCTTCGGCCACATCATGTTCGGCATCGCACTGCTGTTCGGCCTGATCCTGTGGATGCACTTCAAGATCGGCGGCCCGTGGATGCACGCCAAGCTGACGCTGGTGGTGTTGCTGATGGTGTTCTACATCGTCAGCGGCCGCTACCTGAAGAAGTCGATGGCCGGCGGCGCGCTGCCGGGGTCGACGTTCTTCCGCTGGTTCAACGAACTCGCCCTGCTGCTCGCCATTCCGATCATCTATCTGGCGGTCGCCAAGAGCTTCTGATGCGCGACCGGGACAGCAAGGCCAGACCGGAGCTGGCGCATCTGCTGGGCGGCGCTCTGCGCACCGATGCCGCGCACATCGACGCGCTGTACGGACTGGACCCGGTCTTCGAGCCCGGCAGCGATCCGCGCCAGCGGCCGATCGACGCCGCGATCGAGATCGAGTGCCCGCATTGCTGGCAGAGCTACGATTCCTCAGTCGACCTGACGCTGGGGCCGCAGTCCTGGGTCGAGGACTGCCAGCACTGCTGCCACCCGATTGCCGTCGACATCGAGGTCATCGACGACGGACGCGGCGCGCTGGTCAGCGCCGGCAGGCTGGATGCGTAGTCAGACCGCATGCCTTGGCCTCGGTAGAGCGGAGCTTGCTCCGCTTCTCTTCAATCCCCGACGGCGAAACGCGTAGTCAGACCGCATGCCTTGGCTTCTGTAGAGCGGAGCTTGCTCCGCTGCTCTTCAATCCCAGACCGCGAAAAGCATAGTCAGACCGCGTGCCTTGGCTTCTGTAGAGCGGAGCTTGCTCCGCTGCTCTTCAATCCCCGACGGC
>CALEZI010000094.1 GCA_937928755.1 uncultured Rhodanobacteraceae bacterium | reverse complement strand
GACCGCATGCCTTGGCTTCTGTAGAGCGGAGCTTGCTCCGCTGCTCTTCAATCCCCGACGGCGAAACGCGTAGTCAGACCGCATGCCTTGGCTTCTGTAGAGCGGAGCTTGCTCCGCTGCTCTTCAATCCCAGACCGCGAAAAGCAGCGGAGCAAGCTCCGCTCTACCAGAGCGTGAAGCGGGGAAGCAGCGGAGCAAGCTCCGCTCTACCAGAGCGTGAAGCGGAAGCAGCGGAGCAAGCTCCGCTCTACCAGAGCGTGAAGCGGAAGCAGCGGAGCAAGCTCCGCTCTACCAGAGCGTGAAGCAGAAGCAGCGGAGCAAGCTCCGCTCCACCAGAGCGTGAGGCAGAAGCAGCGGAGCAAGCTCCGCTCTACCAGAGCGTGAAGCAGGAGCAGCGGAGCAAGCTCCGCTCTACCAGAGCGTGAAGCAAAAGCAGCGGAGCACGCTCCGATCTAGCCGATAGGTGGGCGCGGGCGACGCACCCGTCGCCCTGGCCCACGACAACGTTTCTGCTTTACTCGAAGCCGTTGTCGAAAATGTCTTCGCCGGCGGTGCACACATCCTGCCAGATGCAGGCGACCCACTCGGGGTGGTCGATGAATGGATTGCGATTGCCCTGGAAGCTCTGGATGACCTCGTTGCGAACGATCTCCTCGGGCGTCACTGGATCGTCGATGTGCCACTGCAGCAGCACCGACAGCAGGCCCATGTAACCCACAGTGGCATTGCCGCCGGTGTTGACGATGTCGTCCGGGTCGTCGGTCAGGCGCAGGTCCGGTTCGGTAGCGCCGGTGATTCCGTGCGTACCGCCTTCATAACGCACATCCATGTAGAACATCGCGCGGGCCATGTCGCCCTTGCGTTTGCCCCACACTTCGTAGAGCACGCTGTTGTACCAGTTGGAATTGCCCGGATAGACGCCGCTGCCGCCGCCCTGGCCATGGTTCAGCTGCGTCGGATCTTCAACGCACGACGCGCTGCAGTTGCCGAAGTACTTGTTGCCGCGGTTGCTGTTGTAGGCGGTGTCCGACAGATACAGCATGTGCGTGTCGGTGTACGGCTGATTCTGCTGGCTGGCGGGTGCCCCGGCGAATTCGGGGTCGTTGTTGCCGAAGCCCAGCGAATTGGGCCAGGTATGCTCGCGGTTGTAGACGCCGGTGCCGCCGGTGATCTTGGTGTACGACGCGTTCTTGTAGACATCCAGGATCTTGCTGGTGTCGACCGGGTCCTGGTCGGCCAGATTGAGCACCGCCCAGGTGTTCGGCGTTCCGTTGGTGTAGGCGATGCGCGTGTGGTCGTCGATGATGGCGTGCAGCGTGCTGCGCAGCGTGGTCGCATTGCTGGCGTCGACGCCGGCGTAGTAGTCGCTCGGCGATGCGGCGCTGGTGAAGCTCCACGTGTAGTTGCTGGTCATCGGATCAGGCGTGCCGTCCTGATCGACGATCAGCGCAGCATTCAGATCGACCGTGCACAGTTCCAGAAAGTCGAAATCGGTGTCCGGGTTCAGCGTGTAATTCTGCGGCCCGCCGCTGACCACGGCCGGATGCGCGCCGGAATTGGCGCAGCTGATCGAAAACCAGTTGCCGCCGACGGTCACCGGCTCGCTGAAGTTGATGATGAGGTTGCTGCCGATGGCCACGCCACCAACGCCGTTGGCCGGCGATGTGCCGACGACGGTCGGCGGCAGATCGGCCTGAACCGTGAAGCTGAACACGAAGTTCGCGGACATCGGATCTGGCGTGCCGTCCTGATCGATGACATTCGCGGCCACCACAGTGCCCGTGCAGACCTCGCCGAATGCCAACGTAGGCACCGGATCAAGTGTGCGCGACGAACCCGTGCCCGACTCCACCGCCGCGACATTTCCGCTGACCGTGCAACTGAAGGCAATCCAGCCGGGATTGGTGGTGACCGCTTCGCTGAACTGGATACCGATATTGGTTGACGGGGCAACGTTGGTGGCATTGTTGGCCGGCGTGGTGCTGGCGACGGTGGGCGGGATATCGGCGCAGGTTCCGGTGACTTGAATGTCGTCGATGCCGATCAAGGCATCGGTATTGACTGCGTTGGTGGTCAGCCAGCGCAGTTGCACTTGCGCCTGATTTCCGAAGGCCGGCGTCAGTACGGCGGCGCCTGGGGTCGTGCCGCCATTGTTGGCGATGGCGACGTAAGTGCCATCGACGTTGGCGAAGTCGCCGGTCTCGCCGATTCGCGCCTGCAGCACGACTTGCTGCGCCGGCGTAAGTTCCGCCGTGTCGATGTCGCGCAGGTTGTAGCTGACACTGATGTTGCTGCAGCCCGAGGTGTTCAGGCGCAGCAGTACGAACGGCGCATCCGCAGTGCCGCTGCCCTGAAAGGCGACCGTGGGATTGCCGCCGATGTCGGCACCCGCGTCGACCTCGGCAACACCGCCCGACTCGTGCGCCGACGCATTGCTGATGTTGGCCCAAACGTTCAGCGGACTGGAACCGAAGGCGAGGATGGTGCGCGGATCGGTCCCGGTGGCTCCGGTCAGGTTGTCGCCACGATAGCCCTCGATGCTCGGCACACCGCTCCAGTTGTCGTTGGTGGTGATCAGCCCGGTGTTGCTCCAGTCCTGACTGAAACTGCCGTCCGCCAGCACGTGGTAGGTGGCGTCCGCACGGACGCCAGTGGCGGCAAGCGCGAGCGCGCTGGCGAGAAGCAAACGGGAGACGGTCATGAGCAACGCCGAGGCAGCAACGAGAGGGCCGGGATTCTAGGCTTTTTCCGACTGCATCCATAAGACCAGACCGTGACGCAGTGCGCGCGGTGGGAGCGACCTTGCGTCGCGAGCTTTTCGGATCGCCGGAGAAAAGGCTCGCGGGACAAGCCCGCTCCCACAGGCAACGCTTAGTATCGCTGGCATGCCCAAACACGCCCTGATCAGCCTGGATGCCGTGATCGTCGCCGTCACCGACGGCACGCCGCGCGTGCTGGTGGTGACAGAAGGCGCCGTCGATGCGCTGCCGTCCGGCCCACTCGATCTGGTCGCGCATCCGACGCTGGAGCGTGGCATGCGCGCCTGGGTGGTGCAGCAGACCGGCCTGGCGCTGGGTCATGTCGAGCAGCTCTACACCTTCGGCGATCGTTTTCGTGATCCGCGCGAAGTCGCCGGCGGGCCGCGGGTGATCTCGGCAGCTTATCTGGCGTTGGTGCGCGAAGGGCGCCTGGCTCCCGGTTTCGAGGCAGCGTGGGCCGACTGGTACGCTTTCCTGCCGTGGGAGGACTGGCGCAACGGACGCCCCGCGCTGATCGAAGCGCGCATCGTGCCGCCGCTGATGGCTTGGGTGGACCAGCACGCGGAACATCACGAGCGCGCCCGCCAGTGCTTCGGCCTTGCGGGCTGGCCATGGGATCCGGAGCGCACGCTGGAACGCTATGAGCTGCTGTGGGAGGCCGGCATGGTGAGCGAAGCGCGACGCTTGCCGCCCGCATCCGTGGTTCTTGCGCCTGGTCGCGCGATGGCGCGCGACCATCGACGCATACTGGCTACGGCGCTCGGTCGCCTGCGCGGCAAGCTCAAGTATCGGCCATTGGTTTTCGAGTTGCTCCCGGAGCGCTTTTCGCTGGGTCAGTTGCAGCGGGTGGTCGAGGCACTGGCTGGCCAGCCACTGCACACCCAGAACTTCCGTCGGCTGGTGGCCAATGCCGGACTGGTCGAGCCCACCGGCCAGCACACGCATGCCACCGGCGGGCGACCGGCTGAGTTGTTTCGCTTCCGGCGCGAGGTGTTGCACGAGCGACCGGCGCCGGGCGTCGGGTTGCCCAAGGCCAGTCGCGAAACCTGACTGGCGCACCAGCGCGTTGCGGCGCGACTCCAGACTGTGCGACGATTTCCGGCTAAACTCCCGCGCCTTCAAAGTTGACGACTACCCATGCGCAGACTGTCGCTCGCCATTGCCCTTCTCTGCATCGCGGTCTCTGCTCTCGCGCAGAGCCAGCAAAGCCAGAGCTTCTCGTCGTTGGAGGAGCGCATGAGCGCCAAGGATTTCCGCGCCGCCGGTCTCGACAAGCTCAGCGAAGCGGAGTTGGCAGCCCTCAACGCGTGGATAGAGCGCAGCGTACGTCTGGCCGATCCGGCGGTGGCGGCCGCGGTGGCTCAGGGACAACTGCCGACTGCCGCGGCAGCGCCGTCGGCGGTCGAGTCCACCGTCGGCTTCGAAAATGCGCGTCGCGAAACAGTGGTGAGCAGCATCGCCGGGACCTTCAAAGGCTGGTTCGGCAAGACCCGATTCGAGCTGGACAACGGCCAGGTCTGGCAGCAGGTCGAGGAAGATCGCTACGACATGAATGTGGTGAACCCATCGGTGACCATCGAACCGGGGGCGTTCAGCTCCTGGCGGTTGAAGGTCGACGGCTACAACCGCACCACGCTGGTCAAGCGCATCAAGTGATCGATGCCACGCGTCTGGTCTCGGACTGAAACCGAAGGAACCGCATGAATCGCACCGGCTGGCTGTTGGCGCTCCTGCTCGCTGGCGCCGCGGGTTTGCCCGCCCAGGCGCAGCCGAGTTTCGAACTGGGCTACGCGCACATCGACGAAATCGATGGTGAGACCAGCTTTGGATTCGTCGGATCCTGGGTGCGGCCGATCGAGCGCTGGCGCGCGTACGATGTTCATAGCGAGGTCGTCGTGATCGGCATCGCCGGCCGCGACGAGTTCGCCGGCCTCGACGAATTCGACGGACGCAACGGAGATGACGTGTTCCTGGCAGGCGCCGGTCTGCGCAAGTATTTCGGTGGATTCTTCCTCGGCGGCGCCGTCGGGTTGGTGAGTCAGCGCAATGAGTTTCTGTCGACGTCCTGGCAGGTCGTGACCTCGCTCGGTTATGCACGCGGAAGCTGGGCGCTGGCCTATCGCCACATCTCCAACGGCAACAACGGCGGCAACAACGATGGCGAGAACCTGTTGTCGCTCAGCTACCGCTGGTAGCCGCGACCGCTCGCGCGGGGCGTTATGCTGCGGCCCCCGATGACTGCGGAATGATCGATCGATGAAAGTTCTGGTCGTAGGCAATGGCGGCCGCGAGCATGCGCTGGCCTGGCGCATCCGCCAGTCGCCGCGCGTTCAGCAGATCCTGGTGGCACCAGGAAACGCAGGAACGGCGCTGGAGCCGGGCATGCGCAATGTTCCGATCGCCGCTACCGACATTGCGGGTCTGCTGCAACTGGCGCAGTCCGAAGCCGTTGACCTGACCGTGGTCGGGCCAGAGGCGCCGTTGTCGCTCGGCATCGTCGATGCGTTCAATGCCGCCGGCTTGCGTTGTTTCGGGCCGACGCAGGCAGCCGCGCAACTGGAATCCTCCAAGGCGTTCACCAAGCATTTCCTCGCTCGGCACGCGATCCCCACTGCCGCCTACGCGGTGTTCACCGAACTGGACCCGGCTCTGGCCTACGTGCGCGAGCGCGGCGCGCCGATCGTCATCAAGGCCGATGGCCTGGCGGCCGGCAAGGGCGTGGTCGTGGCCATGCAGTTGGCCGAAGCCGAGGCGGCGTTGGTCGACATGCTCGGCGGTGGTGCCTTGGGCGAGGCGGGACGGCGGGTCGTCATCGAGGAGTTCCTCGACGGCGAGGAAGCCAGCTACATCGTGATTGCCAGCGGCGACCAGTATCTGGCGATGGCGACCTCGCAGGATCACAAGCGGCGCGATGACGGCGACCGCGGCCCCAACACGGGCGGCATGGGCGCTTATTCGCCGGCGCCGGTGGTCACTCATGACATCGATCAGTTGGTGCGGCGCACGATCATCGAGCCGACCCTTGCGGGCATGCGCCGGGAAGGCACACCGTTCACCGGCTTCCTGTATGCCGGCCTGATGATCGATCGGCTTGGCGGGGTCAAGGTGCTTGAGTACAACGTGCGCTTCGGCGATCCGGAAACGCAGCCGATCATGCTCAGAATGCAGAGCGATCTGGTCGACCTGCTGGACGCTGCCCTCGATCACCGCCTCGACCAGATCGAGTGCCAGTGGGATCCACGCCCGGCGATCGGTGTGGTGCTGGCCGCCGAAGGCTACCCGGGCAGCGTGCACAAGGGGGCAGTGATCGACGGCCTTTCGGTGACCCAGTTCCTCGGCGTCAAGGTGTTCCACGCCGCGACGCGCCTGATCGACGGCCAAGCGTGCACCGACGGCGGACGCGTGCTGACCGTATGCGCAATTGCCGACGACCTCGCGGCTGCGCGCCTGCACGCCTATCAGCGCATCGACAGCATCCGCTGGAAAGGCATGTTCTTCCGCAAGGATATTGGGGCGCGGGCGTTGTAGGAGCGACGTGCACGTCGCGACCGATCTGCGATCGAACCACCTTGTTCGCGACGTACACGTCGCTCCTACAACAGCGACGAATCCCATGCCCTTCAACAGCATCCCCGAAATCCTCACCGACATCGCCGCCGGCCGCATGGTCGTGATCCTCGACGACGAGGACCGCGAGAACGAGGGCGATCTGATCATGGCCGCCAGCAAGGTGCGGCCGGAGGACATCAATTTCATGGCGCGGCATGCGCGCGGGTTGATCTGCCTCGGCCTCACGCGCGAACGCTGCAAGCGCCTCGGCATCGGTCCGATGGTGCCGCGCAACACGGCGCGTTTGGGGACCAACTTCACCGTGTCGATCGAGGCGGCGGAAGGCGTCACCACCGGCATATCGGCTTATGACCGCGCCCACACCATCCGCACCGCGGTGGCGCCGGATGCGAGCGCGGATCACATCGTCCAGCCTGGCCACATCTTTCCGCTGATGGCACAGCCGGGTGGCGTGCTGGCGCGCGCCGGTCACACCGAGGCTGCGGTCGACCTGGCATGCCTGGCTGGACTGGAGCCGGCCGGTGTGCTGGTCGAGGTCATGGGCGACGATGGCCACATGGCGCGGCGCCCGCAACTGGAGGTCTTCGCGGCACAACATGGGCTGAAGATCGGCAGCATTGCCGACCTGATTCGCCATCGCTTGGCGACCGAGCAGACCATCGAGCGGGTCACCGAACAGACGGTCGATACCGACGCCGGCCGATTCCGGCTGATCGTCTATCGCGACGTGCTGGCGAAGGAGTTGCACCATGCCTTGGTGTTCGGCGAACCGACCGCCGAGCTACCGACACTGGTGCGCGTGCACACCAAGAACTTCTGGTCCGATGTGCTCGGCGTCGCCCGAGCCGATTTCGGCATGCCATTGCGGCGTTCGATGGCGGAGATCGCGGCGGCTGGCGCTGGCGTCGTCGTCGTCATCGGCGATCGACCGGACAATGACGCCAATCTGGCCCGTCTGAGCGGCAACGTTGGTGCATCGGATCAGGCACAGCCGTGGCGCATGACCGGCATCGGCGCGCAGATCCTCGCCGATCTCGGCCTGCGCCGGCTGCGCGTGCTCGGCACGCCGCGACGTTACCTGGGCCTGGCCGGCTATGGGCTGGAGGTGGTGGAGTACGTCAGCAGCGCGTTGCGATCGCCGGAGTAGAACTTCAACGCGCAGCTTTTGTGGGTCCAGACAAGTCTGGACCCACCAGAGCAAGACAAACTGTCAGTCGCCCCGTGCCCCGCTATAGCGGGGCGTCGAAGCGGATCGGCCAGCGCGTGGCGTAGTCGCGGGCGCGCTGGTAGAAAGCGCCGGCGGCGACCAGCACCAGAATGCCGACGACCGCGCCTGCAGTCGGCGAGCGCAGCGCTGCGCCCACGCACAAGGACGTCGGAATCGAGCCCAGGATCGCCAGCACCATCAGCCCCAGCAATACGCGCGGGCGCTCGGCGTCGAGCAGCATCAGCACCACGCCGAGCCCGGCCAGGCTGGCGGCGAAGGCACCGACGAGTCCGCCGCCGATCAGCGCGGCGCGCTGGTCTGCCGGATACAGCGTCGCAACCAGCAGCAGCAAGACGGCAGCGAACAGCATCGACGGCAGCAGCGATCCACGCAGCGATGCGACGATGGCGCGGGTGAAGGCGAGTTGCGAGTCGGGGGCCGACGCGAAATACACATCGACCAGGCTCGTTCGCAGCATCAGGGTCGCCCGATGCAGTTGCTGGAAGCGCAGCGCTGTGAGCATGCCGATGTAACTGGCGGCCAATCCGATCGGCGGCGGCCCGCCGCGCTGAAACGCGAGCAGACTCAGCAGCAGCCCCAGGGCCAGCGCGGTGAAGGCCAGTTCGAGCAGGATTCCGCGCCAGTGGGCATTCGGCATCAGCACCATTTGCAATGTGCGCCGGTCCGCGCCCGATTGCCTGTCCTGCAACGCCGCAAGTGCCCCGTCGAAGGCGCGCGAGGAAAGCTGGTGCTGCAATCCCTGGATCCACAGCGCCAGCTTGCCGGCCTGGCGCACGCGCGCGGCATCGGCTGCCGCGCTGAAGTCCGACGCATTGATGTCGGCCGGCGACAGCGTTGGCGCGCCATCGCTGATGATCATCAGGCGCCGCCACACGGCGCGCAGGATCACTGCAGCCACCGCAACGAACAGCAGCGGCGCCAGGGTCGAGTTGCGCAGCACCAGCCACAGCTCCTTGGCGAACTCCGGCCAGATGCCCAGCAGCATCGGCGCAAACCAGACGAACATCGCCCATTTGAGACCGCTGCCGCTGGCGATCGAAGTCGCCAGCAGCAGGGTCATTCCGGCGGCAGTCAGCAGCGCCGGCAAGCCGACGGCATGCGCGAGCGCCGCCGGCAACAGAATCAGGTACAGGCCATGGAGTCCCCAGACCGTGGCCAGCGCACGCTTGAAGCCGGGCAGGATCTGCGACTCCGGGCGGCAGACCGACACCCAGACCATCGCGCTCAGCATGCCGAGCAGCGTCAGCACGTAGGCATGCACGGCCAACGAGCCGATCACCGCCTTGGGCTTTCCCAGCACCAGCGGCAGCGCCCAGCCGCCGATCAGCAGCAGCGCAAGCAGCGCCATGCCCAGCGGGAAACGCTGCAGCGGCAGGCGCAGCAAGGCGCCAACGGCGCGCCAGAAACTCCTGCGTTCGACCATCGAGGCGCGCTGCATCAGCCGAGCTCGATGAAGATGTCTTCAAGCGACATCGGCTGCGAGCGCGTGCGGGCACCGAAGCGCTCGGCCAGCGCGGCGACCGCCGCATCGTCGAGGCCATCGACGACCCAGTGCGCGGCACCGTTCTCCTGCACATGGCGAACGATGCCGGGATGGCGGAAATCCGCCGGCGGCAGCGCATCGGTGAAGTCAATGCGGCGCACACGCGTCTTGAGCGTCGGCAGATCGCAGGAAAACTGGATACGTCCGGATTTCAGCAGCGCGATCTCGGCGTCGGCGCGTTCCAGATCGGTGGTGATATGGGTCGAGAACACCACCGTCTTGCCCGGCCGCCGCGTGATCCTGATCAGTTCCTCGAGGAACAAGCGCCGTGTTTGCGGATCGAGGCTGGCCACCGGCTCGTCGAGCAACAACAGATCGGGATCGGGAGCGATTGCACGGATGATCGCCAGCTTCTGCCGCTGGCCCTGCGACAGTTCGCCGATCTTCTTGGCTGCATCGACCTCCCAGCGGCCAAGAAGGCCATTCACCATCTCGGCGTTCCAACGCGCATAAAACGCGGCGTGGAAATTCAGGTACTGGCGCACCTTCATCCACGGGAACAGATCGAAGCTCTGCGGTACGTAGCCGATCCGGTGCAGGGTCGCCGCCGGCAGCGTGGCCACCGGTTCGCCGAACAGTTGCACGTCGCCTTCGTCGATCGGCGACAGGCCGAGCGCGCAGCGGATCAAGGTCGACTTGCCGGCGCCATTGCGCCCGAGCAGACCGATCACCCGTCCGGTCGGCAGCGACCAGTCCAGATAATCGAGTACCGTCTGCTTGCCGAAGGTCTTGCGCAGGCCAACGATGCGCAGGGCGCTGGGAGTTTCAGCTTCAGTGGTGGCGTTCAAGGCGATGATTGTTGTGTTTGCTGGCGCACAGCATACGATGCAGCAGCACGAAGACAGTGCGGGCTCGTGTGTGCGACCTTGTGTTGCGAGCCTCTGGAGCAACAGCTCGCGGAATGAATCCGCTCCCACAAGGATGCCGCGCAGCTGTGGGAGCGGGTTCATCCCGCGAGTTCCTGGCCGCCACTGGCGGAACAGGGCTGGGCCAGCAACCGTCCGAAAGCTTGACCTGCAACAATGCGTATACGAGTTGGCAGCGGTACAAGGGCTGCCTGTGGCGACAGTCGGGGAGGGCAACAGCCATGTGTCTGGCGATACCCGCGGAGGTGATTGCCCTGCTCGATGGCGGACATGCGCGGGTCAGCGTGGGCGGCGTCACCAAGGACATCTCGCTGGCGCTGGTGGATGACGTGGCCGTTGGCGACTTTGTGTTGCTGCACGTCGGCTTCGCGCTCGGCAAGATCGACGCCGACGAGGCGCAGCGCACACTCGATCTGCTGGTCGCCAGCGGCGAACTCGCGGCGGAACTGCGCTCATGAAATACATCGACGAATTTCGCGATGGCGCACTGGCGCGCAAGCTTGCGGCCGAGATCGCGCGCGAGGCAAGGCCGGATCGCCAGTACCGCCTGATGGAGTTCTGCGGCGGCCACACCCACGCGATCTTCCGTTACGGCATTCCCGATCTGCTGCCGCCCAATGTGCAGATGATCCATGGGCCCGGTTGCCCGGTCTGCGTGCTGCCGATCGGCCGCCTCGATCTGGGCATCCGCATCGCGCGCCAGCCGGGCACCATCCTGACCAGTTATGCCGACATGCTGCGCGTACCCGGTTCGCGCAAGATGAGCCTGATGCGCGCCAAGGCTGAGGGTGCCGACGTGCGCATGGTTTATTCGGCGACCGACGCGCTGGCGATCGCGCGCGAAAACCCGGACAAGCACGTGGTGTTTTTCGCCATCGGCTTCGAGACGACGACACCGCCGACGGCAGTCGCCGTGCTTCAGGCGCAGCGCGAAGGGCTGGACAATTTTTCGGTCTACTGCAACCACGTGCTGACGCCGCCGGCGCTGGTGCATCTGCTGGAGAGCCACCATCCGGCCGACGAGGCGCCGATTTCCATCGACGGGTTCGTCGGTCCCGCGCACGTCAGCGTGGTCATCGGTACCGGCGCCTACCAGGCCTTCGCCGAGCACTACCGCAAGCCCGTGGTGATCAGCGGCTTCGAACCGCTCGACGTGCTGCAATCGATCCTGATGCTGCTACGCCAATTGAACGAGGGTCGGGCGGTGATCGAGAACCAGTACAGTCGCGCGGTCACTGCTGCCGGCAATCTGAAGGCGCAGGATCTGGTCGGACAGGTGCTCGAAGTGCGCGACAGCTTCGAGTGGCGCGGACTTGGCGAGGTGCCGTATTCGGCGCTGAAGTTGCGAGCGGACTACGCTGCCCTGGATGCCGAACAACGCTTCGGTCTCAAGGTGATCGCCGCCCGCGAGAACGCCGCCTGCGAGTGTCCGGCGATCCTGCGTGGCGCCAAGCGGCCGAACGACTGCAAGGTGTTCGGTACCTTGTGCACGCCGGAGAACCCGATCGGCTCGTGCATGGTGTCCTCCGAGGGCGCTTGCGCCGCGTACTACACCTACGGACGGCACACCGGAACGGCGGCGGCATGAGCGCCAAACGGTACGACAACGGTGCGCGCATCGACCTTGGCCACGGCGGCGGCGGGCGCGCCATGCAGCAACTCATCGATGCCGTGTTCAAGCCGGCCTTTGACAATCCGTGCCTGAAGCGCGGCAACGATCAGGCCGAGTTTGCGCTCGGCGCCGGCCGTTACGCCTTCAGCACCGATTCCTACGTCATTTCGCCGCTGTTCTTTCCCGGCGGCGATATCGGCAGTCTCGCCGTGCACGGCACCGTCAATGATCTGGCCATGGGCGGCGCGATGCCGCTGCACCTGTCGGCCGGATTCATCATCGAGGAAGGCTTCCCGATTGCCGAGCTCGTGCGCATTGCCAACTCGATGGGTGCTGCCGCACGCGCTGCCGGCGTCGCCATCGTCACCGGCGACACCAAGGTGGTCGAACGTGGCAAGGGCGACGGCGTGTTCATCAACACGGCGGGTATCGGCCGCATCGCCGACGGCGTCGATCTCGGCGGCGACCGTGCGCGGCCGGGCGATGCAATCCTGGTTTCCGGCTCGATCGGCGACCATGGCGTCGCCATCATGGCCAGCCGCAGCGGTTTGAGCTTCGAGACCACGATCCGCTCGGATTCCGCGGCGCTGCACACGCTGGTCGCCGACATGCTCGCCGCGGCACCCGGCGCACTGCGTGCGTTGCGGGATCCCACGCGCGGTGGGTTGGCCGCGACGCTCAACGAAATCGCCCAGCAGTCGGGTGTCGGCATGCGCCTCGACGAAGCGGCCATACCGCTCAAGGGCGAGGTGCGCGGGGCATGCGAACTACTTGGACTCGACCCGCTGAATGTCGCCAACGAGGGCAAGCTGGTGGCCATCTGCAACCACGCCGACGCCGATCGCATTCTCGCCGCCATGCGCGCGCACCCGCTCGGCCGCGATGCCGCGTTGATCGGCTACCTCACCGCCGATCCCCAGCGCTTCGTCGAAATGCGCACGATCTTCGGCGGCCGGCGCATGGTCGATTGGCTGCATGGCGAGCAACTGCCGCGGATTTGTTGACGTTCTGAAAAGCCTTTTTGTCCGCAAAGGACGCAAAGGGACCGCGAAGGGTAGGTTGTCGCGAATGTAGGTCACGTTGGCCGTGCTTTTCGGCCTACGTGAAAATGCCGCGCTCGATGTCACGTAGGCCAGAGCACGGCCAAGGTGACTCCTACGACCTGCGTTAAGTAGGTTGGCTGAGGCGGCACGCCGTGCCCAACGCGTCCGGACGAATGTTGGGCATGGCTGCGCCTTAGCCCAACCTACTCAATGTCGCTCTCCTTTGCGTTCTTGGCGTCCTTTGCGGACCAATGCTCTTCGCAGCGCCTCCGCCTATCATCGCCGCCCTGTCCCGCTGCGAGCGACCCGCGCATGAGCACCCGCATCGACCACACCCGCCTGGTCCGCGCCGCGCGCGGGGCGGCGATTTCCTGCAAGAGCTGGCTGACCGAAGCGCCGCTGCGCATGTTGATGAACAACCTCGATCCCGAGGTCGCCGAGAACCCGGCGGAGCTGGTGGTCTACGGCGGCATCGGCCGCGCCGCGCGCGACTGGGAGTGCTTCGATGCCATCGTGCGCGCGCTGACCGTGCTCGGCGAGGACGAAACCCTGCTGATCCAGTCGGGCAAGCCGGTCGGCGTGCTGCGTACCCACAGCGACGCGCCGCGCGTGCTGCTGGCCAATTCCAATCTGGTGCCGCACTGGGCGACCTGGGAACACTTCAACGAGCTCGATCGCAAGGGCCTGATGATGTACGGGCAGATGACGGCCGGTTCGTGGATCTACATCGGCTCGCAGGGCATCGTGCAAGGCACTTACGAGACCTTTGTCGAGATGGGGCGCCAGCACTTCGGCGGCGATCTCAAAGGCAAGTGGATTCTCACCGCCGGCCTCGGCGGCATGGGCGGCGCGCAGCCGCTGGCGGCGGCGATGGCCGGCGCCTGTTCGCTCAACATCGAGTGCCAGCAGAGCCGCATCGACATGCGCTTGCGCACGCGCTACCTCGACGAGCAGGCGAGCGATCTCGACGATGCGCTGGCGCGGATCGCAGCGCACACGGCTGCCGGGCGCGCGATCAGCGTCGGCCTGCTCGGCAACGCTGCCGAGATTCTGCCCGAGCTGGTGCGCCGCGGGGTCAAGCCCGATGCGGTGACCGACCAGACCAGCGCGCATGATCCGGTCAATGGCTACCTGCCGATCGGCTGGAGCGTCGACCAGTGGTTCCAGCGGCGCAAGGCCGATCCCGAGGGCACCGCACGCGCCGCCAAGACCTCTATGCGCGACCACGTCGAGGCGATGCTGGCCTTCCACGCGCAGGGCATCCCGACCTTCGATTACGGCAACAACATCCGCCAGATGGCCAAGGACGAGGGTCTGGTGAACGCTTTCGATTTCCCGGGTTTCGTGCCGGCCTACGTGCGTCCGCTGTTCTGCCGCGGCGTCGGCCCGTTTCGCTGGGTGGCACTGTCGGGCGATCCGGAAGACATCGCCAGGACCGATGCCAAGGTCAAGGAATTGATTCCCGACGACGCCCATCTGCACAACTGGCTGGACATGGCGGCGCAGCGTATCGCCTTCCAGGGCCTGCCGGCGCGCATCTGCTGGGTCGGCCTCGGTCAGCGCCATCGACTCGGCCTCGCGTTCAACGAGATGGTGCGCAACTGTGAACTGAAGGCGCCGATCGTGATCGGCCGCGATCATCTGGATTCAGGCTCGGTGGCCTCGCCCAATCGCGAGACTGAATCTATGAAGGACGGCTCGGATGCGGTGTCCGACTGGCCCCTGCTGAACGCGATGGGCGCGGTCGCCGG
Source organism: uncultured Rhodanobacteraceae bacterium (assembly GCA_937928755.1). Taxonomy (GTDB): domain Bacteria; phylum Pseudomonadota; class Gammaproteobacteria; order Xanthomonadales; family SZUA-5; genus JADKFD01. Next base: position 22,700 of record CALEZI010000094.1, on the reverse strand, counting down.
CGGCGCCACCTGGGTGTCGTTGCACCACGGCGGCGGCGTCGGCATGGGTTATTCGCAGCATTCGGGCATCGTCATCGTCTGCGACGGCAGCCTTGAGGCCGATCGGCGCATCGCCCGCGTGCTGTGGAACGACCCGGCGATGGGCGTCTACCGCCATCACGATGCGGGTTACGCGATCGCCACAGAGTGCGCGCGCGAGCAGGGATTGCAACTGCCGATGGGGTGACCGCTGTTGTAGGAGCGACGTGTACGTCGCGACCACGGCAACGGGAGCAACCGGTCGCGACGTACACGTCGCCCCTACAAGAACCGACAACCGGCTTCTGCGCATGCCCCGCTGGCTCTACCTCGCAATAGCCTACGTCTGCCTCGGGCTCGGCTTCATCGGCATCTTCGTGCCCGGGCTGCCGACCACGCCGTTCGTGCTGGTTGCCGCCTGGGCGGCGGCGCGCGGGTCTGAACGGCTGCATCGCTGGCTGCACCGTCACCGGATTTTTGGCCCGATGGTGCGCGACTGGGATCGCTACCAGGCGGTCAGTCGCCGCGCCAAGTGGACCGCGACGCTGACCATGATCGCCTGCAGCGCGATTTTCTTCCTGACCTCGCCGCGCTGGTGGATGGCGGCGATCGGCTGCGGAATCATGACCGTCGTCGCGCTGTGGCTGTGGTTGCGACCGGAGCCGCCGGGAGCGGTTTGACTGAACCTGTGGGAGCGGGCTTGCCCCGCGAGCTTCTGGATTCAAGCTCGCGACGCAAGGTCGCTCCCACAGACAGCAGGATCGCGGGCCAGACAACCGCGCGCCTCGGTCGCGTAGGTTGGGCACGGCTTCATGTGCCCAACATCGGCGGCCGCCAGCGTTGGGCACATGAAGCCGTGCCCAACCTACATTGCTGCCTTTTCCAACACCAACGGCGACAACCAACGCCCGGCTTCACCCCGCGGCGCGCGCCTGCAACATGGCGACGGCCGGCTGGGTCTTGCCTTCGAGGAACTCGAGGAAGGCGCCGCCGCCGGTGCTGATGTAGCCGATGTCGTTTTCGATGCCGTATTTCTCGATCGCCGCCAGCGTGTCGCCGCCGCCGGCGATGGAGAAGGCTTGCGATCTGGCGATGGCTTGCGCGATCGCTTTGGTGCCCTCGCCGAAAGCATCGAATTCGAAAACGCCGACCGGCCCGTTCCACACCACGGTGCCGGCGTTGGCGATCAATTCGGCGTAATGCGCGGCGGTCTTCGGGCCGATGTCGAGGATCATCTCTTCGGTCGAGACCGTGTCGATGCCTTCGATCGTGGCCTTGGCATCGGCGGCAAAGGTCGGAGCGGTGACCACGTCCAGCGGTAGCGGAATGCTGGCGCCGCGCGCGCTGGCTTTGGCGACGATGGCGCGTGCGGCGTCGAGCAGATCGGCCTCGCACAGCGATTTGCCGACGCCGTACCCGGCCGCAGCGATGAAGGTGTTGGCGATGCCGCCGCCGACGATCAGCTGGTCGACCTTGTCGACGAGGTTGCCGAGCAGTTCCAGCTTGGTCGATACCTTGGAGCCGGCGACGATCGCCAGCAGCGGGCGCTTCGGCTGCAACAGGGCCTTGGCCAGCGCGTCGAGTTCAGCGGCCAGCAGCGGGCCGGCGCAGGCGATTGGCGCGAACCTGGCCACGCCATGGGTCGATGCCTGGGCGCGATGGGCGGTGCCGAAGGCGTCCATGACGAACACATCGCACAGCGCGGCCATGCGCTTCGACAGCGCCTCGTCGTCCTTTTCCTCGCCGGCGTTGAAGCGTACGTTCTCGCACAGCGCGACCGCGCCGGGCGCAAGCTCGACGCCATCGAGCCAATCGCGCACCAGCGGCACCGGCTGGCCCAGATGCGCGGCGAGCCACGCGGCGACCGGCGCCATCGAGGCGGCCGCATCGAACACGCCCTCTTTCGGTCGACCCAGGTGCGACATCACCAGTACGCGCGCACCCGCCGCCATGGCCGCCTTGATCGTCGGCAACGCCGCCGCCAGACGTTGCTCGCTGGTGATCCGGCCATCCTTGATCGGCACGTTGAGGTCCTCGCGAATCAGCACACGTTTGCCGGCGAGGTCGAGATCGGTCATGCGCAGGAAGTTCATGGTGGGCTCCAGAGGTCGATAGTCGTCAGCCCGATAGCATAGGGCGGTTGATTTGCGCCGGTTTGACGGATGTCGGCTTTCGTGGCTCCAGACTTGTCTGGATGCTGTTGGCTTTGGGCATCAGAAGCGTCCAGACAAGTCTGGACCCACCAGAAGCGCGCGCTGTCCCACGTCCGGCGTCCGCATCCAACATCCAACATCCAACATCCAACATCCGCTAGCGCATTGCCCCCTGTTTGGCGGATGCTTCGCGGGTCGGTAGGTTGCGTGCCGGGGACGTGAACCAGATCGCAGGATGCGGATGCATGCAGTCTGCATGCTCCGGCTTCCGCGGCGGCGAAAAGCCGACCACGGCTTCTACAAGGGAAAATCATGGGACTGTTCGACTTCATTCGCGGATTGTTCGGAGGCAAGAGTGGTGCCGACGATCGCCGCACCAAGAATCGTCCACGCGTCAAGCGCGGAACCCTGATCCTGGTGATCGACGACTCGACCACGGTCGTTACCATGCTGCGGCGCATGCTCGAGCAGAACGGCTACGAGCCGCTGGAGGCCTTCGATGCCGAGAGCGGTATCCAGATTGCCAAGGAACAGTTGCCGCGGCTGATCTTCCTCGACATCGTGCTGCCCGGCATGAACGGCTTCGCCGCGCTGCGCGCCTTGCGCCGCGATCCGCTGACGGCGGAAATCCCGATCATCATGATGAGCGGCAACGAACAGGCCACCGAGCACTTCTGGGCGCAGAAGATCGGCGCCGACGATTTCATGAAGAAGCCGTTCTCGCGTCCCGAAGTGTTCGCGCGCGTCGACCGTTTGCTCGGCGTGGTCAAGGAGTAGGTTGGAGGTCGGTAGGGCGGATCCTTTGCCGCAGGCAAAGAATCCGCCGCCGAACTTGCCGGGAACTCCGCGGCGGAATCTTCGCCTGCGGCGAAGGTTCCGCCCTACGCCAGATACCCCCCGTCCACCGGCAACACCGCTCCGGTAACGTAGGACGATGCGCCGCTCAGCAGGTACAGCACCGCCGGGGCGATTTCGTCGGGCTGCGCCATGCGTTGTTGCGGGATCAGCGGCATGATCATCTTCAGGATCGCCGGCGACTGCGTGATCGCGCTGGCGAACTTGGTGTCGGTGAGGCCTGGCAGCACCGCGTTGACGCGGATCTGCTGCTGCGCCAGTTCCTTCGCCCAAGCCTGGGTCATCGAGATGATCGCGGCCTTGGAGAAGGAATAAACGCCCTGGCCGAAGGCCGGACGCACGCCGTTGACGCTGGCGATGTTGACTATCGAGCCGCCCGACTTCATGCGCCTGGCCGCCTGCTGCGTGGTGTACCAGTAGCCGCGGATATTGACGTCGACGGTCTTGTGATAGGCGTCGATGCCCATGTCCAGCATCGGGCCGAAGTAGGGATTGGCGGCGGCGTTGTTGACCAGCAGGTCGGGCGTCAAGGCCTTGCTGTCGAGTTCGACGAACAAGGCGTCGATCGCGGCCGGTTCGCCGATGTGGGCAGCGATGGCGACCGCCTGGCCGCCGGCCTCGCGGATGCTGGCGGCGACCGTCTCGCAGGCATCCAGCTTGCGGCTGGACACGATCACGCGGGCGCCCTGCGCTGCCAGCAGGCGCGCGATGGACTCGCCGATGCCACGGCTGGCGCCAGTCACCAGGGCGGTTTTTCCGGTCAGATCGAACAGGGCTGTGCTCACGGGGCTACTCCACGGCGGTTTGCTTGGTCGGGCCCGAGTCTGCATGCTTGGCGTCGAGCAATCCACGGGAAGCGAGCATGGCGGGGCGGCGGGTACTGATCACCGGAGCAGGCAGCGGATTGGGCCGCGAACTGGCCTTGCGTTACGCCGAACGCGGCAATCGTGTGGCTTGTGTCGATCTGTACGCCGATCGCGCCGAGGAAACCATGAAGATGCTGCCCGGTGGCGGGCATCTGGCACTGGTCGCCGATGTGGGCTCGGATGCGGCGATGGCGGCGCTCAAGGCGCAGGTGATGGGCGCCTGGAACGGCCTCGATGTGCTGGTCAACAATGCCGGCATCGCCTGCGGCGGCGAGTGCGCCCATACCAGTGGTGCGGACTGGCAGCGCACCTTGAACATCAACCTGATGGGCGTGGTCCGCGGCGTGCGCGAGTTCGTGCCGATGATGGAGGCGCAGCGCAGCGGGCGGGTGATCAACGTTGCCTCGTTCGCCGGCCTCGCCGGGGCCCCGGGCCTGGGGGCCTATGGTGTGTCCAAGGCGGCGGTGGTGGCGCTGTCCGAAGGCATGCGCGCGGAACTGCAACCCAAGGGCATCCATGTCAGTGTGCTCTGCCCGAGTTTCTTCAAGACCAATCTGATGCAGTCGTTCCAGGGGCCGGCGAATGCGCCACTGAAGCACATGGCGGAAAAGTTGATGGAGAAGAGCCCGATCGACGCTGCCGCCGTCGCCCGCTACACCGTCGACGAATCCGAACGTGGCCGTTTCCTGCTGCTGCCGCACAAGGACACGCGCAGCCGCTGGCTGCTGAAGCGCTGGCTGCCGGGTCTGTACTTCAAGGAACTGCTGAAGTACGTGGCGAACAACGCGCGCAAAGTTGGGTGAAGCGGGGCGCGGAGCACGGGAGAGGCACGGGCACGCCATGCCTCTGGTGGGTCCAGACTTGTCTGGACGCTCTTGACGCTGCTGGATAAGAGCGTCCAGACAAGTCTGGACCCACAACAGCAATCAGCTCTCGCGTTCCACCACATAGCGCGCGAGATCGCGCAGCACATCGGCGCGCGCGTCGAAGTTGGTCAGTGCCTCGACCGCGAGATGCTGGTGCATGCGCGCCAGGCGACACGACTCTTCGATGCCGACCAGTGCGGGGTAGGTCGGCTTGCCGCGCGCGCTGTCGGAGCCTTGCGGTTTGCCAATCACTTCGGTGTCGCCGAGCACATCGAGCACGTCGTCCTGGATCTGGAACGCGAAGCCGAGTTCGAAGCCGTAGCGCGACAGCGCGCTGTATTCGGGCGCCGATTCAACGCAGCCGGCGGCCAGCGCACCGAGCAATACCGACGCCTGGATCAGCGCACCGGTCTTGTAGCGGTGCATGCGCTCGAGTTCGTCCAGTGTCAGCTGCTGGTGCACCGCCGCCAGATCGATGGCCTGGCCACCCGCCATGCCACGCGAACCGCAGGCAGCGGCGAGCAGCCGCAGCATCGCCAGTTGCGAAGTCGGCGACCAATGGGACTCCGCGGCGAGTACCTCGAAGGCCAGGGCCTGCAGCGCGTCGCCGGCGAGGATCGCTTCGGCCTCGCCGAACGCGATGTGGCAGGTCGGCTTGCCGCGACGCAAATTGTCGTCGTCCATCGCCGGAAGGTCGTCGTGGATCAACGAATAGGCATGGATGATTTCGACTGCAGCGGCGGGTAGGTCGAGCGTCGCATCGTCGACGCCCAGGGCAGCGGCTGTCGCGTAGACCAGTGTCGGCCGCAAACGCTTGCCGCCGCCGAGCACGCTGTAGCGCATCGCCGCGTGCAGCCTTGAGGGCAGGTGTTCCGCGCTCGGTAGCGCACGTTCCAGGGCCAGTTCGGCTCGTGCAGCCGAGCACGTCAGGTAGGACTGCGCGAGCGTGGTCATCGGCAGCGGCTGCTCAGGGCGTTTCGGGATCGAAGCGCACGCGTCCGGCCGGATCATTGCCCTTGAGCAGCAGGTCGACGCGCAACTCGGCCTCGTCAAGCGCCTTCTGGCAGTTCTGGTACAGCGTCATGCCGCGCTCGAAGGCGCGCACCGAGTCTTCCAGCGTCAGGTCGCCCTTCTCCATGCGCGCGACCAGCGTCTCGAGTTCGTCCAGGGACTTCTCGAAATCGGCGATCGCGCCGGGTGGGTTGCTGCTCGCGATATTGGCGTCGGACATGGCCGCGGAAGGTAGCGCAGAGTGTCGGCGGCGACAATGGGCGGTACGTCAATATTCCGCTCCTTTTTGCGTAGGTTCGGGCGGATGACTTGTTTGCCGATTCTCACTGACTTTCGCTTCACTCGAAGTCATTCGCAAACACCTCGTCGGCGCTGCCCTGCGACAAGCGGGCCACCGCCGCATGCAGGCGACCGAAATACAGGCCGGTGGCCTTGTTCATCGGTTGCGGCAACTGCCCGACCACCTGCAGGGTGAGCGCACTCAGATCGAGCGCCATCTGCCGCATCGCGCTGTCTCCCAGCGCATCGGCAGAGCGCGCCAGCGCGGCACCGAGGCTGGCTTTGCCGGAATCGTACAGGCAACGATCCTGGCAAACCTGCGGCGGCGGGTCCGGCGCCCAACCTGGCTGCAACTGCGTCAACGTGCCGCCGACACGGTCGCCGCTGAAGGTGAAGCGCAATTCGTTGGGCCATACCCCGGTGGCGCTGCCGTTTCCGCCCGGCGCGACGCTCGCGGCCGCGAGCAGCGTGCGCGCCCAGGCGTCCAGTGCGATCGACGGGCTGATCGCAGGTTGGCCAAGTGGCGCATCGTTGCTGTCGATGCGCAAGCGCTGCAACTGGTTGAAGTCGTACACCGAGGCCATCCACAGTTGCGTGGTGTAGTAACTTCCGGCGCCGCCGATGACGCTGAAATCGCCGCTGCCGGAGGGCTCGGTGAAGCCCAGCGTCTGTCCGCCCGACTGCAGCAGCGCGAAATTCTGCGTCAGCGCCCGCGCCGTGTTGCCGCTCCAGTCGCTGAGGAAACTGACGTCCGCGGTCAAGCCGACCAGGCGGAACATCTGGTACGCCTGCACCGCGACGCGGTCGTTGAGCCCGGCCCAGGGATCGGCGATCGGTGTGGTCGCCGCGCACATCGGACCGGGCGGCGCACTGCCGCGTGCCGGGCACAGGTATGCGCGGCGCACCCGCGCGCCTTGATGCAGGCGCTCGATGACGCTGTCGTCGCCGCTCATCCAGTAGTACTGCGCCAGCCCTTCGATGTACTGATGCGAGCCGTTGTTGTTGGCGCGATAGCCGCCATAGCCGGTGGGCACCTGGCCGCAATGGAAGAACTCGTCGTCCGGCGCGCACCGCTGCAGTTGCGTGTGCAGCACGCGCAGCGCGGCCGGCACGGCGAGACTGCGCAGCGCCGCCGGATCGCTGTGGCGCCAGGCATGCACCCAGGCGCTCATGCTGGTGTTGTGATAGTCGGTCCAACTGGCGCACCAGTAGGGGTCGTCCCAATCCTGCGTCGGCGTCGGGTCGTCACCGCAGTCGATTTCGTCGGCGCCGACCGGATTGCCCCATTCGCGAGGAAACAGGCCAAAGGTCTGCAGTCCTTCGAGACCGCGCTCGCGGCGCAGCAATCGGGTACGCGCGATCAGATCGTCGAGCAGCGTGTCGTAGTTGCTCAGCGCTGGCGCGAGCTGGCCCATCGGGAACTCCTCGGTGGCTTGCGAGGCGGCGATCCACTGCGGCGCAGCGAGCACCCACAGTGGATCGTCGAGCCCGCGGCGCAATTGACCGAGCGCGCCATCGACGCTGATGGCGAGCGGCCAGGCCCCGATCCGGTACAACGCATGACTGCCCTGGCGCGCGCCGAGCCAGACGCCATCGTCGGCGAGGTCCGCGGCGATCGTGCCATCGCTGAGCAGACGCAGCGCCTGCGGCTCGAAATCCGCCATCTGCGCCAGCGCGACGCCGATGCGCCCCTGATTGCCGGACAGCAGCAGCGCGCCGGCGTCGGCGCGCACGCCCTGCTGCGCCGGCTGCCCCGGCAGCGTCAGCGTGTACTGCTGCGGCTGCAGCCGCTGCCCGCGGCGCAACTGGCGCAGTTCGGCGCTGGCACCGGCAGCGGCGACCACGTTCGCCGTCGGTTGCCCCGCCTGCGCCTGCAGCGTCAACGTGCGCGCGCCGCTGAGCGTGGGCGTCAGCGCGACACGCCAGCGCTGCAGCTCGCGCGCGTTCGGCAAGCCATTGCAACTCAGCGTACCGAGGCCGCAGCGGTCGCCCTCCCAGTCGATCCACTCGCGCACGTTGACCGCGCTGGAACCGGCGGCGAATTCCAGGCGCCGGCCGCCGCTGATCAGGCCACCGCCGACCGCCGGATGGGCGAAGGTGCCTTCCACTCGCAGCACCGCGCCAAGCGCATCGGCGTGTTCCACTGCCAGGCTGCGAATGCTGGCGAAACCGCCGCCGATCTGGCCGTCGATGCTGGCCGACAGGCTGCTCGAATCGAGCAGCAGATTGCCGAGCGGCGCTTCGATGCGGTCGAACACGCGTGCCGCACTGCCGCCCAGCACAAAGCGCGCCGCGCCGGTATCAATCTGCCATTGCGCACCGATTGAAGTCAGCGTGAGCGCTTGCGCTGGCGCCGGATTGCCCACGCTGCCATCGGTGCGCAAGCGATAGCGCGCGCTGCCGGCGGCCGGCACGGCGGCGAGAAAACGCACCTGCAGCCACTGGATCGGCGCATTCGCGTCCTCCCGCGCGGCGTGCCAGCGCGCCAGCACACGAAAGCCTGCCGGCACTGCCAAGCCCTGGGCGTTGACCACCGCCAGCCCGTCAATGCTGCGCAGGTTCAGGGCGCGCGGCAGCGGCACGCCGCCGATCGCCAGTTCGTCGACGCGCGCAGTGGTCGCCGTGTTGCGCAGTTCCAGCGCGATCTCGGCCGGCGTCGGCGGCGGCCAGGCGGCCGGCACAGGTGCGGCAGGCAGCAGCGCATACAGGCCGATGAGTGCGGCGATCCGGCAGTGTCTGGTCAGGCTGGCTGGCAGCCGCAGGTCGCACGGGCAGACTCGCATCGAAGAGCTCCACCGAGGGGGTGCCGGTAGGACGCAGCCGATTCAGCGCGATTCTCGCGCCGGCGCGGAAGATGTGCCGACGATCACGAATCCGGCCCAGTACCACGGGTGCGACAGATCCGGCGCGCGCTGCCACCAGCGCTGCCACCAGCCAGGGCGCTGTTCGATCAGTTGCCGCTGCGCCGCCTGAAGAGCGAGGTCCGCCGCGACGTCCTGCGCCAGCTCGGTATAGAAGGCTTGCATCAGGGTCTGCGTGGGGCGGTCGGGAATGCGCCAGCGAGTGCCGACCACGGTCGGCACGCCGGCATACTGGAAAGCACGCGCCAGGCCCAGCAGACCCTCGTCGCCGAGCGCGGCGCCACTCGCGGTGTCGCAGGCCGACAAGGTCACCAGATGGCTGCGCAGTGGCGGCCCGCGCATCACATCGATCGCGCGCAAACGACCGTCGTCGCCCGCCGTCGGGCTGAGCTGCAGCCAGGCCGCCAGCGGATCGCGTGGGTCGAGCACGGCGTGACTGGCGAAATGGGTGCGCCGCGAATCGCCCAGGGCAACGCGCGCTGCGGCGATCGTCGCATCGGCATCGATCTGCAGGCGCACGGATTCGCCAAACAGCGCGCCGATCTGGCGCGCTTCGTCGCGCGCGCCGGGCAGATCGCTCGCCATCTCGCCCTCGCGCAGCGATCGCGGCGCGGCGCCAGCCGGCGCTGCGGCCAGCGCGGTCAGTTCCAGGCGCGTCGGCAGCCGCGGCAGGTCCTGCACCTGCAGCCAGGCACTGGCCGAGGCGAGCATGCTCGGCGCCGCATCCTGCACCAACCAGCGCGGGCGGCCATCAGGATCGATCGCACTGACCAGTGCGGCGAACGGCAAGTGCAGCAGCGGGCCATCGGCGACGATCAGCAGGTTCTGTGCGCCGACCAGCAGATCGGCCAGCGGCGCGATCAGTTGCCCATGCAGCGCCTGCGCGCGCTGCAGCATTGCGGCCTGCGATTCTGGCGCCGCGTCCGGGCGGGCGATCAGCACGCGCAGCGCATCGATCTCGACGGTCAACTGAGCCCTTCCGCTGGGCAGGCGTCGCAACTGCGGCTCGCTGTCGCCCGGGCGCAGCACCAGCGCGTAGCTGTGCTGCTCGGCGACCAGATAGCTGACCAGCGCACTCGCGGCCGGCAAGGCATTGGCGACGTCGGCGGCAGCGGCAGGTTGTGCAAGTTTGGCCAGCCGCGGTTCAACCGTGGCCAGTTGCTGTTGCCAATCGGCCAGCGCGGCGTCGAGCGGCGGCCTCGTCGCGCTGCCCGCGGCTGCCGGCTTGAGCGCGCGCAGGTAGTCCTCGGCGAGATGCTCGGCGCGCTCGCGCAGGGCGTCGGGCAGTTGCTCGGTCAGCAGTTCCTGACGCTCGCCGAGTGCCGCCAGGAACTCGCGGGCGCGTGAGCGTTCGATCTGCTCCCAGGCCTGCGCGGCTCGTCCGAGTTCGAGCAGCCACTGTGCCGGCTCGCGGTAATACACCTGGTGGCGCGCGGCCCAGCGTGCGCGCGATTCTTCGTCGCCGCCCAGATAATCGCGCTGGCGCTCCAGGCACTGCTGGGCACGCCGGTAGCTGGCCAGCGCCGCATCCACCTGAGCGCGCGCGCGCAACAGCCGCGCGCCTTCCAGGTGCGCCTCGGCCTCGATCGCGGTGTCCGCTGCAATGCGCTGCAGGATCGTCAACGCCTCGTCCTGGGCGGCCGTCGCGGCATCCAGATCGCCCAGTTCGCGCTCGGCCGCAGCCAGGATCAGCAGCGACTGCGCCACCGGCAGATCGCGCTGGCGGCTGCGATAGCCGGGCAGGATGGCGCGCAGTTCGGTGCGCGCGCGCAGCGCGTCGCCGGCTTCCAGATCGAGTTGCGCGCGCAGTTGGCGGGCGTCGAGAAACAAGGTTTCGACGCGCGCCGGGTCATCCTGTTCGAGTACTGCGGCGATCTCGGCGCGCGCCTCGTCGATGCGCTGCTGCCAGCGCAGCGAGTACGCCAGTTCCATGCGGATCGACAAGGTTTCGTAGCTGTCCGGCGCCAGCGCCAGCGCCTCCGCCAGCGCCGCCCGCTTGAGCGGTTCGGCGCGCGCTTCTTCGCCGCGCTTGCTCAGCACCTCGGCCAGTTGCGCGCGCGCCATCGCCACTTCAGGTGTGCCGGGACCGGCAGTTTCGAACAGCGCCAGGGCAGTCTGCGCGTGCACCTGCGCGGCTGCCAGCCGACGACGCTGGAATGCGCCGAGGCCGGCGTTGAAGTGCAGCCGGCCGAGCGCAAGGCTGCCCGGCGCCGCGCGATTGGCGCTCTCGATGGCCTGGCGGAAAAGTGCGTCGGCGGCGGCGAATTCTCCCCGCGACAGCGCTACCGCGGCGACCTTGCCTTGCGCCTGCGCGTGCGTCAGGCTGCCCGGCGCAAGTTCGTCGAGCAGGCGGGCAACGCGCTCGAAGTCGGCCAGCGCGGCCGTATTGTCGGCGCGCCGATAGGCGATCGAACCGCGCAATTCGAACACCTGTGCCAGCAAACCGTGTCGCGGATGCGCGTCGAGCAACGCCAGCGCCGCGCCCACCGCCGCGTCGGCGCCGAGGTAGTCGCGCAGCAGCAACAGCGCCCGCGCGCGCGCCACGGCACCCTGCGCGCCGCGGACGCCGCCAATGCCGCGCGCCAGCAGATCCGCGTCCAGCGCCTGCGCCAATGTCAGCCAGCGACGGCGGTCGGGGTCGCTTTCCAGCGCGCGGAACAACTGCAGGCGGATGCGGTCGGCTTGTGTCGGCCGCTGTTGCGCCAATGCCTCGGCGGCGGCGTAGGCGGCCGGCCAGTCGCCCGCGCGGATCGCCGCCTCCGCCTGCTGCAGCCGCGACCAGTCCGCGCCCCAACTGGCGCCGGACTCTTCGGGACTGGCAGCCACACGCCAATCCCAGGTCGGGGCGGGCAGGCGTACTTCAAGTTCGTTGTCCCCGCGCACGACACGCACGCGCATCGGCCCGCTGGCGGCGCGGTCCTGTTCCACAGCCAGCCAATCGAAGGGATCGTCGACGGCCACCAACTGGCCCTGCTCGTCGATCCAGCCCAGCAGTCGGTCCTGCGCCTTGGGCGCCTGCGGATCGGCCGCCCAGCCGGCGCCGACTGAATCGATCTGCAGCGCCAGCGCCGCGCCGCTCAACAGCAGCGTTGCAACAGCGCCGAGCAGTCGCGTCGCGCCGGTCATGGGCTGACTTCGAAACGATACGGTCCCACGCCGGTACCCTCGGCACCGGCCGCTTCGACGCGCCAGAAATAGTGGCCGGCGCCGATGCGCTCGCGCACCGCTTCGTCGATGGCCAGCTCGACTTCGGCGACCGGCGCGCTTTGCCAGATCAGTTCGGCGCGAGCGTCGTACAAGCGCACCCGATAGCGAGCGACGCCCGGCTGCGCGGCCCAACGCAATCGCGTCGGCGCGGCCGCCAGACGTGCGCCATCGAGCGGTTCGCTGACCGTCGCCAAGGTGCTGCTGCGCAGCACGTCCGGCGCCGGCGGCCGCATCCAGACGGCGGCTCCGACCGCGACCACGAGACTCGCAGCGAGCGCCTGCATCCAGCGCCAATGCGGTCGCGCGCGGGGTCGCAGCGGGGTCACCGTGTTCGCCGCCGGCGCGACCGCCGCTTGCGCCGCGCTGCGCAATGCCATCGCCAACTGCAGCATCGATGCAGCGTCGGCGTCCTCGGCCACGCGCGCCAGCAGGTCCTCGCGGCGCGCTGGATCGAGCCGCCCGTCGAGCAAGGCGGCGTAGTCATCGGCGTCCGGCAATGGCGCTGCGGACCCCGTTGCGCTGCGCCAGGCCTGTTGCAAGCGTTCATCGTTCATGGCCAGCCTCCCGCACGCAGGCGCTCACGTAATTCCTCCATGCCGCGATAAATGAGATTGCGCGCCGTGGCATCGGTGAGCCCGAGCAATTGCGCCACTTCGGCAAATCCGAATCCCTGCAGGTGCAGTTGCACCGGGCGCTGGCGCCGCCGCGGCAACGTGCGTACCGCCGCGCGCACCGCCGCGGCGAACTCGCCATCGGCGGCGGCTGCCGCCGGCTCCCGGCCAGCGTCCGCGGCGTGTTGTGTCAAGCTGTCCAGGGCATCACCATCCCGATCCGGGCGCGCACGGCGCCGCCGCAGCAGATCGACGATGACATTCATCGCCGCGCGGTAAAGGTAAGACGCAGGATGGTCGATCGGATGCTCACCGAGCGCCTGCCACACGCGGATGCGCACTTCCTGCTCGACTTCGTCGGGCTCGATGCCAAGTTCGCGCGGGCAGCGCGAGCGCACGATGGCACGCAGTCGCGGGCCGAACTCGGTCAGCCAGCGCTCGACGGCTTCTCGATCGAACTGCGGGCCGGGCATGCGCGCCAGTTTAGCGTGGTCGCGGCGCGGACTGGTCATCGAGACCTGCGCCGGCAGCGATCGGTCACGAGCCCGGATTCCGAAGTGATCGATGCGCCGCTCGCCGCGAGATCGCGCATGCGCTTGAAGGCAACGCCGGAAGCGCGCCGCCGCGCGCCGGCGCCGGACAGGCTCGTCGCTTGGGCGCGGCTGCGGCTGATCATCGAACTTCCTGATTAGCGTCGAACCTCAGTAGCAGGGCGCCGATGTTGGGCACGGCTGCGCCTTAGCCCAACCTACATTCGCGCACGTAGGTTGGGCTGAGGCGCAGCCGTGCCCAACAGTGGCGTCCTCGGCCGGCGCCCAGGCACCCGCCCACCCAGTACCGTTTGCCCTGAGCCTGTCGAAGGGCGAGGCTCGCGAGAGCGCCCTTCGACAAGCTCAGGGCAAACGGGACACCCACAGGGCAAACGTGACACCCAAGATCAGGGCGAACGCGACACCTTGCTCAAGCCAACCCGACTGAGGTTCGACGCCAATCAGGTCGAACTTTGCACCCCTGATGCAGTCTGTTCAGAGGTACCAAGCACAGATGCCAGCTAGAATGCGTTGATGTACCTAGACTTCTACGGCCTTTCCGAGGCGCCGTTCTCGATCACGCCCGATCCGCGCTTCGTCTACCTGAGCGAGCGCCACCGGGATGGTCTCGCGCATCTGCTGTATGGCGTTGGCCAGGGCGGATCGGGCGGTTTCGTGCAGTTGACCGGCGAAGTCGGCACCGGCAAGACCACGTTGTGCCGACTGCTGCTGGAGCAGTTGCCGGACATGACGCGCGTCGCGCTGCTGCTGAATCCTTTGCTTAGTCCGGTCGAACTGCTGGAAACGATCTGCGAGGAACTGCACGTCGATGTCGCCGATGCGCAGGGCAGCCTGAAGATCCTGACCGATCGACTGAATGCCTTCCTGTTGCACGCGCATGCCGAAGGCGAACGCGTCGTCGTGATCATCGACGAAGCGCAGAATCTGTCGGTGGAGTCGCTGGAGCAGGTGCGTCTGCTGACCAACCTGGAGACCGCGACGCAGAAGCTGATGCAGATCATCCTGCTCGGGCAACCGGAATTGCGCGAGTTGCTCGATCGCCCTGATCTGCGGCAACTGGCGCAACGAATCACCGCGCGCTACCACCTGACGCCACTGGAAGTCGACGAAACCGAAACTTACGTGCGTCACCGCCTGCACGTGGCCGGCAGCGAACGTTTGCCGTTCACGCGACTGGCTCTGCGCACACTGCACAAACGCGCGGGCGGCGTTCCGCGCCTGATCAATGTCATCGCCGACCGCGCCATGGTCGCCGGTTATGCGCGCTCTCTGGACAGCATCAACGAGCGCGTGGTCGATGAGTCCGCCGACGAGGCCCTGCATGGCGGCAGCCGAGGTCGCCGAAAGTTGTGGCTCAGCGCCGCCGCGCTGCTGTTTCTGGCGGCATTGTCGCTGGCCGCCTGGCACTGGCCGCGCACGCCCGAACCCTCCATCCAGGCGGTCGCCGCGGTCGCTCCAGTGGCGCCGAGCGAAGCGCCGGAGCAACTGCTGCAGCGGCTGCTGGCGAACCCCGACGAGGGCGACCTTCGCACTTGGGGACGTCTCGTCGAACTCTGGCAATGGCCGGCGGAACCGCATTTGCTGGCGCAACTGGCGGCCTGCGGTGGGCGCGTCGTCGACGGCATCAACTGCCTGCGCGGGTCCGGACCGTTGAGCCGGCTCGGTGCGCTCGGCCGCCCGGTGGTCTTGCGTTTGCGCAGCGGCAACGGTTTTGTGTCGGCATTGCTGCTCGGCATGGACGACCAGCGCGTGCGCCTCGAAGTTGCCGGCGAGACGGCAACTCTGCCGCGGTCCTTGATCGAACTTCACTGGTTGGGAGACTATCGCGCCTTGTGGCGCGCGCCGGAATGGGTGCCGGTTACGTTGCGCGTCGGCGACCGCGGCCCCGGTGTGATCTGGCTGCGTGAACGTTTGGCGGTCGCCGAGGTCCAAGAGGGACTGCAAGGTCCGATTGGCGAGGGCGAGACCTTCGATGCCGAGCTTGAGCGACGCTTGCGTCGACTGCAGATCCGTCTGGGCTTGATCGCCGACGGCATTGCCGGTCCGGAGACGCAAATGGCCCTGGCCAGTTACGATGTGGAAGGTCCGCGGCTTGCGCGCCTGTGATTCCCGGATGCGTTTGTGGATAGCTGACTGGTTGTCCGAGAGGGTTGAAGCTGGTTTGGTGCGGCAGTGTTTTGTGCCTTGATGGCCTTGGCCGATGGGCATGCTGTCACGAGGTTTCCGGGTTTTTCGCTGCGAGGTTGATGTATGTCGTTGATCCTTGATGCGCTGAAGAAGTCCGAAGCTGAGCGCAAGCGTGGGCAACCACCCACGCTTCATGCGCATTTCAGCGCACCGCGGCGTGTTCGACGTACACCCTGGGTGGCCGGCGCAGGCGCCGTGCTGCTGGTGGCCGGTCTGGCCGGAAGTGGGTTCTGGTTGGCGCGCGGACGTAGCGGGGAGGACTCGGAAGGCGCCGCGAACGCAATCGCCCGGGTCGGTGCCCCCGCTACTGAGGACGCCGTGCGTCTGGCGCCGGCGGTGCCGCCGACGCCGTTTGCGTCACCTGAATCGGATGCAACACAGGCGCCGGCGGCGCAAACCCTTGCAGCTGAGTCCGAAGCCACGCAACTGCGCTCGACTGGGGAAACCGTCTTTGGCGGCATTGCCGGAGCAGGCAGCGGCGGAACGGTTTCCGGTGGCGGGCTGCCGACACCGCAGCGCGCCATGCTGTACACGCCGAGCGCAACGCCGGATCCTGGCACTGCGGCGACCGCTCCGGTGCCGGTGCCGGTGTCGCCGCCGGCGCCAGAACCGGCAGTGGTTGCCGCGCCAGCGGTTAGCGAGCCGCCGCTAGTCGAGCCGCCGCCAGTCGAGCCGCCGCCAGTCGAAATACCGCAGATCGAGCCGATGGCGCCGGCAGTGGTCGACCATGGTCCTTCTGGACCCAGTGCGCCGGAGGTTGCCGTCAGCAAACCCGAAGAGGTCCTGCCGGTGCTGTTCCAACTGCCCTATGCCACGCGCAAGGACATGCCCAAGCTGGAACTGTCGATGCATGTGTTCAGCCCGGAGCCCGGCGAACGCTTCATCGTCCTCAACGGCAAACGCTTCACGCTGGAGACGCCAGCACCCGGGCCGGACTTGACCCTGCTCGACATCGTCGCGGATGGTGCGGTATTCGAGTACCGCGGGCAGCGGTTCCTGTTGCCGCGGCAGGCCTATTGAGCGCCAACTGCCGCCAGTCGTCGAATCGACCATGTTCGTTCGCGTAGACGAAAAGTCCAGGCGTCGCTGGCGCTGGGCCACGCCGGCTTTGGTGACCGCCTGTCTGGCGATTGCCGTCTGGCAGGCGCTGATGGCGCCGAACGAGCGCTATGCCCTGCTGCAGAGCTGGGGGACGGTGCCCGCGGAACTGCGCTTCGATTTCAGCGCGCTGATGGGTGGTCCCGGGTTGCGCCTGGTCAGCGCCTTGTTCGTGCACGCCGACTGGACCCATCTGTTCGGCAACCTGTTGTTTCTCGGATTGTTCGGCGCCGGCGTCGAGCGAACCCTGGGCTCCTGGCGCACGCTCATCCTGTTCCTGGTTGCCGGCGCTGCCGCAAATCTGTTCACGGCCTTGATGTCGCCGCTGGCCAACGCGCCGATCATCGGTTCCAGCGGTGCGGTATCCGCGCTGATCGGTGCCTACGTGTTGCTGTTCCCGACCTCGCATCTTGGGGTCATCCTGCCGCTGGGCCTGTATTTCCAGTTGGTGCGGGTGCCGGCGATCCACCTGATCGGCATCTGGCTGCTGTTCCAGGTGCTGGAAACCCTGGGCACGCGCTCGGGGGCGGTGGCCTGGTGGGCGCATGTTTTCGGTTTCGTCAACGGACTGGTTCTGGCGCTGACCTTGCGCCCGTGGTTGTATCGGCGCGATGCACGCATGGTGTGATGAAGTGCGGTGAAGGGTGAAAGGCAAAGGTAAAACGTAAAACGTCAATTACCGCTCGCTTCAGTTGACGTTTTACGTTTCACGTTTTGCCCGGTTTACCTGAGAACTCAGACCCCTGCGAGCCATGGCCACCCGCAAACTCTACAAGATCGTCTTTCTCAACCACGGCAAGGTTTACGAGCTGTACGCGCGGCGCGTGAGCAGCAGCGAACTGTGGGGTTTCACCGTGGTCACCGATCTGGAGTTCGGTGCGCGCGAGGGCGTGCTGGTCGATCCGACCGAGGAGCGCCTGCGCGAGGAGTTCGCCGATACGCGAGCGCTGCATCTGCCGATGCAGAGCATCGTGCGCATCGAGGAAGTGGCGGCGCGCGGCCCGGCGGCAATCCGCGACGCTCAGAGTGGCGACAAGGTGGTCGCCTTGCCGTCGCCGCCGCCGCGGGGTTGATCGCGAACCTTGTCGTTGTCGATCGCGCGCAGGCGCTCGTGAGCGTCAGCCGCGACTGGGAAATCAGGCCCGCCCATGAAGCAGGTGGATCGCTGGCGCCGGGCCCGGACTGGTTTGGACCTCTGTGCTTCTGGTCGGTCCAGACTCGTCTGGACGCCTCTCCCTGGAGCGAAGCCGCAGCGTCCAGACAAGTCTGGACCCACAAAAGCAGTCGTGCATGCACCGGCCTCTGCACCTGCTTCAGCTTCTGTAGGTCCAGACTTGTCTGGACGCTTCTCCCTGGAGCGAAGCCACAGCGTCCAGACAAGTCTGGACCCACAGAAGCAGTGCTGCATGCACCGGCTTCTGCAGCTGCTTCAGCTTCTGGAGGTCCAGACTTGTCTGGACGCTTCTGCAGTTGCTCAGCTTCTGTGGGCGCAAACGGCGCGTTTGTGGTCAGCGTGTTTCGGGTGTCGCCGCTGCGGCTGCAGTGCCAGGCGACGCTGCCGGCGGATTCCAGCGTGCCAGCGCGCGCAGGATATTGAGCGCCTCGGTCAGCACGAAATCCCGCGAGCTGGATTCGTCCAGCGTGTTCGCTGCTGAGGCGGATGGCGTCGCCGCTGGTTTGCCGTTGTCGTTGCCGAGATGCCCGGGCAGATCGGCTTCTGTCACCGGTCGGTCGCCGGCTCCGAGCGGGCGCAGTTCTGCGGGTTGCAGCACGACGTCGGGCTCGATGCCTTCGGCCTGGATCGAGCGCCCGGAGGGCGTGTAGTACAAGGCCGTGGTCAGCTTGATCGCCTCGCCGCTGGCCAACGGCAGCACCGACTGTACCGAGCCCTTGCCGAAGGTGCGCTGGCCGAGGATCAGCGCGCGCCGGCGGTCCTGCAGGGCGCCGGCGACGATCTCGCTGGCCGAGGCCGATCCGCCGTCGACCAGCACCACCAGCGGCGCACCGAGCAGCACATCGCCGGCAACGGCGTCGAATTGCGCACTCGCCAGCGGCACTCGCCCGCGCGTGCTGACGATGGGTCCGGAGTCCAGAAACAGATCGCTGACATCGACCGCTGCATCCAGCAGACCGCCCGGATTGCTGCGCAGATCGAGCACCAGACCATCCAGCGGCTGACCCGGTTTGATCAGAGCCGCGATGCGCTTGGCGACTTCCTCTGCGGTGTTGGTCTGGAAGGCGGCGACGCGCACATATCCGAATCCCGGCGCCAACAGGCGCCCGCGCACTGCCGTGACGTCGATCACCTCGCGCACCAGCGACAGGTCGAAGGCAGGCTGGCCGGCGCGAATGATGGTCAACTTCACGCTGCTGCCGGCCTCGCCGCGCATGCGGTCGATCGCCACGTCGGCATTCTCACTCTCCACCGGAATGCCATCGATGCGGCTGATGACGTCGCCCGGCTGGATGCCGGCGCGCGCCGCTGGCGTATCGTCGATCGGCGCGATCACGGTGAGCGCACCGGCGCGCACCTGCACTTCCAGCCCAAGGCCGCCGTAGCGCCCGCTGGTGTCGTCGGTGAGCGCCTGCAGATCGGTCTTCTTCAAGTACGCGCTGTGCGGGTCGAGGTCGAGCAGCAGTCCGCGGATCGCTGCCTTCATCAACTGGTTGGCGCTGACCGGCTCGACGTAAGAGCGCTGCACCTCGCGGAACACGGCGGTGAACACGCGAATGTCCTCGACGCTGACCTCGTCTTCCGAAGCTGCCGCAGGCGCCGTGGACGCTGGCGATGCGGCGGCAGCCGGAGGGTCGTCCGCCGACGCCGGCGACGACGACAACGCCAGCACGGCGACGATGCCGAGTACGAGATGCCTGGTGGTCATGACGTGGCCAAGGCTGAGGACGAGAGTCGCATATTTGGCGAGCTGGCCGCGAAATGAAAGGGGTTTGTGGGGAGGCGTTCGAGCCGCCGAAAGCGATGTTCCGAAATGCTCTTGTGGGTCCAGACTTGTCTGGACGCTGTTGATCCTGATCCGCAAGTAGCGTCCAGACAAGTCTGGACCATCAAGAACACTACTGCTGCCACCATGCCGCCGGATCCAGCGCCTGGCCGTGGTAGCGCAGTTCGAAGTACAGGGCAATCTCGCTGGCGGCGCCGGAATCGCCCGCCAGTGCCAGTGGATTGCCGGCCTCGACCCACTCGCCCTCGCTCGCCAGCAACGATTCGCAGCGGCCGTAAAGGCTCATGTAGCCGTCGCCGTGGTCGAGAATCAGCAACAAGCCGTAGCCGCGCATCCAGTCGGCGAAGGCGACGCGCCCGCGCGCGATTGCGCGGACCTGCGCGCCACGGCTGGCCTCGATGCGCACGCCGGCACTTGCGCGACCCGAGTAGACCTGGCCGAAAGCGAGCAGAATCTTGCCGTCCAGAGGTCGCGGCAAGCTTCCCTTGAGTTCGGCAAACGGTCGATCTCCCGGCAGCAGCGACGGCACGTCGCCGATGACGTCGCGTAGTTGCGCCAGCAGACCCTCGATATCGCTGCGGTCCTGATCGAGCGCTTCCACGCGCGCCTCAACCTTGGCCAGGGCCAGTTCGAGCTGCTTTAGAATGCCCCGGCGCTCGCGCCTTTCGGCCTCCAGCGCCGCGAGATTCTCCGCCTCAGCCAGGCGCACCTGTTCGAGCGCAAGCTGGGCCGCGGCGGTCTCGGTCTGCAGCGCTTGCAGCGAGCGCAGCAGCTCCCGCACATGGTCGATGCGACTCAGGCGCACTCGCTGCAACTGAGCCTGGTAAGCCAGCAAACGGCCGGTATCGGCCAGTTGGTCTTGCGCCAGCACCAGCTTCAGCGTGTCCAGCCGGCCCAGCGCGTAGGTCGAGCGCATCAGCGCTGCCAGCGATTCCTTTTCGCCGGACAGCTCGGTTTCCTGGCGCGCGCGTTCGGCATGCAGCGCCAGCAATCGCGCCTCGCCGGCGGCAGCTTCCTCGGCGAGTTGCCGCAGCGTACGGTTGCGCTGGGCGATCTGGCGCTCGATCTTCGCCAGTTCGCCGAGCGATGTATTGACCGCGTCGGCACGCCGGGCGCGCTCGGTTTCGGCGGCGGCCAACTGTTCGCGGACCTGAGCCAGGCGTTCGACCAGGCTGGCCTCGTCGCTCGCGCCCGGCAATGCCTGCCCTGGCAGCAGCGCCGGGAACAGCAGCAAGAGCAGGACCAGGAGGCGCATGGATCAGGCGTCGACCAGCTCGACCAGCGAACGGCCCGTCATCTCGCCCGGTTGCGGCAGGTCCATCAGCGCGAGTACGGTCGGC
The DNA here is from genome assembly GCA_937928755.1 of uncultured Rhodanobacteraceae bacterium. Taxonomy (GTDB): domain Bacteria; phylum Pseudomonadota; class Gammaproteobacteria; order Xanthomonadales; family SZUA-5; genus JADKFD01. Next base: position 1,837 of record CALEZI010000094.1, on the reverse strand, counting down.
GCGATATCGCGCAACGAGCCACCTGCCTGCAGGCGCGCCGGTCGCCCGATGTAGACCAGCGGCACCGGATTCACCGAATGCTGGGTGTTCGGCTGGCCGTTGGCCTCGTCCCACATGTCCTCCAGGTTGCCATGGTCGGCACAAATCAACATTTCGCCCCCCGCCGCGAGAATCGCCGCTTCGAGTGTGCCGAGCGCGACGTCCACCGCCTCGACCGCCTGGATCGCCGCGCTGAGGATGCCGGTATGGCCGACCATGTCAGGATTGGCGATGTTGCAGACGATGAAGTCGAACTGCTGGCCGGCAATCGCCGCAACCAACTGTCGGGTGACCTCGGGGCAACTCATTTCCGGCTGCAGATCGTAGGTCGCGACGCGCGGCGAGGGCACCAGGATACGTTCCTCGCCGACGCAAGGCGTCTCGCGTCCGCCGCTGAAGAAGAAGGTGACGTGGGCGTACTTCTCGGTCTCGGCGATGCGCAATTGGGTCAGGCCCGCTGCCGCAAGCACCTGCGGCAGTGTGTGCTCCATGCTCTGCGGCGGAAAAGCCACCGAAGTGGCCAGATCGGTCGCGTACTCGGTGAGGCTGACGAAGTTCAGCAGTCGCGGACGATGCCGCCGGACGAAGCCGTGAAGTTGATCGTCGATGAAAGCGCGGGTGATCTGCCGCGCGCGGTCGGCGCGGAAGTTCATGAACACCACGGCGTCGCCATCGGCGATGGCGCAGCCGCCGGCGATGGTGGTCGGCTGCACGAACTCGTCGTTCTCGCCACGCGCGTAGGCTGCCGCCAGGGCGCTGGCGGCGTCGGCGTCATCGAATACCGCGTCGGCATCGACGATCGCGCGCCAGGCGCGCTCGACGCGGTCCCAACGTTGATCGCGATCCATGCCGAAATAGCGTCCGCCGACACTGGCAACGCGCGCGTCAGGATGCCGGCCGCACACCTCGATCAGCCGCTGCAACGAGGCCTCGGCACTGCGCGGCGGCGTATCGCGCCCGTCGAGAAAGGCGTGCACGGCAATCCGCGCGCCGCAACCCGCGGCCAGATCGATCATTGCGAAGATCTGGTCTTCGTGGCTGTGCACCCCGCCCGGTGACAGCAAGCCCATGACGTGCAGCGTGCGCCCGTCGGCGGCAACCGCTCGAGCAATGTTGGTGAGCGTCGGATTGCTGGCAAAACTGCCGTCGGCAATCGCTGCGTCGACCCGCGTCAGGTCCTGGTAGACGATGCGGCCCGCCCCAAGGTTCATGTGGCCGACTTCGGAATTGCCCATCTGGCCGTCGGGCAGGCCGACAGCCAGACCATCGGTGCGGATCAGCGTGCTTGGCCACTGCCGGCTGATGCGCCGCCAGTTCGGGCACAACGCCTGGGAAATGGCGTTGTCCGCCGCAGCCTCGGCATGGCCCCAGCCGTCAAGAATCAGGAGCAGGATCGGTTTTGGGCGCATGGTTCGTATCAAGCGGTTTGCCGAGGACTGAATGGTAGCGTGTCGCCAGCCGGTTTCGGTCTAGGGAGCATCGCCTGGCCTGGCGCGACTGTGCCTGGTTCCGTCTCACGCGATTTCGTTCCGTCAGGGTCCATCAGCAGCTTGCCCTTGCGACGCAACTCGAAATGCATCGTCGCCAGATCGATCAACGCCCGCTGGCCACGCGCGTCCGGACGCGAATCTTCTCTCTTTAGTCGCTGCTTTGCCGCAAGACGCTGCAAGCTGTGGCTCCTCCTCTCGCCGAGCCTCGGGCCAAAATGCATCGGAAACAAAAGGCAGTGACTTATGCCGCACTACACTAGTGTGGTTTGCCATTAATTCGCATCACTATTTATCTTCGTTGCGAGGCG
>CALEZI010000093.1 GCA_937928755.1 uncultured Rhodanobacteraceae bacterium | reverse complement strand
CTAGAGCGAAAGAGCGAAGAGACCATGAAAAGCAACATACAAGGGCGGATCCGCCAAAGGCGAATCCGCCGAACACGGCATGCGAAATCGACGCCAGGCGAATCCGCCGGATCGGCGCGCAGCCCCCGATGGTGGCAACCCCGCTGCGCGGTTCCACCCTGTTTTTTTCCTACCCGCCGCGGCGCAATTTCGCGCGCATCGCCTCGACGCTGAAACTGGCCAGATCGCCCTTCGGGCCACGCAGCGGCGCGCCGGCGGCGGGCGCCTGCGCCTGGCCGAATATGACTTCGTAGCTGGCGGGCAACAGGCCTTCGCGGCGTTGCGACTCGTACGCCGCAAGCATGCGTTGCCAGGCCTGCTTGCCGGTCAGGCCGCGCGCGCGATCGACCGCGGCATTGCCGGCACCGATCGCCTTGAGTTCGCGCATCAGGCAACGCGCGTCGCCATAGGTCAGCGTGTAGCGTTCGACATCCAGCATGGGGTCGACAAAACCCTGCGCCAGCACGGCGTCGCCGACATCGTGCATGTCGAGGAACACGTGCACGTGCGCGCGCTCGTCCGCCGCGCGCCAGGCCGAGCGCAACTCCTTCAACGTGTCCGGGCCGAAACTGGTGAACAGCAACCAGCCTCCGGGCCTGAGCACGCGACGGAACTCGTGGAGCGCCGTCTTCAGGTCGCCGCACCACTGCAGGCACAGGTTGGAGATCACCAGGTCCATCGAGGCGTCGGCGAACGGCAGCGCCTGAGCGTCGCCCGCGACACGCCGGAACGGTCGCCACCAGCCGACATGCTGGCGCGCCTGACGCAGCATGCCCAGCGACAGGTCGAGCGCAATGACCTCGGATTTCGGATAGCGCTTGCGCACCCGTGCGGTCAGGCGGCCAGTACCGGCACCGATATCGAGAATCCGGGTCGGCGTTGCCGTCACCACCGGCAGCCGCTCCAGCAGCAGATCGCCAACCTGACGCTGCAGTTCCGCCGTCTGTTCATAGTCGCCGGCGGCGCGCGTGAACGCGCGGCGGATGCGTTGGCGGTCGAGAAACATGCTGATCGGAAAGTGCGGGAAGCGGGCGGGGAAGGCTAGCAGGAGCGGCCCTTGGTGGGGTCCGGACTCGCCCGGCTCTGGTGGGTCCAGACTTGTCTGGACGCTTTTCCCTCACATTGCGAAAAGCAGGAAGCGTCCAGACAAGTCTGGACCCACAAAAAGCTCGCTCGAAGTGGGTATTCCCGATTTCCAGACAAGTCTGGAACCTCAAAGAGCTCCCTCGAAGCAGGTATTCCCGATTTCCCGACAAGTCTCGACCCAAAAAGGCGCGCTCGAAGCGAATATTCCCGATCCCCGATTCCCGATCGCGGCGCCGCATATGCCCCAGCGGCATATGTTCACGTCGCGCGGTCATTTCAATGGACGTCTACACGTCCATAAGCTGGGATCGGTCGATTCTGTCTGGCGCTGCGCATGAACCTTTATCCCGTATTCGCGGATCTGAGCGGTCGCCGCGTGCTGGTTGTCGGCGGTGGCGACGTCGCCGAGCGCAAGATCGGCATGCTGCTGCGCGCGGGAGCCGTCGTCGACGTGGTGGCGACGCGTCTGTCCGCAGCATTGACGGCGCGCAGGCAGCGCGGCGAACTGACGCACCGCGCGTTGCAGTTCACGCCGCAGCAACTCGACGAGGTCTGGCTGGCGATCGCGGCGACCGACGATGTTGCGCTCAACCAGCGCGTGGCTGCAGCGGCAACGTTGCGCCAGACACTGGTCAATGTGGTCGACGACGCCGCGCTGTCGACCTTCCAGGTGCCGGCCATCGTCGACCGCTCGCCTTTGCTGATCGCGGTGTCCTCGGGCGGCAGCGCACCGATGCTGGCGCGCCTGGTGCGCGAACGTCTGGAGCGCTGGCTGACGCCCTCGCTGGGCGTGCTGGCCGGTCTGCTCGACCGCTGGCGTGCGCGGATCCGCGCCGCGCGCCCGGATCTGGCGCAACGCCGCCGCTATTACGACGAACTGCTGCATGGCAATCTGCCAGCGCTGGTCGACGCCGGCCAGCTCGGCGCCGCCGAACGCGAACTGGCGCGAACGCTGGCCAGCCCCGGCCAAACACGCCGCGGCCGCGTGCTGCTGGTCGGCGCCGGGCCGGGTGCCGCCGGCCTGCTGACCCTCGACGCGCTGCGTGCCCTGCAGCAGGCCGACGTGATCCTGCACGATCGCCTGGTCAGTGCCGAGGTGCTGGAACTGGCGCGCCGCGACGCGCAACGCATCGAGGTGGGCAAGAGCGGGCGCGGTCCGAGCACCGAGCAGGGCGAGATCCAGCGCCTGCTGGTCGAACATGCGCGCGCGGGCCAGGTGGTCGTGCGGTTGAAGGGCGGCGACCCCTTCGTGTTCGGTCGCGGCGGCGAGGAACTGGAAGCGCTGCGCGAGGCCGGCATCGACTACGCCGTGGTGCCCGGCATCACCGCGGCGGTGGCCTGCGCCGCCTACGCCGGCATCCCGCTGACCCATCGCGATCACGCGCAATCGGTGCGCCTGGTCACCGCGCACTGCGCGCGTTCGACCGACACGCTGGACTGGCAGGCGCTGGCGCAGGAGCGGCAGACGCTTGCGGTGTACATGGGCGGCGCCCAGTTCGAGGTGCTGCGCGAGCGGCTGATTGCCCACGGCCGCGCTGCGACGACGCCGGTGGCACTGGTCGAAAACGGATCGCGCGCCAATCAGCGGGTGATCGTCGGCACGCTGGCGGAACTGCCCGAACTGGCGCGCGCGCATCAGCTGCAATCGCCCACATTGTTGTACATCGGCGAAGTTGCGGCGCTGGCGACGGAGCTCGGCTGGTACGGTTCGGCGGCTGCGGTTGGATTGCCGAAGACCTTCGCCCGGGCGGCGTAGGTCACGTTGGCCCGCAGGGACTACGTGACGTGCGGATGCGTCACGTAGTCCGCTGCGCGGCCAACGTGACCTACGATTGAATCCTGACCCCAATCAAGCGCGCGCCGGCCGCTCCGGCTTAGACTTGCGCCCATGGATACCCGATTCGATGTCGAACTGATCCGCCGTTACGACCGGCCCGGGCCGCGCTATACCTCGTACCCGACAGCGCCGCAGTTCCATGCGGGTTTCGGCGCTGCCGACTATGCGGCCGAGGCGCGGCGCAGCAATGCCAGCGGGCGGCCGCTGTCCCTGTACCTGCACGTGCCGTATTGCCGTTCGAGCTGCTATTACTGCGGCTGCACGCGCATCATCACGCGCAATCGCGAACGCGGTCGCGCTTATCTGGACCGCCTGCTGGTCGAGATCGCGCTGCAGGCCGAGCTGTTCGATCGCAGCCGCCCGGTGAACCAGCTGCATTTCGGCGGCGGTACGCCGACCTATTACAACCCGGACGAACTCGGCGAGATCTTCGCCGCGCTCGACGCCGGCTTCGGCATGCACCGCGGCGCCGAGCGCGACTACGGCATCGAGATCGATCCGCGCACCGCGGATCCGGCTGCGCTGCGCGCGCTGGTCGAGCTCGGCATCAACCGCATCAGCCTCGGTGTGCAGGATTTCGACCCCAAGGTGCAGCAGGCGGTCAACCGCATCCAGTCGGTCGAGGAGACCGAGCGGCTGGTGGTCGAGGCGCGCAGCGTCGGCATTCGCTCGATCAACTTCGACCTGATCTATGGCTTGCCGCATCAGCATGTGGAGAGCTTCGCGCGCACGCTGGATACCGTGCTGACGCTGCGGCCCGACCGCATCGCCGCCTATTCCTACGCGCACCTGCCGGAACTGTTCAAGTCGCAGGCGGTGATGGACGCCGCGACCATGCCCAGCGCCGACACCAAGATGGCGCTGCTGCAACTGACCATCGAACGCCTGACCGACGCCGGCTACGTGCACATCGGCATGGACCACTTCGCGCTGCCCGAGGACGAGCTGGCGCGGGCGCAGCTCGATGGCAGCCTGCAGCGCAACTTCCAGGGCTACACCACCCACGGCGGCTGCGACCTGGTGGCCTTCGGCATGAGTTCGATCGGCCAGGTCGGCGAAATCTACGCACAGAACGAGAAGCACGAGATCCCGTATCTGCACGCCATCGACGAGCGCCGCCTGCCGATCATGCGCGGGCTGACCACCGACGCCGACGATCGACTGCGCCGCGAGCTGATCGTGCAGATCATGTGCTTCGGGCACGTCGACTACGCCACCTTCGGCGCCCGCCACAACATCGACTTCAAGGACTATTTCGCCGCCTCGCTGGCACGCCTGGCCGAGCCCGCGCGCGATGGCCTGGTCGAGCTGGGTGCGAACACGCTGACGATCACGCCAGCGGGCGCCATGCTGCTGCGCATCGTGGCGATGGCCTTCGATGCCTGGCTCAGCGGCGACAAACAGGCGGTCGCCGCACCGGCGAGGTTTTCGCAGGTCGTTTAGGTGCTGTTCCTGGTGGGTCCAGACTTGTCTGGACGCTCCTGGCATTGCGTCAGGCAGAGCGTCCAGACAAATCTGGACCCACCAGCAGCGCGAACCTGATAATTTGCGGCATCCCGCGCCTTCAGGATGTCGCCCGATGAAACCGCTGTCGATTGTCATGCTCCTGACTCTGCTTGCCTCCAGCGCCTGCACCTGGGTCAAGCTGGAAAAGAACGGCGCTATCGTGCGCGTTGCCGGCGCCGGAGAGGCGCTTTCCGGATGCACTTTCAAGGGCGACATCACGACCACCGTGACCAACCGCATCGTCGGTGTCGAGCGCAATTCGATCAAGGTGGCGGACGAACTGGAAACGCTCGCGCGCAACGAGGCGGCGGCGCTGGGCGCCAATGTGATCCAGCCGAAGGGACCGCCGGTGGCCGGTGAACAGAGCTTCACCGCGCACCTGTGCCAATAGCGATGAGGGCTTTCTGAACCTTGCGCGCGTCGGCAGGCACAAACGCCGCGGTTGGACGCGGCGGGTGTTGCTCTGGCTGGCGGCCGCATGCACGTTGCCGGCGCACGCCGCGACCGAGTACTCGGTCGCCGATGGCTTGTCGCAGAACTCGGCCCTGGCGCTGGTACGCGACGATGACGGTTATCTGTGGATCGGCACCGAGGACGGGCTGAACCGTTTCGACGGTTACGAGTTTCGCGTCTATCGGCCATCCGACCACGATCCGGGCGCCACCGCCTCGGCCTACATCCGCGACATCGCGGTTGCCGGGCGCCACCTCTACATGGCCACCAACGGCGGCGGACTGGCGCTGTTCGACCGTCTGTCCGAGCAATTCCGCATGCTCGGCATTGCCGACGGGCTGCCGGCAAACCACTTCAACGCGGTCGACCTGGCCCGCGCCGGAACGCTGTACCTGGCCTCGCGCAGCGGGCTGGCGCGCCTGGACTGGAACGGCGATCCGATGTCCGCCGAGTTCAAGGCGACCCGGATCGAGGTGGGCGCCAACCCGCCGCGCACCGATGTCTGGGCACTGCGCCGTGGCCCGAGCGGACTGTGGGTCGGTACCGGCGACGGCCTGTTTCGGGTCGACGCCAGCGACACCGTGCACGCGCTCGAGGTCGCCGGCAGCGAACGTCCGTTCAACATCGACTCGCTGCTCGAAGTGCCCGCGGGCGTGCTTTGGGTCGGCAGCTGGAGCCAGGGCCTGTTCCGCGTGGAGCTCGCCAGCGGCGACACCCGGCGCTTCCTGCCCGGCGGAACCGATGCCCCCGGCCTGCGCACCTCGCGCATATTGCGTCTCGCCGCCGGCCCCGGCGGCAGCGTGTACATCGGCACCGATCGCGGCCTCGCCTGGTTCGATCCTGACTGCGACTGCGTCAAGGCGCTCGATCACCGGCGCTCGGCGCGCGTGGCCGGGCGCGGTTTTCTGATCGAGGCGCTGGATGTCGACGATCGCGGCGGCGTGTTTGCTGGCCACTGGGGCGAAGGACTGGTGCGCTTCACGCCTTCGGACCAGATCTTCCATGTCGAACGCGACCGCGACGAGGGCCAGACCGGTCTCAAGCAGGGACGCGTGCGTGCGGTGCTGGAAGATCGACGCGGCGACCTCTGGGTCGGCAGTTTCGGTGGTGGCGTGCAGCGCGTTGCCGCCGGTGCCCGTCGCGATGGCGTCGAGTGGCCGTTCGAGACGCTGCCGTTTCCTGCCGATGCCCCGGAAGCGGCGCGCCTGGTGTGGAACCTGATGCAGGATCGCGCCGGCCGCATCTGGGTGGCCACCGACAACGGCCTTTACTGGACCGATCCGGATGCGCCGACCTGGCACCCGGAACCCGCGCTGGCGCGCGACCAACGCGGCGGCAGCGTACGCGTGCTGCGCGAGGATGCGAGCGGTCGCATCTGGGCCGGGTCGTCATCTGGACTGTGGCGCATCGACGCTTTCGGCGAGGCGCGCCAGCCGGTGCCGCTGGTGCCCGCCGGCGGCGCCGAACCGTGGTTCGCGCAGCAGGATCGCAGCGTCTACTCGCTGCACCGCGACAGCGACGGGCGCATCTGGGTGGGAACGTCCGGCGGCCTGCACATACTCGCCGCCGACGGTACGCCACTGGCGCGCTATCGGGTGGCCGATGGCCTGCCCGGATCGATCGTCTGGAACATCCATCGGCATGCCGATGGCACCATCTTCATCGGCAGCAACGGTGGCCTGGTGCGCGTGATCGATCCGGGCGACGTCGCGAAGCTGCGATTCGAGCCGATCGGTCGCCTCGCCGGCATGCCGAGCGGCATGATCTACGCGATCGCCAGCGATCGTCAGGGGCAGCTTTGGCTGACCAGCAACCGCGGACTGATCCGTCTCGATCCAGCCAGCCTGCGCCATCGAATCTGGCGCCGTCGCGACGGCATCGCCTCCGACGAGTTCGCCAGCGGCGCGGTGGCCAGCGGCAGCCAGGGCTGGCTCTATTTCGGCGGCATCGACGGCTTGACCGCGGTGCAGCCCGAACGCCTGCGGGAGACGCCGGAGATGCCGCGTCCAAGCCTGGCACGTCTGGTGGTTGGCGACAGTGAGGTCGCCGCCGGCAGCGATCCGGCACGGCCGCTGCAACTCGACCTGCAGCATGGACATCCGCCGCTGATCCTCGACTTCACCGGTCTGGTGTTCGACGCGCCGACCTCGGCGCGCTTTCGTTATCGGCTGGATCCCGGCGCGCCTTTCCACCAGATGGGCGAGCGCCGTTCGCTGATCCTCGACCGCCTGCCGGACGGCGAACACACGCTTGAGCTGCAAGTGGACAACGACGGCAGCAGTGCCAGCCGCGAGCTGTTGCGTGTACGCGTAGCGCCGCCGTATTACGCCACCTGGACGTTCCGGGTGCTGCTGTTGTCCACGCTGGTGCTGCTGCTGACGTTGGCCTACCTGGGGCGAACGCGGCAGCTCAACCGGCAGCGCCGCCATCTCGAAGCCGAAGTACTCGCACGTACCCGCGAGTTGAGCAATCAGAAGGAAGCACTGGAAGCGACCGCGCAGGCGCTGGGCAATGCCAATCGCAAACTGAAGACCCTGTCGGTGCTGGATCCACTGACCGGTCTGCCGAACCGCCGCGAGCTGATCGAACGCATCGTCAACGCGTTGAGCGGCGCCGCAGACTGGCCGGTTGCGCTGGCGGTGATCGACCTCGACCAGTTCAAGGGTATCAACGACACCTACGGTCATCTGGCCGGAGACGCCGTGCTGCGCGACTTTGCCGAGGTCGCGATGGGACAGCTGGTCGCCGACCAGACCGTGGGACGCTGGGGCGGCGAGGAATTTCTGGTATTGCTGCCCGGCGCCGACGCGGACAGCGCCCGCGCATGGGCCGATGAGCTGCTGGCGCGCGTACGCAGCCGTCAGGTGCGCAGCGGCGACCTGCGCATCAGCTACCGCATCAGCATCGGGCTGGCGCTGGCCGAACCCGGCGACCACATGGACGCGCTGGTGGCGCGCGCCGATCGCGCGCTGTACGCAGCCAAGAACGAGGGTCGCGACCGCGTGGTCATGGCCGGGGCGGTGGGGTAGGGGCACGGGGCAGTGCCCGCACGGTGCAAGCTCTTGATGGGTCCAGACTTGTCTGGACGCTCCCCCGCTTCAATGCTGGAAAAGCGTCCAGACAAGTCTGGACCCACAGAAGCAAGATCAGAAGCCGGTCATGAGCGGTGCAAGCTCTTGATGGGTCCAGACTTGTCTGGACGCTCCCCCGCTTCAATGCTGGAAAAGCGTCCGGACAAGTCTGGACCCACAGAAGCGGGCTACTGCGCCGACAGCGGCAACCCGCTCTTGCCGTGCTTGCCCTCGAACGGCCGATACCAGTCATACAGCGCCTGAAGATCTCGCTCCTTGTCGCCGGTCGGGTAGAACAGCGGACCGACCACAAAGGTGCGCCTGGGGTAGTCGATCGCGACCAGCAGGATTGGTACGCCGGCCTCGCTGGCGATGTGCCAGAAGCCGGTACGCCATTTGTGCACCGCCTTGCGTGTACCCTCGGGGGCCAGGAACAGCCACAGCGGATCGCCGGTCGTTCGCACCATCTCGGCCATCTGGCCGACCGCGCCACGCGGATTGCTGCGGTCGGTCGGGATGCCGCCGAGTCCGCGCATCAGACGATCCAGGCCTGGCCTGAACAGCGAATTCTTGCCCATCCAGGTGGCACGGACGCCGAGCGCGTAGGCGAACGAGATGCCGATGATGCCGTCCCAATTGGAGCTGTGCGGAGCGGCAATCGCCACCAGCTTCGCCTGATTCGGAAACTCGCCGACCAGACGCCACAACGAACAACGAATGATCGTGCTGGCTAGCCAACGGACGAATCCCTGTCCACGAATGACCGGCGCCGATGGCGGCACCGCAATCAGCTTGTCCCGCAGGGTTGCGCTCATTCGTCGATGCCCCGGCTGCCGCGCAACTGCTTGGTGCTGGCACGTGCCTTCTTGGCTTCGATGCGTCGACGGTTGGACGCCTTGCTCGGCTTGGTGGCGATGCGCTTCTTCTGTTCGATGGTGTGCGTTCGCAGCAACGCCAGCAGGCGCTCCCGGGCATCGGCGCGATTGCGCTCCAGGGTGCGAAAACGCTGCGCTTGCAGCACCAGGACACCGTCGTTGGTCAGCCGGCGATCTCGTGCAGCGAGCACGCGGGCCTTCAGCCAGTCCGGCAGTGACGGCGAGCCCTGTACGTCGAAGCGCAATTCGACCGCACTCGATACCTTGTTGACGTTCTGGCCACCGGGGCCGGACGAGCGCACAAAGCGTTCGACCAGTTCATCGTCCTTGAGGTTGATGCCGGGAATGACCTCGTACTCGGCGACGGGCGCGTTCAAGCTGAATGCCTCACGAACCCGTTCAATCCCGGAAGTTCTCGAATTGCAGCGGCAATTCGAGCTCGGCCGCACGCAGCAGCGCGATGACCGTCTGCAGGTCGTCGCGCTTCTTGGCCGACACGCGCACCTTCTCCGCGTTGATCTGCGCCTCGACCTTGAGCTTGGCGTCCTTGATGCGCTTGATGATGTCCTTGGCGTTCTTCTGGTCGATACCCTGCTTCAACGTGACCTTCTGCCGCGCCGCCGCGACGTTACTCTCCGCATCGGCAAGCTCCGCGCAGCGCATGTCGATACCCCGCGCGATCAGCCGCGGCTTGAGGATCTCCAGCATCTGCTTCAACTGGTACTCGCTCTGCCCCTTCATGGTGATCACGAACTCGTCCTGTTCGAAGGCGCAGCCGGTACCCCGGAAGTCAAAGCGATTGACCAGCTCGCGATTGGCCTGGTCGACCGCATTGCGGACTTCCTGCTTGTCGCATTCGGAAACGATGTCGAAGGAGGGCATGGTGTGGCCTGCGGTAGCAAGGCCGCGATTCTACGAGTCCCGGGGAAGCTGGTGTTGGTTCCTGGTGTCGGTGTTGGTAAGCGGTGCTGTTTGTTGGTGTCGGTGTAGAAAAAAGCCCAAGGCCGCCATCTTTGCTCTACCGACGCCAACACCAACAAGCAACACCGCTTCTTGCTGGTGACCTTGGTGGGTCCAGACATGTCTGGACGCTTTCCCGGCAACAGAGCAAGACGCGTCCGGACAAGCCCGGACCCACCTGGAGCTACACGCCGTACTGCGCCCGATACGCCTCAAGCCGCGGCAATACTGCAGCCAGCTCCGGCTTGCCCGCCACATAGCCGAGCAATTCGGTCAGATTGGCGATTGCCAGAACCGGTATGCCGTACTCCCCGCGCACTTCGTCGGCGGCCGATTGCGCGCCCTGCCCACGTTCCTGGCGATCCAGTGCGATCAGCACCGCGGCCGGTGTGGCGCCGGCCGCGCGAATCAGCGCCACCGATTCGCGCACGCTGGTACCGGCGCTGATGACATCGTCGACGATCACCACGCGGCCGGCCAGCGGCGCGCCGATCAGCAAACCACCCTCGCCGTGATCCTTGGCTTCCTTGCGGTTGAACGCGAACGGCACGTCACGTCCATGGGTATCGGCAAGCGCGATGGCGCTGGCGCTGGCGAGCGCGATGCCCTTGTAGGCCGGGCCGAACAGCATGTCGAACCCAAGCGCGTGATCGACCAGCGTCTGCGCATAAGCGCGACCGAGCGCGGCCAGCGCAGCGCCGCTGTTGATCAAGCCGGCGTTGAAGAAATACGGGCTGACGCGGCCACTCTTCAGCGTGAACTCGCCGAAGCGAAGCACGTTCAGACGCAGCGCCAGATCGAGGAACTCGTTGCGGAAAGACATGGGCGGCAGACACGAAGATTGGACCGGACCCGATGATCGCATTGGCAGGCCCGCTCGTCCGTCATTGAGAGATTCGTCTTCCATTTCCGGAAATGCACACATGCCATGCCGCTCGTCATTGCGAGCGCAGCGAAGTAATCCAGCGACACTTCCTGGTTTTGCGGCATTCCGTCACGACAACATGAAGTCACTGGATTGCTTCGTCGCTGCGCTTCTCGCAAAGACGAGGTTCTTGAATCGTGTGCGGCTCCGTCCCGAGGCAGGTCACTCGGAATGACGCCTGTCTCAGCCGCCGATCATCGCCACATGCCCCGGCTGCTCACGCACTCGCTGCAGCCACGCACCAATCGCCGGATACGCCGACAGATCGAAATCGCCCTCGTCGGCGACATGCGTGTACGCGTAGAGCGCGATGTCGGCAATCGTGTAGCCCGCGTCGCAGAAAAACGGCTGTACGGCCAACTGCTGCTCCATCACCGCCAGCGCTCGGCGACCGGGCGCCATTTTTGCCGCTAGGTCCACGGCACGTTCGGGCGGTCGACCGAGGTACTGCACAATGAAACGTGCGGTGGCGATGTAGGGCTCGTGGCTGTACTGCTCGAAGAACAGCCACTGCAACACCTGCGCGCGAGCGTAGCGTTCCGCCGGCCACAGCGGCGTGCCGTCCGCGAGGTAACACAGGATCGCGTTGGACTCCGCCAGGCAGCGGCCATCGGCAAGCTGCAACAGCGGGATCTTGCCATTGGCGTTCAGCACGAGGAATTCCGGCGTTCGCGACTGGCCGCGCAAAATGTCGACATCGACGAAGCGATAGTCGAGACCGAGCTGCGCCAGTGCGAGCTCGATCTTGTAGCAGTTGCCGGAGCGGTGGTCGCCGTGCAGAGTGAGCATGGGGCGTTGGTTGATGGTGTGGCAGTCGGTCAGAGCATAGCGGTCAAGCCGGCAGCTCTTGTGGGAGCGGGTTCACCCCGCGAGCTTTTCGGGTTCCCTTGCATTGCTGTTGCTCTGGTGGGTCCAGACTTGTCTGGACGCTTTCCCCCAAGCCGGCCAAGAGCGTCCAGACAAGTCTGGACCCACCAGAGCGAAAGTCGGCACCCGACCATCGCGCGCTAGGTCTTCGGCACAAACCGCCGCGTGACCACATGCACCGCAAACGCCACCACCAGCGCCAACGAGAAAGACTTTGCAATCCCCATCTCCGCCAGCGTCAGTGCCAGCACCGCGCAGAAACACGCAAACGAAAAGTAGCCCCAGACCATCCCGCGCAGCAATCGGGTGGCGAAGGCACCGCCCGACTGTCGATGCGAGAAACCGACCAGCACCGTGCTCATCACCGGGAACATCGCCAGCAATCCACTGAGGCGCGGCCCAAGGTACGTTGCGCCCCAGGTCACCAGCAGCACCAGCGCTGCGGCGCTGCCCATGCGCCACGGCAGATCGTTGCCAGTCACTCGTCCGGTCACCCAGCGCGGCACGCCGGGAAACGCCAGCGGCACCAGCAGCAGCGCGGCGATCACGCTGACGAAGGACACCGTCAGGCTGGTGTCCAGTCGGCGCAATCCGAGCACCGCCAGGGCGTACAGGAACAAGGCGATGAACATGCAGTCCGGCCAACTTCTGCGCTGCGCTGCCCACGCGTAGGCGAGGCTGAACACCAGGATCGCCAGCACTGCGAGCAACGTGCCGTGCGCGGCGGCCGCAGCAAAATCCGGGCCCTGCTCCAGCGCGATGATCAGCAATATCGGCCCCGACAGGATCGGAAACGCCGACAGCCAACCCGCAACGTCCGGTCCCCAGCGACGACCGGCCAGAGTGACACCGAGGATCAAGGTCGGCACCAGCAACAGCTTCAGCAGCAGCAAGGTGGTCACAGCGGCTGTTCCAGCAGGTCCCAGCGATTGCCGTAGAGATCGAGGAACACCACGACCCAGCCATAAGGTTCGTGGCGTGGTTCCTCGGCAAAGCGCACTCCCTGCGCCCGCATATGGTCGTAGTCGGACCAGAAATGCTCGCTGTGGAAAAACCAGCCCACCCGCCCGCCGGTCTGATCGCCGATACGCGCTTCCTGTTCGGCCGTCGCCGCGCGCGCCAGCAGCAACTGCCCGCCCTGACCCGACGCGGCGCCCACCACCACCCAGCGCTTGCCCTCGCCGCGCGGACTGTCCTCGATCAGCACCATGCGCAGCGCACCGGTGAAAAAGGCGATGGCTTCATCGTAGTCGCGGACCAGCAGGGCAGTGAGGGCGAGCATTTGGGTGTCGGTTGGTGGTCGTTGGTTGCTGGAATTCGGGTCGCCCGGGCTTCGGTGCGCTTGTCGGTGCAATAGACAGGGTACAGGGGTCCAGCTTCGCGTCATTGTCAGACCGTGCGCCGAGGTTGGTCCCCTGCCCCCTGACCCTTGCCCCATTTCTGCTTGTCGCCAGTACGGAAAATGCGCTGCTGATCTGCGAACATGCGCCATGGCCGACTTCCCCTCGACGCAGTGGCACCTGATTCGCGGCACCGCTTTGTCGCAGGACGATCGACGGGCAGCCTTCGGGACGCTGGTGGAGGCTTATCGGCCGGCGATACTCGCCTATCTGCGTGCCCGTGTGGGCGCCTCCGATGCCGAAGACCTGCTGCAGAGCTTCCTCGCATCGAGTTATGAGCACGCCTGGTTCGCGCGCGCCGACCCCGAATTCGGCAGTTTTCGCGGTTTTCTGCTGGTGATGCTCAAGCGCCACGTAGGCCATTGGCGTGAGCGTCGCCAACTGCCGGTGGATGCCATCGACGACACGGTGGTGGTCGCCGAGGCCTCGGCGGGAGTCGATCCCGAACGCGCCTTCGACGCGCGCTTCCTGATGACGCTGACCGCGCAGGCGCTGGCGCAGTTGCGTCAGACCTACGTGCAGCGCGACCGCGCATCGTTGTACGACACGATGTTGCCCCTGCTGACCTCACCGCCCGAGCGTGGCGAACTGGCGAAACTCGCTGCGCCGCTCGGGATCCCGCCCAATACGCTCGCCGTAGAACTCAAACGCCTGCGGGAACGCGTGGCGGGTGCGATGCGCGAACAGCTCGCCGAGCTATGCGTCGATCCGCTGACCGCCGATCGCGATTGGCACGCCTTGCGCATGGGGCGGCATCCGTAGCCGTGGGGTAGGTCATGTTGGCCGCGCAGCGGCCTACGTGACAACGATCTCTGCTGTCACGTAGCTCGCTGCGCGAGCAACGTGACCTTCTATGACCCTACTCTCAGTCA
>CALEZI010000092.1 GCA_937928755.1 uncultured Rhodanobacteraceae bacterium | reverse complement strand
GTGTGGGGGTGTATGCGGGGGCGGGGTGAGGCGGTCGCCTTCAGTTGTTGCGGGATATCAGGCAATCGGACGGAGCAAGCTGTCAAAGAACTCTGGCTGCCGTGGAGGCGTCAGGCAGTGCGCTTGAAGCGCACCCGCACCCCAGCCTTTTCCGCGGCGAGGTTTGCAACTGCGACGTCCTTGGTCAGTTCCGCCGCGTAGTAGGAACTTCCGGGGCATTCTCCTTCAACGATCTGGATACCAAGCGTCTCCAGCACGCTGGCGTCCTGGTCACTAAAGTAGGCAAGCGCGGCGCCCTGTGATGTCGTGGACTCCGGCAAATAGTCATCCTCAAAGGTCCAATCGGGTGGCGAGCGGAACCACTCTTCGATCTTTGGGACCACGAGGGCTGCAAACTCCACTGTCGACAGACCAAGGAGCCAACCGGGGGCGCCCTCCTCCGGTTCTGCTGGTAGCGACTTGATCCGCCGACGAAGCGCTTTCAACCGATTCGAGCGGCGGTAGCGCTTCGATTCTTCGCTCGCCAGGTCCTTCTCAAGCCCGTTGCGCACATCGTCGTAGATCGAATGGACCGCCCAAGCGAGCGGCTCGCAATCGTCCATCGCGTCGGCGAGATCCTCGGGCGAATTCATGCAGCTGTCGGCAACGTCTTCATAGGCCTCGGCTCGTGAACGAGGCTGCGCGACGCCAACCATGGTGAGTGTCCCACTCGAATCGACCTCAAATTCCTCGAGCGGCTCTTCAACCTTTGCCGCGGATTTCGTTCTCTTTGCGGTCATTGGATTCCCCTTCGGCTCACGTACGATGAAATCGCTTCCCGACAGCATGCCCTGGCACTGCTGGCCACCCTGGCGTAGGCCGCCGACGGCCTGCCGGACTCTTCGTCGATGTACAGGCGGCGATTCACCTCGATCCGAGACACCTCTTCCCTCGAAAGGCGAAGGCCGGCGGCCTCAGTCACCTGGCTGACAAAAATCCGAAGCGAATTCGCATCAATCCAGTTCCCCGTGAGCTGCGCCATGGGGATGAGCATGCGGTCTTCGGCTCTGAGTGCGCTCGCAAGCGACCTCGCCCTTGTGGAGAGGTTGGCATAGTGCTGCCTGTGGGCCGCGGCAGGGCGATGGTTTCGTGCCGACCAATCGTCCAGTGAGCGCAGTCCTTCCTTGACCAATCCGTATCCGTCATTCATCCGGCGCATTCGACCTTCTGCTTTGGGCTCGACAGCATCGAGCTTTTTGCAAAGTTCACGGTCCTCTGCCAATCGTTCGAGCGTACAGAGCCAGTGCTCGCGCCAGCGGTCCTTGACCTTGGGCTTCTTGGCGACTGCGCTCCACCGGCGCGCGCTCGCGATCAGATCGTCAACCCGTGTCTTGCGAGCCTGACGACGCGCGCTCAAGCGCCGGCTCCCGCCCGGCGGGCGCCAAAGCGGGAGACGTTGCTCGCAGTCGCAGGATTGGTCGCAAGGTATCCAGCCCAAGCCTCCATCAGCTTTGCCCGTTTGGCAAACAGGTCCGTTCGCTTGTAAGCGGCCTCGGTCTTGTCCTTGAGCGCATGCGCCAGCGCGGCCTCGATCACGTCACCGGCAAAGCTGGTGCGCTCCGCCGCCCAGTCGCGAAAGGACGAGCGGAAACCGTGAACCGTGACTCCGGCCCGCTCCATGTCCTTCTGCAGCAGCTTGCGCGCACTCTCGGGGTTCATGTGGGTTTTGCCCTTCAAGCCCGGAAACACATAGACGGCTTCCGCCGCGCGCGGGAGGTTGCGCAGGAGCTTCACCGCATCCGCTGACAACGCAACCCGATGTTCTCGGCCTGCCTTCATGCGTTCGCCGGGGATCGTCCAGACCTTGGCGTCGAGATCGAACTCGGACCAGCGAGCGGCGGCGGCCTCACCCACGCGAGCGGCGGTCAGGATGACCAGCTCCAGCAGCCGCGGTGACAGGCCGACGCGCTTGCGCAGTTCGACCATCAAGCCCGGCAGGTCGGAGTAGGGCATCGCCTCCTGATGTTCGACCTTCTTGATCTTGGTCGGCGACGCCAGGAGCTTGTCAAGGTGCCCACGCCAGCGAGCCGGATTGTCGCCCGTCCGGAATTTGCGCACCGTGGCCCAGTCCAGCACCGCCTCGATGCGCTGGCGCAGGCGGGTTGCCGTCTCGGTCTTGGTCGACCAGATGTCGCCGAGCACTTTGACGACGAGGTCAGTGGTGATGTCGGCGACCGGCAACGGCGACAGCAGCTTTGCGTCGTTGGTCAGCGTGGTGCGCCATTGCGCGGCGTGCTTGGCATTCCGCCAGCCTGGCGCGTGCGCCTCGATGTAAGCGTCGCAGCACTGTGCAAAGGTCATCTGCTTCGCAGCCGCCAACAGCCTTGCCGTCTTGGCCGCCTTTCGCTCAGCCATCGGGTCCCGCCCGTCGGCAAGCATCGCGCGGAGTTCGTCCCGCTTCGCGCGCGCCGCCTCAAGGCTGACGTCAGCGGCGGCGCCAAGGCCAACGTCGCGGAGCTTGCTCGTCGCGCGGTCGCGATAGCGAAAGACCCACGCGCGCGAGTCTGGGCGGATCACCAGATACAGACCGCGCCCATCGTTGAAGCGGCCAGCGCCTCGCAGCGACTTGACCTTGAGCGCAGTGAGCTTCCCCGCGTCGCGCACCTTCGCCACGCCCGTCCCTACCTATTCGTCCCGACTTCCGTCCCTACATTATGGGGTGGTTTTGCGCGGTAGTCGATGGTAGTACTTTGGAGGTCTGAAGAGATAATAAATATAGAACAATCAGTTACGACGCGAGTTTCGTGGGCGTTCGGTGCAATAGGTGGTGATTTGGTTGGACGGACTGTCTCTCCGCCAGTAACGCAAAAAGCCGCCGTCAGGGCGGCTTTTTGCGTTACTGGCGGAGAGACAGGGCAAGAGCGCCATGGCGGGTTCGACCCCAGGAAGGCGTCGGGCGTAATGACCGGCAGGCGCAAGGTGCACGCATCGTTGAAATACTGACAGCAAGCAACTACATTTGCTGTCAATGGCAAGGAGGCATCATGGCAGTCCTGACAGTGCGCAACCTCCCGGACGAAGTGCATCGCGCATTGCGGCTGCGGGCCATGCAGCACGGGCGCAGTACCGAAGCCGAGGTGCGGGCGATCCTCGAAAGCGTGGTCAAGCCGCCGGATCGGGTGAAATTGGGCACTTTGCTGTTTGAGATGGGGCGGCGAGCCGAGCTGACCGATGAAGAGGTCGCGATCTTCGATGCGGTGCGGGATCGCACGCCCGCTGAGCCGATGACCTTCGAGTGATCCTGCTCGATACCAACGTGGTGTCCGAGCCGCTGCGTTCGGCGCCGGCAGCCATCGTCGTCGCATGGATCAACGCACAGCCCCTGAGCACGCTGTTCCTCAGCGCCGTCACGGTCGCGGAACTGCGCGTTGGCGTCGCCCGGTTGCCGAACGGCAAGCGCAAGGCCGGTTTGCACGAGGATCTGGAGCAGCGGCTGCTGCCGCTATTCGCGGACCGCGTCCTCGCATTTGATCTGGTTTGCAGCCAAGCGTATGCGCAGCGCGTTTCCATCGCGGGCAAGGTCGGACGTGTGATCACAGGCGCCGATGCCTACATCGCGGCGACCGCCGCGACCCACGGCTTTGCGGTCGCGACTCGCGATGTTTCGCCCTTCGAAGCCGCCGGCTTGCAGGTCATCAATCCCTGGCAAACGTGACCGCCCACGCCTACAGCGAATAGCAACTCCTCGATCAACCCGCCATCGGCCTGTTCGCCGAACTCGGTGAAGCAGTCGCGCGCGGCTTTTTGCTTTCAAACGCACTCAACGCGCTGCCACCGTCCGACTGTTCTCCGGCGCCGCCACCTTGCCGTCGTAGGTACAGTCGAAGCCCGCGGCATCTTCGGTGATCGACCAGCGTTCCTCCTGTTCCTGGCCGTTGCGCTTGGTGTATGTGACGGTGACTTCGAATTGTTCAGGCAATTCGTTGCGCTGGATGAAGGCGATGATTTCGCCGCCGGCGACCAGGGTCGGATGGGTTTCGTCGATGAAGTGCATGCGATCCTGGTAATGCCAATAGAGCGACACGCCCCAGATCTGTGCGCCGTTGTTTTTCAGGACCAGGACGATGGCGGCATCGCCCATCGAACTCTCCGGACGCAGAAATAGTCGCGGGTCTTCCGGCGCAAACATGAAATCCGGAATTTGCTCGGCCGGATTGCTGCTGCGGGTCGCCTGTCGGGTGATTTTCGACATCTGTTCGCGCTGTTGGCGCAGTTCCTCGCGTTGCATGGCCAGTTCACGCGTCTGGGCCTGCAGGCCGTGCCACAGCAATACCAGCGCCAGTACTGTGGCGATGCTGCCGAAGGCGGCTGCTGCAACGGGTATCGAGAATCCGGTCGGCGTCTGGCCGGCGAACGCGGCCACCATCAGGGAGGCCAGAAAACCGGCACCGATCCACTGGTTCATCGTGAGCATCGCGCGGCTCCTGCTGTGCTGACGCTGGCATCCTGTCACGTCCGTTGCGGCGGCGAAACCCCCACGACCCAAGTGCATCGCTCATTGACAATTGAGCCTCGAGTTGGAAAGCACTGAAACGCGGGCTGGCGCCGGATCAGGGCGTTCACTACGATGCGGGGATGCGCATTTCCTCCTGGATTCCCGTCGTTGTAATGGCCGCGCTGGCACGGCCTGCAATCGCATTCGAACAGGCGGAACTATATTTCGAATCGGTGGGCAGCATCGAGTCGATACCCGACAACAACGTTTCGGCGTTGGCGCAGGACCAGGCGGGCTTTATCTGGATCGGAACGCCCGATGGTTTGATCCGCTACGACGGTTACCGCTTTCGGCATTACGACAACGACCCGGAGGACAGGGATTCCCTGGGCGGGGACTTCGTGCGCTCGCTGCTGACGGCGCGCGATGGGCGCCTGTGGGTGGGCACCAACGCCGACGGTGCTTACGTGCTGGACCCCGACAGCGGGCAGATCGAACGCTTTCGAGCGCGCGCCGGCGACGCAGCTGGACTCTCCAACAACTCGGTTCGCGCGCTGGCGGAAGACGCCGATGGCGGGATCTGGATCGGTACCCGCGAAGCTCTTGATCATTGGGACCCGAAGACTGGCCAGTTGCGCCAGCATCGGCAGCGGCAGGATGCCGATGGCAGCCTCGGCGACGAACAGATCTTCGCGCTGCTGGTTGATGCATCGGGCGATCTTTGGATCGGCAGTTCCAACGGCCTCAGCGTGCGCGCAGCTGCAACTGGCGAGTTTCAGCGGCTGCAGATGACGACTGATGAAGGCGTCTCGTTGACCGGCGAACAGGTGCAAAGCCTGTTGCAGCTCGACAGCGGACAGATCATCGTGGGAACCGCGCGCCGCGGCAGTTACGTCGTCGCTGGCGATCGCCGCACCTTGCGCAGGATCCCCGTCGAGACCGATGCACCGACAGATGCCATCCAGCCGTCCGTGCTCAGCATGCTGCAGCCGCGGCAAGGGCTGCTCTGGATCGCCGCATTCGGCGGCGTCGATGTCGTCGATGCCGGCGACTTTCGCTTGCTGCGCACGATCAGGCCCGATCCGGCGGTCCCCTCGAGTCTCGCGCACGACCAGATTCGAGCCTTGTTGCGGGATCGGTCCGGGCAGGTCTGGATCGGTGGTTATGGCGGCGGGTTGCAGCGCCATGACCCGATCAACGAAGCAATCCGCGTGTTGCGCCACAGTCCGTCGCGGCCTGATTCGCTGAGTTTTCCGAGTGTCAGCAGTGTGCTGGAACTGTCCGATGGTCGAATCTGGATCGGCACGCGCGGCAATGGCGTCGATGTCTGGGAGCGTCGGCGCGGGATGATTCACGGTTATCGGCCCGACGCCGGCGATTCCTCCGCGCTCGCCAGTGGCGTGGTTTCGGCGCTCGCGCAATCGCGCGACGGGAACATCTGGGTGGGAACAATCGACGGTCTGCACCTTTTCGATGCTGCAGCCGGCGCCTTCCAGCGCTTCGGCACCGACGATGGACTGCCCCATCTCTACATCCGGCGTCTGCTGGTCGGGCGCGACAACGAACTGTGGATCGGCACGGATGCCGGGCTGGCGCGGCGATCGGCCGGCAGCGCGCAGATCGAGGTGCTCGATGGGGCGGATGGAGCGATATTGCGCGCCGACGTGAACGCGCTGACGCAGGCCGCTGATGGTCGCCTTTGGGTGGGCAGTTCGATGGGCCTGCTGACCGTCGATCCAGAGACATCCGTGTTGCAGTCCGTGATCCTGCGTTCGGGCGACAAGTCCGAGCCGATTCAGGCCGGCGTGGTTGGGCTGCTTCTGGATCGCGCCGGCCAACTGTGGGCGGACACCCCGAATGGCTTGCACCGGGTTCATCGGGTCGACGATCGCACGGTGAATTTCGAATCGATCAGTGCCAGGTTGGGTGGGGTAGGGGTGCCGTTCGGCGCAAATCTGCACGAAGATCGCGAGGGGCGCATCTGGAGCCAGCGATTCGTCTACGACCCGCGCGACGATTCTCTTTATGAACTTGGTCGTGCCGACGGTGCCGATCTCGGTACCGCATGGTTTCGTGCGAGTTGCACCACTCACGACGACCTGATGTTGTTTGGCGGCAGCAAGGGTCTGATGGTTGTCGACCCTTCGCGTTTCAGCCGGTGGCAGTACGCGCCGCCATTGGCGATCACTGAAATCAAGGTCGACGGTGAGCTGTTGACGCTGGACGCCAGGCAGGGCTTCAGCCTGTCGCCGCGGCAACGTGGATTCAGTGTCGAGTTTGCGGCGCTCGATTTCACGGCACCATTGCGCAATCGCTACCTGTACCAGTTGCAGGGTTTCGACGATCGCTGGATCGAGACCGATGCCAGCCGCCGCGTGGTCAGCTACAACAGCCTGGTTCCCGGATCGTACCTGTTGCGTATTCGTGGCAGCGGACGCACCGGCGTTATGAGTACGCAGGAACTCGCCGTAGCCGTGACGGTAGCGGCTGCGTTCTGGCAGACCTGGTGGTTCAAGTTGCTGGTGCTGGCGCTCGCGGCGCTGGGTCTGGCTGGCGCGGCGCGCCTGCAGAGCCTGCGCATTCGTCGTCGCGCGCAGCAGCTGGAACAGTTGGTGGCGCGGCGTACGGCCGAGCTGACCCAGGCAAAAGAAGGCGCCGAAGCGGCGCTCGCCCAATTGCAGAGCGCCCAGGAAGAGCTGGTCGCGCGCGAAAAAATGGCGTCGCTCGGACAGTTGGTGGCGGGCGTTGCGCATGAGATCAACACGCCGGTCGGGGTGGCGCTGACTGCGTCTTCCTATCTCAGCGAGCGCAGCGACGCCTTGCGCAAGGCGCTCGATTCGGGTGGCTTGCAACGCAGCGAGCTGTCGACGTTCATCGCCCAGGCGCATGAGGCGTCGACGATGATCGATCAGAATCTGCGTCGCGCCTCGGATCTGGTGAAGAGCTTCAAACAGGTTTCGGTCGACCGCAGCAGCGACGACCGTCGGCGCTTCGACCTGCGCGACAATCTGCGCGCGGTGGTCAGCAGCCTCGAACTGACCTGGAAGCGGCGGCCCGTGCAGTTGCAGCTGGATTGCCCCGCGCAGATCGAACTCGACAGTTATCCCGGCGCGCTCGGACAGGTGATCACCAACCTGATCCAGAATGCCCTGCTGCATGCCTTCGACGGTGGCCGCAGTGGAACCATGCGCCTGCATGCCGAGCCAGTCGCCGGCGATCGTGTTCGCATCAGTTTCGAGGACGACGGCCACGGCATCGGGGCCTCCGAACTCGCGCGCGTGTTCGAGCCGTTCTTCACCACTCGGCGGGCGCAGGGTGGCAGCGGTCTCGGCTTGCATATTGTCTACAACCTGGTCACCGCGAAGCTCGGCGGGCGCATCGAGGCCAGCGGCGAGCGCGGGGCCGGGATGCGCTTCGTGGTCACGATTCCAGTGAGTGCGCCCTGACGCCCGAGGCTGAGAGCAACCCGCATCTGCGACAGGGGACCCGATAATCGTCAGAGTTGGCTGCGAAACGCCAAGCTCGTCACCAACCTCACACCTGTTCACCCGTCACCATCACACTCACGATCACAGGGCGGAATCGAATGTGCGCAATCCGGTCCAGGCCAGCGTGGCGCCAGCTTGTCTGGGCTGGTGCCTTGTTCGTGCTGGTGGCGTGCCGCGAGGCCGATCAGCCCGCCGAAGAGGCCGACCCGCCGCCGATATTGCCCGCGCAGGTTGAAACAAGCATTCCACCCGCTGCGCCAGTGGCGGCCGCTGATTTGCCGGCTGTTGCGCAAGAGTCCGCCGTCGGTGAAAGTGCCGAGGCCGAACAATCGCGGCGCCTGGCTACGGCGCAATCCTACTTCGAGCGTGCCCGCGCCGATGCCGAGGAGCGCCACCGACTGCAGAGCCAACGTTGTCAGGAGCATGGGTTGGCAGGCGCCGACGCCTGCATCGCCAGTGCCGACGAAGCGTTGCAGGCGGAACTGCGCGCCGCGCGTGTCGAGTTCGATGCTCAGATGATGCAACTGAACTGAACATCGGTCAGGGGAGAGGCTAGGGGAGGGGTTGACGGCAATGATTTCCCCCGACATACTTTCCTTTCTACGCGCCCGTAGCTCAGTTGGATAGAGTACCTGGCTACGAACCAGGTGGTCGGAGGTTCGAATCCTTCCGGGCGCGCCAGTGTCTGTGACCAACGCCCGAACTGGTTTCGGGCGTCGATGTTTTAGGGTGTTAAAAGCGCCAGTGGGGCGTCGGTTTTTGGGTGCGGTGATCGGCAGTTGGGTTTGACCGTTCAGGGTGCTGGTCGTATCGTGTTGGTTCGCGGATGACGTACCGCAAGAAGATCGCGGGGTATAGCGCAGTCTGGTAGCGCGCCAGCTTTGGGAGCTGGATGTCGTGGGTTCGAATCCCCCTACCCCGACCAATTCTCGCAGCCGGCAACGTTTCAGTAGGCGGCGTTCATCGCGGGACAGGCTTCGGAGCTTTGCGCCCGTAGCTCAACCGGATAGAGCATCCGCCTTCTAAGCGGACGGTTGCAGGT
>CALEZI010000091.1 GCA_937928755.1 uncultured Rhodanobacteraceae bacterium | reverse complement strand
AAACCCGCTCCCACAAGTATCAGAAGCTCGCGGGATAAACCCGCTCCCACAAGTATCAGAAGCTCGCGGGATAAACCCGCTCCCACAAGTATCAGAAGCTCGCGGGATAAACCCGCTCCCACAAGTAGCAGAAGCTCGCGGGATGAACCCGCTCCTGCGGCAGCGCGCCGCGCGAACCCTACTTCTTGTCTTTCTTGACCACGTCCTTGGCGACTTCGGTGGCCTTGTCGGTGGCGACATCCTTGGCCTTGTCGGTCGCCTGCTTGGTCACATCCTTGGTCAGGTCCTTGGTCTTGTCCTTGGCGACGTCCTTGGCCATGCCGGTGGCTTTGTCCTTCGCCATGTCCGTCGCCTTGTCCTTGGCCATGTCGGTGGCTTTTGCCGTCGCGTCCTTGGTCAAATCCTTGGTCTTGTCCTTGGCGACATCCTTGGCCATGCCGCTGGCCTTGTCTTTCGCCATTTCCGTCGCCTTGTCCTTGGCCATGTCGGTGGCTTTTGCCGTCGCGTCCTTGGTCAAATCCTTGGTCTTGTCCTTGGCGGCATCCTTGGCCATGCCGGTGGCCTTGTCCTTCGCCATGTCCGTCGCCTTGTCCTTGGCCATGTCGGTGGCCTTGGCGGTCGCGTCCTTGGTCAGATCCTTGGTCTTGTCCTTGGCGACATCCTTGGCCACGCCAGCCGCCTTGTCCTTGGCCATGTCGGTGGCCTGACTCTTCGCATCCTTGGCGACGTCTTTGGCGACGCCGGCAGCCTTGTCTTTGGCGACGTCCTTGGCCACGTCAGTCGCCTTGTCGACGGCGGCCTGAGTCGTGTCTTTGGCATCGATTGAACCCGCGAGTGTCAAGCTCAGGGCGGCGATGGCGAGGGCTATGCGCATGGGGAATCTCCGGGAGGGCGTCTCGCGCATTTTTGCACGGTACCGCACCGATGTAATGCGAAGTCGCCCTGTGGGAGCGACCTTGCGTCGCGAGCTCTCGCGAAAAGCCCGGATGCAAGCTCTCGTGGGACAAGCCGGCTCCCACAGGAGCACAGCTCGCGGAACAAGCCCGCTCCTACAGGAGCACAGCTCGTGGGACGAGCCCGCTCCCCCAGCTACCGCATTTCGCCACATTCCGTCACTCCGCTGTCACGGTCTCGCCCGGAGCCAGCGTAGTCTTGCCCTCCATGCTGCGATCAGCCGTGTTGCCTGAAGGCCACGGCACCCAGGGAACTCAAAGGCACCATGGAAACGACCGATTCCGTTGCACCGGCTGACGCGCCAGTTCCTGACGCGCCCGCGCGTGGCTGGTTGACCTTGCTGTTCGGGCATTGGGATCCGCCGCCCTGGTGTCGTTGGCTGTATCGGCGCAAATGGCCGGTGCTCGGCATGCTCGCTGCGCTGGCGCTGATCGGTTATGCAATCTTCTGGTGGGTCACGCGTCCGCCGCCGGTCATCCCGGACGCACTGGAACTGTCGCTGACGGCGCCGGGCAAGACCGACTACGATCGCACTCAGATTTACGTGCAACCGCTGCGCGTGCATTTCTCCGACTCCGCCGCGCCGCTGGAGCGCGTCGGCAAGGAGCCGGCCGGCGTGGCGCTGGAGCCGCCGTTGCCGGGCAACTGGCTTTGGGAGGACGATTCAACGCTGCGCTTCCAGCCGCAGACCGACTGGCCGGTCGGGCAGCGCTTCGAGGTCACCCTGGATCCGAAGCTGACCGTTGCCGAGACCATCGTGCTGGCGCCGTTCGATCTCGAATTCGACACCGCGCCGTTCACGGTGAGCGCTGGCGGCGACGAGTTCTACCAGGACCCGCAGGATCCCAACCTGAAGAAGGCCGTGTGGTCGCTGATGTTCAGCCACCCTGTGGATGCCGCCAAGCTGGAATCGGTGCTGCGCGTGCGCATGTTCGACGGCGCCGGCCGCGTGTTGCCGAGTCCCACCTTGAGCACGCAATACAACTCGCGCAAGCTGCGCGCCTGGGTGCATTCGGCGCCGCTGGAACTGCCGCCGAACGGTGGCGCGATCTTCCTCGATGTCGGCAAGGGCATTGCCAGCACCCTGGGTGGGCCCGGCAGTCTGAACGAGTTGGCGCAGAAAGTGGTGCTGCCGGCGCTGTACAGCGTGACCGTCAACAATGTATCGCCAACGCTGGTCGAAAACGAGGCGCATGAGCCGCTGCAGGTACTGGTGCTCGGCTTCAACATGGCCATGCGCGACCGCGAGGTCAATGCGGCCACGCGCGCGTGGCTGCTACCGGAGAAGAATCCCAAGCTGAAGGACAGCGAGCAGTCCATTCCCTACAACTGGTCGCAGAGCGAGGTCGACGAGGATCTTCTCAAGCTGTCGACGCCGCTCGAGCTGAAGGCCGATCCGGTCGAGCGCGAGTACCTGGAGAACCACAGCTACAAGTATCAGGCGCCGGTCGGTCGGCGGCTTTATGTGCGCGTCGACAAGGGCCTGAAATCCTTCGGCGGATTCATGCTCGGCAAGCCGCATGCGCGCGTGTTGCGTGTGCCCGAATACCCGCGCTTGCTGAACTTCGTCGGCGAAGGCGCGCTGCTGTCGCTGCGCGGCGAACGCCGGGTCACCGCGGTCACCCGCAACCTGCCGGCGCTGCGCCTGGAAGTCGGCCGCGTGTTGCCGGAGCAGTTGCACCACATGGTGCAGTTCAACGAGGGCACGTTCGCCGAGCCGTCGCTATGGAGCATAGGCGAGGACAGCCTGGTCGAGCGTTTGGAAAAGCGCATCACGCTGCCCAACACCGATCCGGCCAAGACCCACTACGAGGGCATCGATCTCGGCGAATTCTTCAGCAGCGACCGCCACGGCGTGTTCCTGCTGTCGCTGCGCACGCTGAGCGAGCATGAAGCCGGCATGACGCCGCAGGAGACCATCGCCCAGGATGCGGGCGAGGTGATGGACTCGCGCCTGGTGGTGCTCACCGACCTCGGCATCATCGTCAAGCGCACGCTGACCGGCACCCGCGAGGTCTACGTGCAATCGCTGTCGGGCGGCACGCCGATCTACGGCGCCCGCGTGCGCGTGGTGGCGCGCAATGGCGAGACGCTGGCCAGCAGCGAGACTGACTCGACCGGCCATGCCTCGCTGCCGACACTGGATGGCTTCACCCGCGAAAAACAGCCGTCGCTGATCGTCGTCAACTACGCCGAGGACCTGTCGTTCCTGCCGCTGAATGCCTACGACCGCTCGCTCGATCTGTCGCGCTTCGACATCGGCGGCGACGCCAACGACATCGACCCTGGCACACTCAAGGCTTATCTCTTTTCCGACCGTGGGCTGTATCGCCCCGGCGACACGGTCAACCTCGGGTTCATCGTGCGCGCCAGCGACTGGACGCGGCCGCTTGGCGGCGTGCCGCTGGAGGTCGAGTTCTCCGATCCGCGCGGCAGCGTGGTCAAGCGCGAACGTGTTGCACTGGATGCCACCGGCTTCGATGCCTTCTCGCACACGCCGCCGGACAGCGCGCCGAGTGGCACCTGGCAGGCGACGCTGTACCTGATCGGCGCGAACGAACGGCGCACGATGATCGGCAGCACCACGGTGCAGATCCGTGAGTTCATGCCGGACACGCTGCGCGTGCGCGCCACGCTGTCGGCGAGCACCAGCGAGGGCTGGGTGAAGCCGGATGGCATGAGCGCGACGGTGACCGTCGAAAACCTGTTCGGCACGCCGGCGCAAGCGCGCAAGGTCGAAGCCACGCTGGTGCTGCGCCCGGCCTATCCGAGCTTCGCGCGCTGGCCGAACTGGCGCTTCTACGATCCGCTGCGCACCTCCGATGGTTTCAATGAACCACTCAGCGACGGCGAAACCGACGAATCCGGCACGGCCGTGTTTGATCTGGGTCTCGAGCAGTTCGCGCGATCGACTTACCAGTTGAGCTTCCTCGCGCGCGCCTTCGAGCCCGGCAGCGGGCGCAACGTCGCCGCGCAGACCGGCACCCTGATATCGAGCAACGATTACCTGGTCGGCCTGCGTAACGACGACGGCCTGTACCACGTCAAGCGCGCCAGCAAACGCAAGCTCGGCATCGTCAGCATCGGCCCGGATGCCAGGGCGCTGGCGGTCGAGGGCCTGAAACTGGTGCTGGTCCAACGCCAGTACGTGTCGATCCTGACCAAGGAGAATTCCGGCCTTTATCGATACGTCTCGCAGGAACGCAGGCGCACGGTCAGTGAAACGCCGCTGCCGCCGACGGCGGACGAGCAGGAATGGCCGCTGAAGACCGATGAGCCGGGCGATTACTTCATCGAAATCCACGCCGCCGATGGCACCGTCGTCAACAAGACCAGCTATGTGGTCGCCGGCGACGCCAATCTGTCGCGCTCGCTGGAGCGCAATGCCGAACTGGCGCTCAGCCTGTCCAAGCCGGATTACCAGGCGGGCGAGGAGATCGAGATCGGCATCCGCGCGCCGTATGTCGGCGCCGGTCTGATCACCATCGAGCGCGACCAAGTCTATGCGCATGCGTGGTTCCGCGCCGAGACCACCAGTTCGGTGCAGAAGATCCGTATCCCCGAAGACTTCGAGGGTTCCGGTTACATCAACGTGCAGTTCATCCGCGACCCGTCCTCCGATGAGGTCTACATGAGCCCGTTGTCGTTCGCGGTGGCGCCATTCTCGGTCGACCGCGGTCGACGCACGCAGCCGGTGAGTCTGTCGCTGCCGCCGGTCAGCAAGCCGGGCAGCGAGATTTCGCTCAAGGTGACGACGCCGGGCAAGACTCGCGTGGTCGCCTTCGCCATCGACGAGGGCATCCTGCAGGTGGCGCGCTACAAGCTGGCCGATCCGCTCGACCACTTCTTCCGCAAGAAGATGCTCGACGTGCAGACCAGCCAGATCCTCGACCTGATCCTGCCCGAATTCAGCCGACTGATGGCCTCCGCGGCGCCGGGTGGCGACGGCGAGGGCGATCTGGCCAAGCACCTGAATCCGTTCAAGCGCAAGAGCGAGAAGCCGGCGGTGTGGTGGTCGGGCATGACCGACATCGACGGCGAGCACAGCTTCAAGTTCTCGATGCCGGATCACTTCAACGGGCAGCTCAGGGTGATGGTGGTCGCGGTCAACCCCGAGCGCATTGGCATCGCCGAAACCCGTGCCCTGGTGCGCGGCGACTTCGTGTTGACGCCCACCGTGCCGACGCATGTCGCGCCCGGCGACGAGTTCGAATTGCCGGTGGGCGTTGCCAATACGACGGAAGGCACCGACGGCAGCGCGATGGATGTCACGCTGAAACTCGACCTGCCGGCGTCGCTGACGCTGGTCGGCGCGCCGCCGCCGCCGATGTCGATCAAGCCCGGGGCCGAAGGCAAGTTCAGCGTGCGCCTGAAGGCCGGCACGGCGCTGGGTGCAGTGCCGGTGACGCTGACCGCCGAATCCGGCAATCGCAGCGTCAAGCGGCGCATCGAGCTATCGCTGCGCCCGGCCATCGTCGCGCGTACTGACCTGCGCCTTGGGCGCGCCGACCGCAGGAGCGAGCTCAAGGACCTCAGGCAGATGTACCCGGAGCGCTCGCAGCGGCTGCTGTCGGCGTCGACCTCGCCGTTCGTGGCCGCCGATGGCCTGACCGCGTACCTCGCCAACTTCCCGTACCTGTGTACCGAGCAGTTGCTGAGCCAGGCGATGCCGGCGCTGGTGTACCGCAATCGGCCGGAGTTCGGCACGGTCACCGGCGCGTTCGGTGCCACGTCGCTGGATCTGACCAGCGTGCTGCGCGCGCGCCAGAACGGGAAGGGCGGCATCGGGCTGTGGCTGGCAACGCCGGACGTCGATCCCTTCATCACCGCCTATACCGCGTTTTACCTCGTCGAAGCGCGCGAGCGCGGCGAACCGGTGCCGTCGGATCTGCTGGCGTCGGTCAACCGTTACCTCTCCAACATGGCCGGCGACGCCGCGCTGACCGAGTTGCATGAGTTGCGCGCGCGGGCGCTGGCGACCTACCTGCTGATCCGCCAGGGGCAGACCGCCACGCACTTGCTCAGCGCGGTGCACGAGCAGCTCAAGCGCGATTACCCGGAGGCGTGGAAGAGCGACACCATCGGCATGCTGCTGGCCTCGAGCTACCAATTGCTGCAGCAGGCCAAGCCGGCCAGGGAGCTGGCGCAGGCCGGACTGGCGCGCGTAGGCGCCGCCACACCGCCGAAGTCTTTCGGCTTTGCCTACTACTACGATGCCGGCATCGACACCGCCTGGGTGGTTTACCTGGCGCACAAGCACTTCCCCAGCGAGGCCAGGCGCATCTCGATCCACGCCATCGAAAACC
Organism: uncultured Rhodanobacteraceae bacterium; assembly: GCA_937928755.1. GTDB lineage: Bacteria > Pseudomonadota > Gammaproteobacteria > Xanthomonadales > SZUA-5 > JADKFD01. The sequence goes on along the minus strand of CALEZI010000091.1, from coordinate 8,547 downwards.
TGCTGCAGCCGCTCAAGGACGGCAGCTACAACACGCTGTCGTCGGCCTTGATCGTGCTGGCGCTGGATGCCTACACCACGGCAAAGGAGACCGCAGGTTTGCCAAGACTGGTTGCTGTCGGCGCCGACCAGAAGGAGCGCGCCATCGGCGAGGCGTTCGGTGCACTGATGCGCGCGCCGTTCCTGGCCAGCGACACCGCGTTGTGGGTGACACCGCCGCAAGCGACGCCGAGCTGGTATGTGCTGACCCAGTCCGGTTACGACCTGGTTGCGCCCAAGTCGGTGCAGAACCAGGGCATCGAGATCACCCGCGAGTACCTGAATGCCGACGGCAGCGCGTTGACCGCCGCGACACTCGGCCAGGAAGTCACCGTGCGCCTGCGCCTGCGCGCACTCGGTGGCAGCGAGGTGCGCTCGCTTGCCGTGGTCGACCTGCTGCCCGGTGGTTTCGAGCCGGTCACCCAGATGCCGCCACCGCCGCCCGACAGCGGCGACACCGGCGAGAGCGACGCCGAGGACGGCGACAGCGCGCCGCCGGTTGCCGGTCTGGCGCTGCCCGGATCAACGCTCTACACCGAACATGTCGAACAACGCGAAGACCGCATCGTGCTCTATGCCAGCGCCGGCCCGAGGGTCTACGAGTTCCTCTACAAGATCCGCGCGAGCAACCCCGGCAGCTTCAACATCCCGCCGCCCTACGCCGAGTCGATGTACGAGCGCACCATCTACAGTCAGGGCGGGCCGGCGGGGGTGATCGAGGTGCGCTAAAAGATGGTTGTTGGTTGTTGGTTGTTGGTTGTTGTTGGTGGTGGTGGTCGTTGTTGGTTGTTGTTGGTGTTGGGGGCAGCGCGCCTGCGCGGCCGCTCTTGGCCCTTGTGGGTCCAGACTTGTCTGGACGCTCTTGATTCTTTTGGGGAGAAGCGTCCAGACAAGTCTGGACCCACCAGAGCCAGACCCAGTGTCCAGACAAGTCTGGACCCGCAAAAGCCAGACCCCGCTTGACTGCCATCCCCCAAAGCGTAGCCTCGACCCACTTTCCAAGCGGAGCGAGAGCGATGAACCGACGGCAATTCCTCGGCTCCAGCGTGGCCGCCGCTGTCGCACTCGCACTGACCCAGGGCCGCGCTCTGGCGCAGGCAACGCCGGTCTCCGGCGCCATCGAGGCGGTCACCGCCGACGGCGCGAAAAAGGCCATCGAAGCCGACGCCCTGAAGCAGCTCAAGGCCAGTCTGCGCGGTGCGCTGATCCTTCCCGGCGAGCCCGGCTACGATGTGGCGCGGCGCGTGATCAATGTGTCGATCGACCGCCATCCTGCGCTCGTGGTGCGCCCGAGCGGCGTAGCCGACATCCGCACCGCAGTTCAGTTCGCCAGCGAAAACGATCTGCTGCTGGCGGTGAAGTGCGGCGGCCACAGTTACTCCGGCAAGTCCACCTGCGACGGCGGCATGCAGATCGACCTGTCCACTTTCCGCGGCGTGCATGTCGATCCTGCGCGGCGTGTCGCGCGCGTCGCCGGCGGCAGCCTGCTCGGCGAACTCGACCACGAGGCGTTGGCCTTTGGCCTGGTGACCACCGCCGGCACGGTGTCGCACACCGGTGTTGGCGGGCTCACGCTCGGGGGTGGTTTTGGGCGTCTGGCGCGGCGCTTTGGCCTGTCGCTCGACAACGTCCGCGCCGTCGAACTGGTCACCGCCGACGGGCGGCTGCTGCGCGCCAGCGGTGACGAGAATTCCGACCTTTACTGGGCGGTGCGCGGCGGCGGCGGCAACTTCGGCATCGTCACCGCCTTCGAGTTCGACCTGCACCCGATGCAACGCGAGGTGGTCGGTGGCGAGATCGTGTTCCCGCTCAAGCGCGCGCGCGAACTGCTGAAGTTCTACGCCGATTTCAGTCTCGCCGCACCCGATGATCTGTACCTCGACGCGGTCATGGATGCGCCACAGGGCAAGGATGGCAGTTTCGTCTTCCACGCCTGTTTCAGCGGTCCGGCGAGCAAGGCCGACGCCGTGTTGGCGCCGCTGCGCAAGCTCGGCAAGCCGATCGCCGACAGCATCAAGCCGGTCGACTACGCCGCGATCCAGCGCAGCTGGGACCAGACCGACGCGCGCAATACCGGCGAGTACCTGAAGTCGGGTTTCATCGATACCCTGAGCGACGAGATCGTGCGCAAGCTGCTGGATGGCTTCGAGGCGCACGCGGACCGCGGCACGACGGTGTTTTTCCAGCATGCGGGTGGCGCCATCGCGCGCATCGCCACTGACGCCACCGCCTTCCCGCACCGCCCGGCATCGCACAACATGTTCGCTGTGGTGTCCTGGCCGCTGGCCAGCGATCCGGCGCCGCACGTGAAGTACATCAAGGACTACTGGGCGACGGTTGAAGGCCACACCAACGGCTACTACACCAACGAAGTCGCGGACGAGGCGCAGCATTTCGTCGACGCGAACTACCAGGGCAACCTCGCGCGCCTGCAGCAGATCAAGGCGCAGTACGATCCGCGCAACCGCTTTCGGCTGAATGCCAACGTGAAACCGCTGGCGGGGTGAGCCCATATGCCTCGTCCTGGCGCCACCCTCCGGAAACTGAACGACCCCTGTGAAAAGCGCGGCGGCAGACTAAGCGAAGCTGAACGACCCGCGACCGCATTGGGATTTCTTGCTCTCCATTCAGACTGTTCCGCGCAAGCTGCACACACCGTCGACATTGATCGAACGGCCCGTACCCGGTGTGCTCGTGAGGTGTGAAATGAATCGTGTGCTTGGTGCAACACTTGGTGTGCTGCTCGCCGTTGTGGCAGCGGATCTGTCGGCGCAGGGTCGTGGCCGCGACGAAGGCCGCGTGGAGGCCAGTGGCGAAGGTCGCTCCAAGGAGAGTGGCTACGCGGGCGGCAACCGCTCCGGCAACGAGGGCCGTGATTTTGGGCGCAGCGACGGTGGCCGCGGCGGGCGCGGTGGCGAAAGTCGCGAATTGGCGCCGCAGCAGTACGGTCGTGGTCAGGGCGAGGCGCGTGGCCAGGTTCATGGCTTGAGTCAACCCCAGTGGCAGGGTCAGGCGCAAGGCCAGCGCTATGGTCAGGGCCAGGGATACGGTCAGGGCCAGGGATATGGACAGACTCAGCGTCAGAACCAGGGCCTGAGCCAGTTCGTCCATGGCGGGCAGAGCCAGGATCAGAGCCGCGGCAATGGCCGATCGGGTCATGGAAACGATGGTCGCGGCTACGGCAGCAACAACGGCAGGGACAACCACGGTCGCGGTCATGGCAACAACGACTGGGACAATAATCGCCGCGGTTACGGCAACAATGGTCGCGACCATGGCTACAGCGGCTGGAACAACAATAATCGTGGCTATGGCAACAACTACAATCGCGGACATGGGCGCAACGGTTGGCGCGACAACAACTGGCGGCGGAGCTGGAACCATGGCTGGAACGGATCGCGTTATCGTTCGCCCAGCCGTTATCACTATCCGCGCGGCTATCGGTCGAGTTACTGGAGCATCGGGCTGGTCCTGCCGCGCGCCTATTACGCGCCGAGCTATTACGTCAGCTACAGCAATTACGGTCTGGCCGCGCCGCCGTATGGTTGCCACTGGGTTCGCGTCGAGAACGATGTGCTGTTGATTGACATCGCCACCGGCGAAGTGGTCGACGCGCTCTACGGCTTCTTCTACTGATCCACGCGCCCGCCGGCAGCAATTGCCGGCGGGCCTCCGGAATGCAGATACAAGGGTGGAACCCCCGCCAGGAGATTCCACGCTCTGGCGGGTCCAGACTTGTCTGGACGCTCTCTTCGACAAATGCAACCGGGTCCGGGGACGCACCCAAGCAAGTGCAACAGCGTCCAGACAAGTCTGGACCTACCGAAGCCAGAGCAACCAACCCTACGGCGTCACGATCGCAAAGGTTCCTGGCGCCTTGTCGATCAGGCCGAAGAAGCGGCCAAGATCGATGCGACTGCCGTCGATATCGACTTCGCTGCTGAGCAGCAGGTCGCTGGCACCCGCGGCGCCGGCCATCATCTGCACGAACATTCCCTTGCTCAATCTGAGCGTCGCATTGGCGTCGGCAACCGGCTCGCCGCGACGGTGGTGCAGCACCGCATTCTCGATCCACAGCACAAACGAATCGCCGCTGTCGGTCAGGACCAGATTGATGGTCAGATTCACGTCCTCGGCGTCGGGACCGTTGAGCCCGGCCGCCATCGCCTCAAGGAATCTTTCCACCGGGGTGTGCATGAGCACGTCGATGAAACGGCTGCGATCGACGCCGGTCTTCGGCGGGCCGTTGCGCAGTTCCGCGGCAGCCGTCAGATAGCTGTTGCGCCAGGTCGCGGCCTCGGCGGCGTAACCCATCTGTTCGTAGGTGCGGATCAGCAGGTCGCGCGCTGGCTGATGGTCGGGTTGCGCGAACATCACCTGGTTCAACAGCTCGGCGACCCAGCGGTAATCGCCCTGGTCGTACGCGATCTGCGCGGCGGCCACTGCCTTGTCGGCGCCGCCGATCAGCTCGAGGTAACGCGTCGCCGACTCGCTCGGTGGCAGCGGATTCAGGTTGGCCGGATTGCCGTCGTAGGCACCGAGGTAAAACTGGTACACCGCCTTGACGTTGTGGCGCAGGTCGCCGTAGTAGCCGCGCGCGCCGAACTGCTGCTGCAGCGATTCCGGCAGCCGGATTTCGTCGGCGATCTCGCGCGGCGTGTAACCGGCGTTGATCAGGCGCACGCTCTGGTCGTGGGTGTACTTGTAGACGTCGCGATGCGCGCGAATGAATTGGGCGATGCGCGCATTGCCCCAGATCGGCCAGTTGTGCGACGCGAAATAGACCTCGGTGTCGCCGAGCGCATCGAGCGCGTCCTGCAGATAACCGGCCCAACGCAGCGTGTCGCGCACCTTGGCGCCGCGCACCGGCAACAGGTTGTGCATGGTCTGCGCCAGGATTTCGGCGCCGCAATAAGCTTTGCGTTCAGGGATCGAGAAGCTCAGTTCCGCCGGCGCCTCGCTGCCCGGCACGTTGTGGAACACCAGCCCGACGCCGTCGACGACATGCGTTTCGCTCGCCTGTTCGATCAGCAGACTCGGCGGCAGAATGCCGAAGCTGCCGTAGGCCACCGCCTTGCCGAGACCGGTATCGATCAGACCCGTCGGCGAGCGTTCGAGGTCCTTGCCGAACTGGTAGCCGGAGCGCCGACCCATCGCGGTGCCGACCAAAACGTTCTCGCTGGTCGCCTCCTCGAGGAATCCCGCCGGCGCGATCACCGGAATCCCGCGTGTGGCAACTTCCTCGGCACTGATCACGCCGAGCGCGCCGCCGAAGTGGTCGATGTGGCTGTGCGTGAAGATGATCGCCGCGACCGGCTTGTCGCCCAGGTGCTGGCGCGCGAAGGCCAATGCGGCGCGCGCGCTCTCTGTCGAGGTCAGTGGGTCGACCACGATCCAGCCGCTGTTGCTGTCGATCAGCGTCATGTTGGCGATGTCGAAGCCGCGCAACTGGTGAATACCGTCGGTGACCTTGTAGAGGCCGATCTCGGCGTTCAGTTGCGCGTGTCGCCAGAGGCTGGGATTGGCCGTCGGCGGCGCCTCGCCAGCGACGAACTCGAAGGCGTCGAAGTCGATCAGCGCGACGCCGTCGGGCCCGAGGACCTGGCCTTGGGGACGGGCGATGAGGCCGCGGCGGGCATCGTCGAAATCGCTCGCATCGGGGCCCGCGACACGCTCGGCGAAAGGCCGGTTGCTGGCGACGGTCGCGGCGCTGGCATCGCCAGCAGGGGCAGGCGGCGGCTGTCGGCAGCCGGCAGCCAGCAATACGGCAGCCAGAAGGACGAGGCGGACGAAAGTGCTCATGGTGCTCCATTGGCAGTGCCGCGGTGCTGCCGATGATGCCGCCTGTGAGATCCAGCCGACTGCAATGGATTGGCTCTGCACGCAAGAGCCACTGCGTCCGGACCTAACCCACACTACCGGCACAGATCCTTGCCGCTGAGCTTTTCATAGGGCGATGCCCGCTGGTCGCGCTCGTCGCCAAAGCGCGCGCCGTGGCGAATCTCGCGGCAGGCCTCGTCGCGCGGCACGCGATAAGCCCACACGCGCAGATAGGCGTGGCCTGCGAAAGCGCCAAATCCGGTGCTGTAGGCCACCGGTTCGACGATCGAATCGGGGCAGCCGTCGTGGCGAAAGTAGGTTTCGCCGTTTTCCACTTCACAGCGCCAGGACATCAGCTGCGGTCGCGGTGGTGGTCGCGGCTGGTCCAGCGGCGCTTCGGGTTGCGGCGGTGGGGCCGGTGCGGCGTCGGCTATCGGCGCCGTTACCTCGGGCGCCTTCAGCTCCATGCGGTCGGCAGCGTCGCCAGCGGCACACGGCGCGTCCTGGTAGCGCGGTGTGCCATCCGCGCCGACGCAGCGATGGACCACCGTCGATTCGGCGGCAATCGTCATCGTCCCGGCTATCAGCAATGCCACCAACACCACGTTTGTCCCTGTTGCCGAGGCCTGCGCCAATGATTGTAGCCCCGCGTAGCGCCGCTGCGCGGCTTATGCTCGCGTCACCCCTTACCTCGCAGGCATGTCCATGCACGCAGTCCGCAATTCGCTCTCGCGCCTCGGCGCTTTCGCAATTGCGCTTGGCGCAGCGACGCTCGGCGGCCCACTGCGTGCCGACGACGGACTCGCCGAGCGCATTCAGCGCGTCAACCACGGGCTACGGCCGGCGGTCAGCATCGTTGGCGACCAGACCTGGTCGCTCGCCGAGCGCATGCGTCACTACGGCGTGCCGGGCGTGGCGATCACGGTGATCGACGACAACGGCATCGCCTGGACCCGCGTGCATGGTCTGGCCGACCGCGAAAGCGGAGCCAGGGTGCGCCGCGACACGCTGTTCCAGGCCGGCTCGGTCAGCAAGCCGGTGGCGGCGTTCGGCGCCATGCGCCTGGTGCAGTACGACAAGCTGAGCCTCGACCAGCCGGTCAACGATCAGCTGGTCGGCTGGCGGATTCCGGACAGCGAATTCACGCGGACGACGCCGGTGACGCTGGAACATCTGCTGAGCCACACGGCCGGCCTGAGTGTGCATGGTTTCGCCGGATATTCGGTGGACGCGCCGCTGCCGACGATCCAGCAGATCCTCGATGGCGAGCCACCGGCCAACTCGGCGCCGGTGCGCGTAATGGCGCCGCCGGGCAGCATCTGGCGTTACTCGGGAGGTGGTTACACCGTCGCACAACTGTTGATGACCGAGGCAACCGGTGAGGATTTCCCTGCGCTGATGAAAAAGCGCGTGCTGAAGCCGATCGGCATGCGCGACAGTTCCTTCGACAACCCGCTGCCGGACAAGTGGCTCAAACGCGCCGCCGCCGGCGTGCTGCCGGATGGAAGCGCTGTGCCCGGCAAACGTCACACCTACCCGGAAATGGCGGCGGCGGGTCTGTGGACCACTTCACAGGACCTGGCGCTGTTTGCCATCGAAATGCAGCGGGCGTTGAAGGGCAAGAGCGAACTGCTGACCCGCGAGCTGGCCCTGGACATGCTCAAGGGGCGCGCCGGTGCGGTTTATGGTCTCGGCTTCGGATTGCCCGACTACAACGGCGAGAAGTACTTCGCCCATGGCGGCTGGGACGAGGGCTTCTGCGCCAATCTGATCGCGCATCAACGGGCCGGCAAGGGCGTGGTCATCATGATCAACGCCAACCAGCCGCAATTCATGGAAGAAGTGATGCGCGCGGTTGCGTTCGAGTACGCGTGGCCGGGGTTCAAGCAGTACACACCGGTGGAGCTCAGCAGCAGGGCACGCAAGATCGCGCCGGGGCGCTATCGCTACAACAGCGAGCAAGTGGTCAACGTGGTGCTGGATGACGGCAAGCTCTACCTGCAATACGCCGGCAACGAACGCAGCGAACTGGTGCCGATCGGCGATACGCGATTTGTGCGCCGCGAGCGCGAGGCGCCGGTCAACATCTGGCTCGACTCCAAGGACCAGCCGGAACTGGCATTCGAACTCGCCAAGGGTGAGTTCCAGCGCCACCCGCGCCTGCCGGACGAGGTGCGGATGCCGCGCGAATTGCTGCTCGCGGGCGACACTTCAGCAGCGGTGGCCGCCTATCGGACGCTGCAGGAAGCGGGCGACGATGCCGCCGCAGAGGGCTATATCAATGACGAAGGCATCTCGCTCGCCGACCTTGGCCGCTTCGACGCCGCGATCAAGGTACTGCTGCTCAACACGGTGCTTTATCCGACGTCGGCGAACACCTGGGACAGCGTCGGTTATGCCTACGCGAGAAAAGGCGACAAGGAAAAGGCACGCGAGTATTACCACAAGGCGCTGGAGATCGACCCCAAATTCCCGAGCGCGCTTGCGGCATTGCAGAAGCTCGGGGAGTAGCCTGTTCATGTCGGAGCGGGCTCCGCCGCTCCTGCAGAGCGGAGCTTGCTCCGCTGCTCCTGGCCAGGCCAAGCCGAGCAAGCTCGGCTCTACAAGAGCTGATGCGCCGTTGCTTCGAGTAGCGCGGAGCTTGCTCCGCTGCTCTTCGCCAGGCCAAGCCGAGCAAGCTCGGCTCTAC
>CALEZI010000090.1 GCA_937928755.1 uncultured Rhodanobacteraceae bacterium | reverse complement strand
TGGCGGGCGCGCAGCCGGGCGCGACGGCGGTGCTGCCGGGGCCGTCGCGGGCGGAGCGGGGGCCGGCGGCGGAGGAGCCAGCGGCGGACCGACCAGGGTGGCGCCCACGTCGGATGCAGCCGCGGGCCTGATCGGCGCCGCGACAATGGTGGCTGCAACATCGGCTGTTGGCGCCGCGATCGGCGCGTTGATGGCGTCCATCCGCGCGGTATCGTCGTCGCTGGCTTCGAGTTCGGTCTCGCCGGCAACCACCGACAGGAACCGCTCCTTCAGCGACAGCGCCAACGCGTGCGCCTTGCCGTGCTCTTCGATGCGCAGGTCGACTGCCTTGACCCGCTGCTTCAGCTCGGTCTCGTCGAATTCGCCGAGGGCGTGGCGAAAATCGAGTTCCTCGCGATCCAGGCGCGCTGAAGTGAAGACCTTCTCAAGGTTCGCCAGTTCCGAGCGCAAGCCGCGGTAGGCTTCCCCGGCGCGCTGTTTCAGCGGCGCAGCCTGATTCATCAGTTCGTCGAGTCGACGCCGGTAGTCGCCATGCACGCGCTCGTAAACTTCCGCCGATACCTGATCGCGGCGGCTGGCCATTGCCTTGAGTCGCTCGCCGAGCTGGTCCTGCTCGACCTTGATCGCCGCCAATGCATCGACCGCGCTGAGATCGACCGTATTCAGATCCAGAGCCATGAGACCTCCGCGCTGAGTGGGGCACCGTGGCCCGCGGGAAATCCGCGAGCCGCGCCGTTCACAGTGACTCTACCTTCAATTCGACCGAACCGAAGCGCAATGTGTCGCCCAGCGACAGCGGGCGTGCCTGCCCGGTGGGCACGCGCTCGTCGTTGATGAAGGTGCCGTTGGTGGTTCCGACTTCTTCGCGCAGGAACATCAGACCGTCCTCATTGACGATCTTGGCGTGGCGTCGCGACAGGCTGCGCTGTGCGTCGAGCGGCCCGAGGTTGATCTCGGGCAGCAATCCGGTCACCGGGTCCGGCCTGCCGATCAGCATTTCCGACTTGTTGCCGCTGAGCGCGAACTCGCTGCCGCTGTCGACGTGAACCAGTTTCATCGGCTTGCCGATCTTGCTCGGATCGATCGGCGCAACCCGGCGACTTGGGGTTGCAGCGGCGGCGCGCGCGATATTGAATGGCTGCGGAACCGTTGCCGGCGCGTCCGGCGCCGCCACAACGCCGCCGCGGCGCACGACGTCGAGTTCCGACTGTGCCGCCTGCAGCAGCTCTTCGGTGCGTCGCAGGCGTGCCACCAGTTTGCGCATGATGCGCACGGCAATCTCGAAGTTCTCGCGCAGCATGCCGGCAAACGCCGCTCGATCGACGCGCAGCAGGCGCGCCGCGCTGATGGCGCGCACCGAAGCGAAGCGGGGCTGGTCTTCGAGGATCGCCATCTCGCCGAAAAAATCTCCCGGACCGAGGGTGGCCACCGGCGTCGCGCCGCGCGCGCCGCGCAGCACTTCCAGAGAACCGGTCTCGATGATGTACATATCGCAGCCGGTGTCGCCTTCGCGAAACACGAAACTGCCTGCGGGCAGGTCGACGAAGACCGGTTTCGATTCGCTCATCGGCTGGCCCCGGGCGGGTGACGCTGCGCTGTGCGCAACAATCCAGCAAGTATGCCGAGCGTGAGAAGCCAGCAGCAAGCGCTTCAATCGTGCGCAGGTCGCGGCGGAAACCGCAGCGAGCCGTGGCGCACCGGCCCGCGCTCGCCAGAGCGCTTGCCTCATGCCAAGGTCTTAGAGCCGTCGCTCCACGTCTGGCGCAGAATTCCGCTCAATTCGCGAGCCTTTGGCTTGCGGGCACTTTCGTCTGACCCATATACTCCCGTTGATTTCTCGGCCGGCCCTGGATGCCGTCCACTGCCGACCTACCAGGGTGAAACGCGTGCACGATCCTTACGCCAAAGCCCGGCATCTGGCTTGGCGAGTCGTGCAGACGCAACTGGTGGCGGGTGCGCTGCTCGCAGCGGTCGCGATGCTTGCATCGATGACGGTCGCCACGGCGATTGCGTCGGTCTGGGGTGCTGCTTCGGTGGCGGTCGCTCATGGCGTTTTCGCCGCGCTGCAGATGCGCGGTGTCGCCGGGGTGGATACCTTGCTGCGGCGGTTCTATGGAGCCGCTGCGTGGAAGTGGCTGGTGTTGTTTGCGCTGTTCGCGCTTGGGTTGATTGGGCTGCGTCTGCCGGCGGGTGGATTGTTGTCCGGCCTGATCGCGGCACAACTGGCAGGAACTTGGGCATTAGTACGCTATGGATAAGCTCGTGACGATGATCTCCGCTGAAGGCGGCTCCGCTGGCATGACGGAGTACATCAAGCACCATTTGGCGCACCTGACGATCAAGGTCGGCGAGGGCCCGTTCTGGGCAATCCACCTGGACAGCGTGTTCTTCAAGTTCGTGATGATCGCGGTGTTCCTGTTCCTGTTCATCAAGGTCGCGCGAGGCTTTACCTCCGGCGTGCCGGGCAAGCTGCAATGCGCGATCGAGATGGTCGTCGAGATGGTCGATGGCCTGGTCAAGGAGACCTTCCACGGCAACAGCAAGCTGATCGCGCCGCTGGCGATGACCATCTTCGGCCTGGTCTTCCTGATGAACTTCATGGACATGATTCCGGTCGATCTGCTGCCGGCGACGGCCCACGCAGCCGGCATCAACTACCTGCGCGTGGTGCCCACGGCCGACCTCAACACCACGCTGGGCATGGCGCTGTGCGTGTTCCTCCTGATCCAGTACATGGGCATCAAGCACAAGGGTCTGGGCGGCTTCTTCGGCGAGTTCTTTACCGCGCCATTCGGCCCCAAGGGCGCTCCGGCGAATCTGCTGCTGCGCGTGATCGAAGAAGCGGTGCGTCCGGTATCGCTGTCCCTGCGCTTGTTCGGCAACATGTATGCGGGCGAGCTGATCTTCATCCTGATCGCAGTGATGACGCTGGGCGCCACGCTGAGTTCGCTCTCGTTCTACGCGCTGGCGCCGGTGCAACTGCTCGCCGGCTTCGTCTGGACCGTGTTCCACATCCTGGTGATCACGCTGCAGGCCTTCATCTTCATGATGCTGACCATCGTGTATCTCAGCATGGCCGCTGAGCACCACTGATCCACGTTTCCCCTTCACCTTAACTGCAAGCAATCAACGGAGTCGACCATGGAAGCCAACACCCAATTCATTGCCGAAGTGATGAGCTACACGCTGATCGCCGCTGGCCTGCTGATCGGCCTGGGCGCGCTCGGTACCGCCATCGGCTTCGCGCTGCTGGGCGGCAAGTTCCTGGAAGGCGCCTCGCGTCAGCCGGAACTCGCGCCGATGCTGCAGACCAAGATGTTCATCGTCGCCGGCCTGCTGGACGCCGTGCCGATCATCGGCGTCGCCATCGCGCTGCTGCTGATCTTCGCCAACCCGTTCCTGTCGCAGTTGGCCGGTTAATCCGTCCCCGATCGACCGGCGGGCGCACTCCAGCGGCCGCCGTAACGGAGTAGAGCGATGAATATCAACTTGACCTTGGTCATCCAGGGCCTCGCGTTCTTCGCGACGGCATGGCTGGTCATGAAGTTCGGCTGGCCGCACATCATTGGCGCCATCGAAGAGCGTCAGAAGAAAATTGCCGATGGCCTGAACGCAGCCGAAGAAGGCAAGCGTGCGCTGGCGTCGGCGAGCGAAAAGCAGGATCAGGTGATCCGCGAAGCGCGTGGCGAAGCGACGGGCATCCGTGACCGCGCCGAGAAGGAATACGCCGCGATCCTCGACAAGGCGAAGGCCGATGCGATTGCCGAGGGCAGTCGACAGAAGGCGGTCGCCATTGCCGAGATCGCGACCGAAGCCCACCGCGCTCGCGAAGAACTCAGCCACAAGGTCGCCGAACTGGCGGTCAAGGGTGCCGAGCGCCTGATCCGCAAGGAAATCGACGCCGCGGCGCACAAGGCCCTGCTCGACGATCTGATCAGCGAGATCGCCCGATGAGCAACGCCATCACCCTGGCACGTCCGTATGCGCGCGCCGCCTTCGAACTCGCCAAGAGTGAGGGTGCGGCGCCGGCTTGGTCCGCCAAGCTGGCGTTCGCCGCCGGCGTAGTGGCCCAGTCCGAGGTACGGCAACTGATCGGCAGCCCGAAACTCGGGGCGGGCGATCGCGTCTCGCTGTTCCTCGCCGAGGGTGAATCAGCCGACGGCAGCTTCGCGCGTTTCCTGGCGCTGCTCGAAAGCAACCAGCGTCTCTCGCTGCTTGGCGAGATCGCCGGGCTTTACGAAGAACTGCGCGCCGACGACGAGCGTACGCTGAAGGTGCGCGTGCGCACCGCGCTGCCGATCGATCCGGCGCAGCAGCAGCAACTGGCGGGCGCACTCGCCAAGCGCTTCGATCGCCTGGTCACGCTGGACGTGCACATTGACGCCGATCTGATCGGTGGCGCCATCGTCGAAGCCGGCGATGTAGTCATCGACGGCTCGCTGCGCGGCAAGCTGAATCGCCTGCGCACCGAGCTCGCGTCGTAACGGTTATGGCACGGAGACGCTCGAAATGAAGGAAGTCCCCGGCCACCATGATCGTTACCCAGAGGTTCTGCCTTACCCCTCCCCAACCCTCCCCGAACATCGGGGAGGGGGAAGGATGCGAACCTGAACAGGTTTGCTGCTAATACTGGCCACCGGTGCTCGCTCAGGCGCGCGCCGCTGGCCGCCAGAATTCAAATTCATTTGGACCTTCCGCCATGCAGACGCAACTGAATCCTTCCGAGATCAGCGACCTCATCAAGTCGCGTATCGAGAAGTTCAAATCCGCCGCCGAGGCGCGCAACGAAGGCACGATCGTGTCGGTTTCCGACGGCATCGTGCGCATTCACGGCCTTGCCGACGTCATGCAGGGCGAAATGATCGAGATGCCGGGCGATACCTTCGCACTGGCGCTCAACCTCGAGCGCGACTCGGTCGGCTCGGTGGTGCTCGGTGACTACGAGCACCTGCGTGAAGGCGACACGGTGAAGACCACCGGGCGCATTCTCGAAGTGCCGGTCGGTCCGGAACTGCTCGGTCGTGTCGTCGACGCGCTCGGCAATCCGATCGACGCCAAGGGACCGCTCAACGCCAAGCTGTCGAGTCCGATCGAGAAAGTCGCTCCGGGCGTGATCTGGCGCAAGTCGGTGTCGCAGCCGGTGCAGACGGGTTACAAGTCGGTCGACGCCATGGTCCCGGTCGGTCGTGGTCAGCGCGAGTTGATCATCGGCGATCGCCAGACCGGCAAGACCGCGCTGGCCGTCGACACCATCATCAATCAGAAGGGCAGCGGCATCAAATGCGTGTACGTGGCCATCGGGCAGAAGCAGAGCTCGATCGCCAACGTCGTGCGCAAGCTCGAAGAGCACGGCGCGCTGGCGCACACCATCATCGTCGCCGCTTCGGCATCCGAATCCGCGGCGATGCAGTACGTCGCCGCCTACGCCGGTTGCGCGATGGGCGAGTACTTCCGCGATCGCGGCGAAGACGCGCTGATCATTTATGACGATCTGACCAAGCAGGCCTGGGCCTATCGCCAGATCTCGCTGCTGCTGCGCCGCCCGCCGGGCCGCGAAGCC